>NZ_JBBMES010000002.1:0-350299 GCF_040096395.1 Lachnospira hominis (ex Hitch et al. 2025) | reverse complement strand
TTCGGTATGTATCAGCACCTTCTACTTCTTCCCAGTTTATCACTATTCCATCTTTTGTATTCTTAAATTCTCCAAGTTTTACATTTGCAAGGCTGCTCATTCTTTTTATGCTCTTTGTCTCATCAAATGATGCACTTATCATACTTCCGCTTAAAGCTCTTACCGTATAATAATATGTAACATTTTCAGCTGCTGTTCTATCGGTATAGCTTGTTCCTGTTGCACTGCTTGTCAGTGCCATCCAGTTTCCATTTACTGTTCTCCTGTAGATTCGGTATGTATCAGCACCTTCTACTTCTTCCCAGTTTATCACTATTCCATCTTTTGTATTCTTAAATTCTCCAAGTTTTACATTCTCAAGCTGCTTGAACTTCTCCCACTGTGCATATAGTATAATATTTGTTTTAGGATTGGATATCTTAGAACCAGCTGTATAAAAATCCCCCGAACCATCAAATTTAGTATTCCAGCCTTTAAATACACAGCCTGTATTATTATAAGGATTATTTAAAACCTCAGCAGTTGATTTCATATTATATGTTTTTACTATTTCATCGCCATCACCACCATTTGGACGATATTTAACAGTAAATACACTATCTTCATTTTGTATGCCACAATAATACTCAAGATAGTTTTGTATTACTGATAACTCCTGATATCCTGTTGTAACCTGCTGAACATTATCATTCTTATCAATATATACCATAACAGGATAATAAATTGATGACATAGAGGAATCTTTCATATATACATAATTCCACATATTACTGCTTGCCATTGTTCCATTCAGCGAATTAGCATACGTAAATATAACATTATCGCTTCCATATGTATTTTTAAATGTTTTTACATCGTCAAGTGAAGCCTGATTTGCATTAATTGCTATAATATCTAAATCTGTATACTTTTTATCAGACAAACTCTTTATAACAGCTCGCGAATTTCCACAATTTGTACTGAAATAAATTAACAGCTTAGATTTTCCATTTGCTTTTGTTGAAACTGTGTTCCCATCAATAGCAGAGTAATTAAACTCCCAATTCATAGTCTCTAATGGTGTGTCATATGTTGGATTTTGCTTATAATATGATACAAGTCCCATTGGGTACGTCTCATAAAATTCATCTGTTGTATATTCACTATTTCTTGTATGATTAGAAGAAAAATCCTTTTCATTAAGAAGCAGATATGTATCCAAAGTTGTACTGTCCTGTCCGTCCCATGTTGAATCCACATTATAATATGCATTATCAACTTTAACTATATTCCATGCATGTGGACCTCCATTTCCAGTTCCGGAAATGATTCTTACTGATAATCCCGCTTCTTTACACATACGATAAAATAATATTGCATATCCCTGACATACTGCTTTTCCTTCACATAAAGCAGCGTAAGCAGTATATTTTATTAAATTTGAGGAATCCGAAAGTCCCGAGTAATCATAATCAACTTTATCACATATATAATCATGTATAAGTTTTACTTTTTCTGCTTCAGTTTTACCATTAAGATTCATTGAATCCATTGCACTATTTACTGCAGCTGTAAGTTCCTCTTCTTGTTCAGCTGTCGTATAATATGTCATAGTGTAAGAATACTTCGTATATTGTGATGAATAATATCCTGTTGAAACACGAAAACCTGTTCCACCATATCTTATAGCATCTGCCTCCTGGCCTGAACATGAGTCACTATATGCTATGGCATTTGTATATGCATTTACTGGACCACCTATTGAATTATTAATATCGTTTGGAAGTATAATATTAATCTGTGTGCTTCTTTCTGCCATTTTCTTTGAAAGATACTTATACAATTCACTTTCACTATTTACCGTTATATCTTCCTGTTCTGACAATAAAGCTATATCATCATAATGAACCACAGGTTCTTCTTCATTATCTGCCAATAAGGTTAATGGCTTTACTTCATAATATTCTAATAAACCATTACTATCAGAATAAGAATCAAATACATCTGGCTGTTCAGCTCTAACCATTGTATTTGGAAGCATTCCAACCGCAAGCAAAACCGCCATTATAAGTGCTGTAATTCTTGTTATGAATGTTCTTTTCTTCATACGCATCATCATGATGTCTTTAACATCATACTCCTTTCTTATTCATTTAATTATGAGCGACTTTTAGTAAATTATATCATATATTTATTAAGTGTAAATGCTCATTTATTTTATTTTATACATGGTTTTTTCATATTTTTTATATATCTTATCAATCAACACTATCATTTTACCAGCTAACTTTTCAATGATTTTTCCAAATAATACTCTATAAATAATACCAATAAGTAATGAAAATGCAAATATAACAATACTTAATAATACAACCCATACTATAATATACTTATAACCTAAAATATTATATATTAAATGAAGAATATATGGTCTGATATAATTTCTTAGCAAAATGTTTTCATGTATAATATATATAAGTAACGAATATTTTGATATATTATTAATAAAACTACTTTTTATCTTTATTTTACGAAATATATTAAATGAAGTAACAGCAATTACCCAAAAAACCGGATTGCAGTTTTTATTCCAAAAAAGCATTTTATTTGCAAAAAATTTATTATTTCTCCCCGCTATATATGTAAAAACTATCAAAAAAACTATTATTGAAATTCCGATTATTAATACAATACTATTTACTTTTATATTATTACATAGCTCAATCATATATATTTTTATATATGCAATAAAAAAATATAACGTAATCCACATAATAATAACTGATGAAAAAAAAGAATCGTACAAAGAATTACATACACAATAAAGCAAAAATAAAACCGTCGTTATCTTTAATAAATTTTTTTGATTTAAATCTTTTATTATTCTATTCAAAACCGTATGTAATGGATAAAATATTAAATACGCCGTAACATACCAATTATTGGTAAAAAAATTAGGTAATAACGATTTTATAATTAATTTATTATTTATTCTTCCGCCAGTGTATATTAACATGAGTAAAAGAATAGCACATGATATAGTCCAAATTTCCAAAAACATTTTTATCCACTTATTTTTTGAAACGGTATCTTTTTCAAGTAAAAACCATGACGAACATACAAAAAATATTGTATTACCCAAAGAACCAAAATGCTGAAATATCGCCAATATAATTCCACTCATTCCCTTTGATACATAAGAAAAGTCAAAAATATAATCATCATATGATACAAATTGATTTTTTAATCGTATTGTCATTACAACATGACTTATAATTATCAGAAAAATTATATTATTTTGAGCATCTCTATTCCACAATTACGATTTACTTCACTTTGCTTTTCCATAAATAACAAGTCCCCATTTCATTTTTATTCTAATCCAACATTTTTTTTGATATAACTTTATATAATTTTTCAGAAATTTCAGTTATAAAAAATGATGTTAATGTAGATAAAATTAAATTTACAAGTATAGTAAACGGAAGCACTAATGATAAACCAGCTATATTATTAAATATATGCTTTACTATATAATACAAAACAACATCAAAAATATAAGAAACCAAATATGTTCCGAGCGTATATTTTGATAATATGTATATACCTTTTTTAATAACCGTATTTTTTATATTAGTATTTAAAACCAGCATTGTTATCAGACACGATATAACAACACTTTGATAACCACTGTAAGATGTTTCCTTTGTAAACGGATAAAAATAATCATAATTTTTAAAATAGTTTATAAAACCGAACAAAGTGCATGCAAGTATTAACAACAAAATGACTTTTTTCTTATTATATCTATTATTGTTTTTTGAAAATTCATATATATACTTTCCGATAAAAAAATAGAAAACCGGATATAAAAATGTCCAATATTCATCAACAACTTTAGTATAACTTTCTTGTGTACCATATAACCAATTTACATTATCAAAATTAAATGTATTAAATACACTTGGAATAATCACTATTAAAAACAAACATGTAATAATTATTTTTTTTGATTTTTCTTCAAAAGCATTCCATGCTTTATTTAAAAACGGAATCATTAAATACAATCCCATGTACATACCTACATACCAACCATATGGTGCAGCTTTAAAAGAAAAATAATTTATTAATATCGTTTTTACGGTTATCTTATCTTTTACAATATTGAATATTGAACACAATATTGCTGCAATTGTATATATAATAATAATTTTTATTAATCTTACAAAAAATTTTTTATTGTAATTATCCTCATTATGTAAAGCTCCCGTAATTATCAAAAACAAAGGAACACAAGTAATAAACAATGTCCTTACAACTGATAATATAAACATCACTCCGCCACTAAAACGATGCTCATAAAACCCAATATAACTAAGTCCATGAACACTGAGAACAAAAATAATAGCTATTACTCTTAATATATCTAAATCTTCTTTTCTGTTTTCTTTAACTATATTATTATACAATGTCTATTCACCACCATAATTATTTAATATAATATGATTAAATATTGCATCTGCAATCATAAAATCTTCAAGTTCATCAATATCAATCCCCTCTATTTCACCAACCTCAACAATATATGGATGTTGTCCTATTCTACGATTATATTTATTGATTACATCCTTTTCATATATATAAAACCCACTAGTTTCTTCATAAATAGGCGGCAAATCCTGCGTTCTTGGAATATTATCGAGTTCATAATTAAATGGTTTATTATCTTTCCAAAGAAAATCCTGTAATTTTTTTGCAGCAAATGCCGAATCATATTCTCCTGATAAAACAGCTTGTATCCCTTTTATTATTGATTCTTTTTTTACAAATGGTGCCGTTGTATGCGTCATTACATATATATCTGAATCAACTTCCATTGCAAAACTTTTTAACACATCATTCATCTTTGTTGAATCAGTGTCAAGTGACTCTGACCTTTTTAAATATTTAACCCCTTCCGGAATGAATTCCCTTATATCAGGATTGCTGCAATATACATACACGTCGTCTATTCCATCTATTTTTAATAATGTAGACAATATGTAATAACATAATGGCTTACCATTAGTAAAGGATTTCGTATTTTTCTGTGGCAATCTTCTGTTATTAAGCTTCATTGGCACAACCGCTGTTACTTTTTTCATAATTATTTCTCCTTTTTAATTTTTTTTATGACCATTGAGAATATTTTTATATAATATTTTCTAAACAATAACATTGTAATTAATATAATAATTATTTGTAACAAATAGAAATGACTTTTTGTAGATGCCAATATTGTCTGTAATACCAATAATACATATGCAAAAAGCATTCTCTTTTCATTTATTTTCATTCTAACATATCTTTTTGAAACAATATATCTTATTCCCCAAGCTACTACATATGAACAAACCGTAGCAACCGCAGCCCCATATATATGAAATTTAGGTATTAAAACTGCATTTAATAATGCATTTAATAATGCACTAATCATTGTTGTTTTTGCCGCAATTTTTGTATCCTTTACCGCCGAAAAAATACTTCCCAAATAACCGCTTAATGCACTGAACAAAGATGAAAGCAATAACAGTGGAACATACTTCCATGCAACAAAGAAATCTTTTGCATATAAAATCCGTGATAATAATATATTAAATATCATTATCCCTTCACAACAAAAAATCATTAACGAATTATACATTTCATATGTTTTTCCAAAAAAGCCATCACTGTCATCAGCATCATATTCATTTATAGCAGATAACATCCACGCCTGCGAAAAAATATTTTGAAACACTCCTAATATTGTAGGTATTTTATAACTAACCGAATATATACCATTCTCACTTACTCCAAGCATACCTGTAACAAAATATTTATCCAGACTTGAATTAATCCACCATGCCAAAGCCGTAAATATTGTAGGAAAACAGTATGAAATACATTCTTTTTTCATTTTGGGATTATTTTTAAAATCCAAAGTTATACATCTTACAAGCTTTCCTTTAAATAACATATATATATTGGCTGCCATAATTCCCAAAAACATTGATACAAAATATCCTGTAATACCAATTTTTATATATACAAGTAATATAATATTCGATACCAACATAACAACAGTATTTAACAAACTTGAAAAAACCATAATCGGCACTTTATCTACCGCACGAAGATAATTTTGAAACAAGCCATATATACAATTTGCAATAAAAATCAGATACATCCATGCATAATATTTCTTAAAACTATACTCTACCGGTATTATTGACAACAAAAAAAGTAAAACCAACAATATAAGTGCCGCCTTAATTGTCATATAAATACCATATGAAAAATAATCCTTATTATCTTTATCTTTTAATGTAAATCTCAAAACACCTTCTGATATATTAATTGTAAACACTGGGACTAATATGCTTACAGTTGTTGTAATCAAATCAACAGTACCATAATCTGCTGTTGATAATACAGATGTATATAACGGAACCAATAAAAATGCAAGTATTTTTTGCCCAAACGAACTAATTGAAAATAACAATATATTTTTTGACAAATAACTATACTTATTTTTCACATTAAATACCTCTTTAAAATATACTTACTTAACTTAATTGATTTCACATATAATAGAATTTAAATAAATTTTATCGTTATCGTAAACATTAGAACAATCTCTGTTTCCACTTTCATTTACAGATTTTCCCTCTATAGGTTCCCTTAATATAGCTCTATGCAAATACCACATATATTCAACATCAATATGTCCTATATCAACCATCTGATAACCATTATCACACATATCTGATGCTAAAATCGTAGCGGTCGGTCCCAAAGCTGCAAGCATAAGAGTGTTCTTTGATACATTTTTTTTAATAGACTCTTCTATCTTTTCCAAACTTTCAAATGCATTTTCTGCCGGACATATTATTCTTTTTATTGACAACGCATTGTCAAACAAATCATTTCCTATGCCCAGTTTTGTTTTCTTTCCTTCTACTATAACAATATTTTTGTTATCCCAAATTCTTTTTAAATTTTCAAACTTATGCCTGCTAAATTCTATATCACAATAATCAATATAAGGTCTTGTTATACTTGCATCACAATATGTTTGACTTTCATCCAAGAACTTTGCTATATCATAAAAATAATTTGCCCTGATAATTGTCCAATGCATTCTTGCAAACAAATTACATTTATGTGAATCAATAATTCCTTTAGGAAATCCTATAAGCAACTTTTCATTCTTTGATTTCATTGTATTTATAAGCCGCTTCTCTAGTTCTGGTGAGTATTTCTGAAATGAATTTAATTTTTGACCACACATCCATAAGAATTCGCCATCCCCAAAACGTGAAAGAGACATATTTTTATTAATAATACAATCTACTGTTTCTTCATCTGACATCATCTTAAATTCAGGTATACTAATCTTTGCTGCTTTATGCTTTGAACGTATATACTGAGGTAATATCTGAATAATTCTATAATCATATATTAATTTATCCGGAAGAATTTTTTTAATTATTTTCTTAATATTACTCATTTTTATTATCCAACCATTCAAATAATTTATTTTTTGCTTCTTTAACAGTACCTGCTATAAAGAACTTATTTTTATCATCATACATCTGCTTTTGACTACTCAATTTTTTCTTTCTTTCTTCCGTAAAATATTTTGATTTATCATATGTATCAATTACTTTATCCTCTATAATAGGAAATAAAAGAAGAGAATATGATTCTTCACCAAACATAAATTTTCCTGATGTCATTGTTGCACATGATAAAGATATTAATATTTTATCTTTCATCGGACAGTTAAGAATATAAACTTCCCATGGTATCCCCTGTGACTTAATAACATTAAATGTATTTTCAAATCTATTTGTCTTTGATCTAGGATGTAACTTAACAACTGAATTAAATTTTTTATCAATGTCAATAACCTGCTTAAACAATTCTATATCTTCATTCTTTATCAATCCATCATTAGAATAACATTCTTCCATTAATATTACATCTGCATTTTGCAAATCAACATCTTCTTTGTATTCAAATACATAATTAATTGTTTGACACATTTTTTTATTTTGTCTTGAAACCATAGGCAATTTTTGTTTTTTTCCGTTTTTGAACGGAGACATGCTTTCAGGTGAGCTAAACCACCAGCAATTAATATTTCTTATTGATGATTTTAAATTGAATATTTTAAATAAATATTTAATACATTTATTTTCTTTATATTGTATTCCATATACAGTTGGAGCATCCTCCACAACATTATACTTTAAATCAATATTATTTTTCTTTAAAACATTATAACCAACCTCGTTAAACGGTCCATAAATATTATATGTAAACAATTCTCTATATTTTTTCTCTGATAAGATTTTCTTAAACTCTGATTTTATAACACATGCTTTAAGATCAACCAAATGTCTTCCTTTCATATATGTGCTATCATCAATATAATATACATTTTCAAAAATATTTATTTTTTTCAATCTTTGCACAATATTACTTGCTCCATTAAATGACGAAAAAACATAAACATCAACTTTCTCTTTCTCAAACATTTCATATTTTAACTGAATTGTTCTAAATATATGTATAGGTGTTCTGCAAAAAAAAGCTATCATTTTTTCTCCTTTATACCAAAGATTTACACTTTTCTATAAACTCATCAAATGAAGCATATCTAGGATTCTGTCTTATTAATTTTAGATTTTTCATACAATCTTCGTAATTTCCCAGCAATTCCATTTCGTATTTATATCTCGGTATTTTTTCATAGTCTTTATCATCATTCCATAACCAAAAATAATCATAAAATATAGTATTATCAGGCCACTTTTTATATCTATTATAATAACCGACAGCCAAATCAATAGCTTCTTTCTCCTGTCTGTCAGAATATTTTTTTAAATAACTATTGTCAATCTTATGAATAACTTTTGCCGGATTTCCAACAGCTACGGAATTAGCCGGTATATCTTTAGCAACAACACTTCCAGCACCAATTATGGAATTTTCACCAATAGTTACGCCCTTCAATATTACAGTATTTACTCCAATAAAAACATTATCTTTAATAACAACATTTCCGGATGCACCATATAATCTTGAATATTTTTTCTTAACTACACTCCAATCATAACTATGTGTCAATATTATAACACCTCTAGTTATTTGAACATCATTACCAATTTCAACCATCCAAGGATATTGTTCATCAATAAATGTTTCTCTCGGAGAAAAAATCACAGTTCTTTCACCAATTTTTACTCCCAATCCTTTCAGATATTTAATATAGGTTTCTGATGAATATCTATTGCCATATAATATTTTTTTTACAAATTCTTTAATAAGCATATCAATCACCAACTTTTTTAATTGTATTATCCGTTATTTCACTCATAGCTAAAGGTATAATAACATATATTAATGTAAATATATAATATTCAAAAACATTATCAGTAAGATACAATACAAAAGAATATACAGTAAACATTAAATATATTGCTGCAACTTTATCTGAAAATTCATTCTTGAATTTTATTGTTTTAATCTTTATGACATATATTATCCAAGCAATAAAACCAATAAATCCTAATTCTATATATTTCTTTAAGGTATCACTATGCATTCCCGACAATAGCATCCAGCCTTTGTATAATGTTCCTCTAGTTCTAAGTTCTTCTATAAGTTTATCAACATATGACAAACCGTGCCCCATAAATGTAGGTTTAAATTCAAAATATCTTGTCATAAATTCATAAGTATACAATCGACCCATAAAATTAACATTATATTTTTCTGCCAATATTGAAAGTAATCCACTTGATGCCAAAAAAACATATATCAATGATACTGCCAAAACAACTCCTGTTATTACTGTTGTTTTAAAAGATAATTCTTTTCTTTTTCTACCTATGAAAATAAATAAAATAAATGTTATCGCTATTGCTGCAAATTCAATTCGTTTATATCCCCAAATAACATACAATATCGATATAATTATCTTGCTATATAAATGTTTTATATTCTCCTTTTTGCCAAAATACACAAAATATATAAGGAAAAATCCCATTGCAAATGTCAAGTCATGAACTTCAAATATTTTTGTAATTTGCACCGTATCTTTAAGTGTAAACATATATCTTAAAGTATCAACAGGACTTCCAAAAAACGCCATACAAATAGATCCGATAAAATATGATATAATTAATGAATACCATGTATAATCTATTATTTTTTTACCTAAAACTATATATGATATACAAGCATATAATATACAAATTCCAAGATAACCAACTGTGCTTATAAGACGTGTTACGTAACGTATATTTTCAACGCGTGATATACCTGTAATCCACAAAAAAATTGTATATATAAACATAGCTGCTAATGGTATAATCGCATATTTAAAATGAATTTTTGCTATTTTATTCTCTTTTTTCTTTTTAAATATATATGGTATTGTATACGCAATCCATAGAAGTGATAAAATATATTTTAAAATAGGTTTTACAGTAACTCCGTTAAATTTGAAAGTTACATTTAACGTAGTTATTATGATATATATTAATACATTTAACTTGATTTTCATTTTAAAATTCTTCCTAATATCATAAATAAATATTTTAATGGTATCTTAATCGCATTAAAATATAAATCATTCTTGAGTTAGTTTTCAACATTAATTTCTTCAATATTTTTAAGCTTAATGAATCAGCATATGTTATCTTTAATAAAACTCCATTTACATCTTCATCTTTACATATTTTTTTTATTTCAGACAATTTATTTCTTTTATTCATTCCTGAGCTTAAACTTATATGTTTAAAACAAACAAGCATATTTATTAAGAAATTATTATCCATTCTTAATATTTCATTATTGGTCAGCTTATATTTTTCAGCAATTTTGTGCATTTCTTTATACAAAACAACAGCTTTTTTATATCTGTCACTTCTGTAGGAATTAGTAAGTGATTGTTCATTATCGCAATAATAATAAATTGTTTTATCATAAAAGCAAATAACATTTGCTTTTGCACATACCTCGGCAGAAAAAATATAATCTTCACTTAATATCTCACGTTCCGATTTAAACTTTATATTTTTTTCTTGTAAAAACTTTCTGTTATATATGGCTTTCCATGCAGGTCCAATTTCAAACAAATCTTTTTTTAATGGTTCACCCAAGCATAACCCTATCAATTCATTTGTATTGCATTTACTGTCAAAAATTTCTTGAGACTCCTTAACCACACCATTTTTCAAATATTTTGCCCTATGGAAAAAACAAACATCAGAATTATTTTTCTTGACGTATTGATATAAACCAAACAAACAATTTTTTTCAATATAGTCATCAGAATCAACAAACATTATATATTGCCCTTTTGAATTATCAATACCTACATTTCTTGTCAATCCCAATCCCTCATTTTTTTTATGTATTACTTTAACATTAAAATATTCCTGACTATATTTATCACATATCAAACCTGAATTATCCGTTGCTCCATCATCAACTAATATAATCTCATAATTTTCTATATTTTGATTCAATAAAGAATCCATACATCTGTCAAGATATTTTTGAACATTATATACAGGAACTACTATACTCAACAAAAAATTTTTTTCATCATTTCCATCTATCAACATGTTTGTACACCTTTATCATCATTTTTTTTGAACATGCAAACATAATAATTGCAATTTTTGCTTTTCTTCTTACATTTTTATCTAGTAAGACTTTATATGAATTTGTTTTAATAATATCTTCACTTTTTTTAATTTCATCATTAAATTGATTATTTCTAGGTGCATTTAAATATATTCTAAATGCTGCGGACATTTGATAAGCCAATGATGCTGCAATTAAATCATGATCTTTTTTTCTATCCATATATGCTACAATCTCATCACAAATATACAAAATATCACAATCAGCCTTTGAAAATTTTTTGGTTGTAATGCTGTTTTCTCTGTGCATATATCCATATAGTTTCGCATCACCATATACTATTCTGTCTGCACATTCAAAAATCTTATAAATTGTTGCACTGTCTTCGAACAACATTCCTACAGGAAATTTTATATTATCAAAATATTCTTTTCTATATATTTTTGCACACGCAGAAACCAAAAACGATTTTTGATATAACATTTCTTTTACAGCTTCATCAGCACTAAATACCTTGTGAAATTTCTCTTCCTCAAATACAATGTTTTCCTCCGGATAACAATGCAATGGGTCACATATTGAAATATCAGAATTTGTTTCATAAATTAATTTCATCAAATATTCCACAATATATTCAGAAATTATGTCATCACTGTCAACAAACATTACATATTTCCCCTCGGCAAATTTCACTCCGTAATTTCTTGCATCAGACAATCCACCATTATCTTTATGTTTTGTAATTATTCTTCTATCCCTTTGCCCCCACAAATCGCATAATTTTCCACTGTTATCTTTAGAACCGTCATCAACCAAAATTATCTGTAAATTGTCATATGTTTGATTAATTATACTTTTAACACATTTGTCTAAATATTTTTCAACATTATATACAGGAACTACTATGCTTATCAACTCTTTATTCATTAAATGTCTCCTTTAAAAAAACATGTTCATACAATGCACAAATATGTTCCCACGTATACGCTTCCTTAACTCTTTTTTTTGCTTTATCTCCATATTTTTCTATTTCATTTTGAGTAAGTCTGTCCGCTTTATCTATTAAGTCTGCCAGATATCCATCTTCTCTTTTCCAATACATAGCACAGTCTTTTGCAACCTCTCTGTTAAAGCCAACATCAACTAACAAATTTAAATCTGTACTACTCAAAGCTTCGATTAAACTTGGATTTGTTCCTCCAACTGTATGTCCATGGAAATATGCATATGCGTTTTCTCTTATTTTCTTTAACAGTTCTTTATCATAAACTGTTCCTACAAATTTTATTCTTTTATCAGATTTAAAATGTAATTTTCTTTCTAATTCATTTAAAAATTTATCATTCACATTTGTTATAATTGCAAAATCACGTTTTGAATTTGATTTCATAAATTCTCGTATCATAATTTCAAATGAATTTTCAGGCACAAAACGACCAACGACAAGATAGTATTCTTTTTTGGATAATCCCTTTTCTGCATACCATTTTACAAGTCTTTCATCATTATCCGCAAGCTTACTCATAGTCATATCTGCACCATATGCTATATAAGTTGTTTGAGGATTCCTTCCTTTAATACATTTTCCATCATAGCTTTGATGAATATATTTTTCAATATTTATAGAATCACATATAACAATATCTGAATATTTTACCATCATTTTTTCAGAAATTTTCCAATATTTACGTATCGGTGCACTCCATTTTGCACGCATCCATTCATGTCCATCGGGATTCAAATATACTTTTCCTCCAAGTTTATGAATTTTTTTATAAAAATGTTTTGCAAATGGTCCAATTCTACACGCCATTATATATACTATAGGATTTTTTATTTTATTTTTTTTAATATATTCACAAGATTTTTTTAAAGCAGCAACATCATAATATATTGCCTGAGCAGGTCCGATATTTGGTATATTAATTTTAAAGCATATTGCGTTATGATATGTAAATTCATTATCAGAATTTCTTTTTATATCTGTAAGTTTTTTTTCATCTATACAACCATCGCCATTGGCTTTACATGCAACATAATACTTAATGGATGTATTATTTTGATGATATTCCGTCAATTTATCAACAAATGTCTCATATCCGCCATAATTACCTAAACTTTTAGCCCCCACAAGAAATACACTTTGTTTTTTTGACTGTAGCATATCATTACTCCGTTCATTCACATATTCTCCCATCACATTGCACCATCTTTCCTAAACAGCACTCCTACTGTCTTCACCAAAATCTTAATATCCAGCCCGATGCTCCACTTCTCGATATACTGTGTGTCGAGTTTTACAATTTCCTCAAAATCTGTGATTTTGCTGCGGCCGCTGACCTGCCACATGCCGGTTATGCCGGGTTTGGTAGCGAGGCGGGCACGGTGGTGAAGGTCGTACTTTTCAACTTCATCCTCCGTTGGGGGACGTGTGCCGACAAGTGACATGTCACCTTTAAGCACATTAAAAAACTGCGGAAATTCATCGAGTGATGTAACACGGATGAAGTGACCGATGCCTGTTTTTTTTGTGCCGTCAGGAAGGATTTTGTTGCCGATGATTCGCGGATCAAAGTCCATCTTGAACATCATGCCGTCTTTGACGCGGTTTTGTGCCATAAGTTCTTTTTTGCGTTCCTCAGCATCCATGTACATGCTACGGAATTTGTAGATTTTAAATCGTTTGCCATTCTGACCTACTCTTGTCTGTGAGAAAAAGATAGGTCCCGGCGAGCTTATATATATAACAGGTGCTATAAATATAAAGATGATTCCGGTTAAGATACATCCGACTATACCGCCTGCAATATCCATTGTTCGTTTTGCAAAGGCCTGCTTGTTTGTCGCATAGTTCATGCTTGATGTAAGAACTGTATAATTACCGAGTCTTTCAACTGCATGTCTGTTTCCTGCAACATTTTCGATATTATAAAGATTAAAATGAACAACAACGCCCATTTCAACGAGGTCGTCAACGAGTTCATGCGGATATTCCATTCTTGATTCCATGTTGATAAATACTTCATCTACCCAGTTCTTTAATATGTATTTACTGACATTCTGCATATTGGCAACAACTTTTACGCCGCCTATTGTTCTGCCTGTCATATCAGAATCAGAGATTACAAGTCCGCTTATATTGAACATGTCATAATTCTCAGCACGCACATTCTTTATAACATCCTCGGCAGATGCTCTTGTTGTCACTATTAAAAGAGAACGCTTGCCGCCCTCTTCCATTTTCTTTTTAAGGTGGTTTTTCCACAAGACTCTTGTTATATAAGAAAATTCAAGATAAAAAGCCCCCATCAGATAGAGCACTATACGCGAAAATCCGCCACTCTTTATTGTAAACAGATACATACTTGATATTAATTCAATAAATATCATCTGCTTTAATACTGACATGAATTCGTTGTAATATCCTCTCCTTAGGACACCCTTGTACTGTTCGAGCATAAAGATAACTATCAAATCGGCAATTTCTATCATCAATGCCATATTTCTGTATAACTCAACTTCATAAAGGTTCGTCAATCCATGACGGAAAAAGTATGCCAGTACATATGAAAACTGGACACATAATAAATCAATTATTATAAAATCGAAATGTTTGAACCATCCATTTGACTTTTTCCTATACATTCGTTATCCCTCATACTTTCCGTTGGAGCAATACTGCATTTTGTATTTTTTCCCCCCCCCACCTTATTTTTCGTAAATATTATAACATTATCTTTGGTAGACTTATTTTTCTATATGTGATGAACATATAACCCTTACGGATTATATGTTCATCAGATTAATTGTCTTCATTGCTGTAATTGCCATAGTATTTCCCGTAATATTTACCATAATACTTGCCATAGTATTTGCCATAATAGCTGTTGCTTGAAAAATTAACTTTGTTAAGTACACAGCCTAGTATTTTGCAGCCTGCAAGTTCAAGCTGTTCTTTTGACTTTCTTGCATATCTGTAACTTATATCGCCACATCCGATTACAAGGATACCTCCGTCACAGAACTTAGATACTACTGCCGCATCAATGACACTTCCGATAGGAGGTGTATCAACGATTACTATATCAAACATCTTTCTTGATGCTTCTATCATATTCTTAAATCTGTCATTGCCGAGAAGTTCACTTGGGTTTGGTGGCACCGGACCTGCAAATATCATGTAGAAATTATCTACATCACTTACACACAGTGCATTCTCAAATGTTGTCTTTCCTGAAAGATAATGTGTAAGTCCATACTTTACTTTACCTTTCTTACCTCTTGATTTCATAACTGATTTTCTGAGATCGGCATCTATAAGAAGTGTTTTCATTCCATTCTGTGCAAATGACTGTGCAAGTTCAAATGAAACTGTACTCTTACCTTCATTAGGTGTTGTACTGGTAAGAAATATTACCTTTGTATCCTCACCGGAAAATTCTATGTTAGTTCTTAATGTCTTAAATGCTTCTTTGCTTCTATAATCAAGTATTGTCTGCTTTATTGTAAATTCCTGCATTGTTTAATCCCTTTCAACTTTTGCTCAATCATCAATAAGTTCTATTCCATCATCAAGATATTTCTTTGCTGCTTCAGATGTCTTAACTTTTCTTGATGTTGAAGAATTGTTAAGTTCAACTTTCTGCTTTATCTGATTCTTTGAATTAGAAGCATTTACTCTCTGGTTATTTGGCTTTGCTGCCGGTGATGATGCCTGTCCTGATGTACGTCTGCCTGAAGGTGCTTTTACAGTTTCTTTGTTAACACCGCTTTCTTCCTCAGTTCTGGCACTTCTTCTCTCGCTGCCTCTTCTGTCACCTTTCTTAGAAAGTTCTTCTCCTGTATTAAGAGGTATCAGGGCAAGTGTGCTAAGTCCAAGATATTTTTCAATATCTTCTGATGACTTAATTGTATCATCAAGAAGATAGCATATAACAATAATTATCGCACTAAGCACGATACCGATTGCTGCCGCAAGCACTGTGTACTTTGTAATAGATGGTGCGGCAGGTGATAATGGAAGATTAGCCTCATCAACAACATTGACAGCTTCTATATCCATAACTGACTTAATGTGGCTTGCAGATACTGTTCTTATAGCATTAGCGATTGTCTGTGCTGCCTGTGGACTTTCATCACGCACTGTTATAGAAATAATACGCGTATCTGTTGTATTGGCAACTGTAACACGGCTAAGAAGTGTTCCATATGATTCATTAAGTCCGCACTGCTTTATAACTGTCTCTAATACATAACGGCTCTTTACGAGTTCTGTGTAGTCCTTTGTAAGCTGTGAAGCAAGCTGTGTATCACTTAATGTAAGATTATTATTATTCTGCCTGTTAAGTATGTAAATCTTTGTTGTCGAATCATACTTTGGTGTAATGATAAAACTGCTTACGATAAATCCTATAATGCCGCATGCAATGCCACATAAAAGGATGAGCCAGAGTCTGTGAAGTAACAGACCGAATATTTCTCCTAAGTCAATTTCGATTTCATCAGTATTTTCTTTGTTCTGCTGATTCATTTTCTGTATTTCTCCTCATTTCTTAAATATATAAATAATCGCATTTCAATGTGCTGCTTACTGTATAATTCTGTCCATTGCATTGCCATATAATATGGAGTCAACATATTTCTCATCATATTTTCTGTATAGAATATTGCTGCATTCACGTATATTGGGAACGCGGCTGCCTTCACATCTGTGTGCATCTGTTCCTATATAATCAACGAGCTGCTCTTTTAGCAGGCTGTGAACAAACTTTTTAACATTCTTTCCGCCACCGCCTGTAACACTCGAAGCATTAATCTGTATATCCGCTCCCATATTGCGGATTGTTCTTACATTTTCAATGTTGGAAGCCATGCATTCATATCTCTCAACATGTGCAACTATCGGAACACATCCCGTACTCAGCACATCATCTACCGCATTGCGGATATAACTGAATCTGTCGGTTGGAAGAAATTCTGTAAGAACGTAATCTCCATAATTCATTTTGCAAAAGCTCTTATTTTCGAGGTACTCATCAAATTCATTAAAAAATAAAACTTCATTTCCCTGATAAATAACTATCGGGATGTTATTTTTACTGGCTTCTGCCTGAACCGCATCTATAAGTTCGTCAACTTGTCCGGGTGTCGCATTATTATGTTCAAGCTTGTAGTGAGGTGTTGCAATAACATGTGTTATTCCCTCATCTGCAGCAATACGAAGCATCTTCAATGTCTCCTCCATGCTTCTTGAACCATCATCAATTCCCGGAAGAATATGACAGTGCACATCAACTATGTACTCTGCCTGCTTAGCTTTTCTACTAAATATCATATCTATCCTTCTACCATTGTATTCATACACTTAAAATGTACTTAAAAACACAATACTACAAAACATAATGCACCATCTAGTAGTTTATCATCTGTATTTTTGTTAGTCAACATATTGTATGTTTTTTTGTCGAAACAGAAAACTTCCGAAAATTATATAATTCCCAGAAGTTTTATAATATAATTATTTAATTTATATAAGATTAAATGCTTTGGCTCTTCTTGTTTCCTCAAGCAGCACGCTGATATCAGTATCCATGCAGATGGATTTGCCAGCTATCTCGGCGGGTGCGTATGCCTCGCTCCGCTGTCTCATGTTTCCAACGAAGGCACTATCCACAATATTGTAAACCGCCTGCAAAGCCATGGATAATATCATTGGTATTCCCATCTGAATCATAAGCTTATTAACCGGCATATCCTTCATTTTGTTACTTTCCGCCATAATAATCCTCCTTTTTCTGCATAAAAAAACGGGTAGCAAACTGGATTTACGCTAGTTCGCTACTCGTTCATGGTTTATTATATTTTTCTTTTTTTAAATTGTCAAATGTCAATTTTCCCTTAGCACGATATTATTTCTGTTTTTCTTTATTATCCTTGGTATTAATAATTAAATTTTACATTATTACAGTTTTATCTCATTGAATTCCTTGTATCAAAATGCTAAACTTTTTAATATTCAAATATTTTCAATAAAGGAGACCAGCTAATTATGAATAATTTTATTTATGATACACCAACAAAGGTTTATTTTGGAAAAGATGAAGAATTGAAGATAGGAAAGATTATATCTGAATATCACCCATCAAAGGTTTTGATACATTTTGGCGGAGCTTCTGCAAGAAAGAGCGGATTGCTTGAACGTGTTGAGAATTGCCTGAAAGAAGAAAATATCAGCTTCGTAGAGCTTGGCGGCGTGGTCGCCAACCCTGAATTGTCTCTGGTAAGAGAGGGTATCGCCCTTGGTAAAAGGGAGGGCGTTGATTTTGTACTGGCAGTCGGTGGCGGTTCCGTACTGGACTCATCGAAAGCCATTGCTAATGGTCTTGCTAATCCAGATGTAGATGTGTGGGATTTCTCTCTCGGAAAAGCTGCTCCTGCAAGGACACTTCCAAAAGGTGCCATCCTCACTCTGGCTGCTGCCGGTTCTGAGATGAGTTCCTCATGTGTTATTACCAATGCAGCAACTGGTGAAAAACGAGGCTACAACAGCAGCTTCAACCGTATGAATTTTGCCATTGAGAATCCTGTTCTTACATACACAGTAAATCCTTACCAGACTGCCTGTGGTGCCGTAGATATTGCAATGCACACTATCGAGCGCTATTTCTGCCCTGGCGAAGACACTTACCTCACAGACTCAATCGCTGAGGCTGTAATTAAAAGCACAAGAAAAGCTGCTTTTGACTGCATGAAGAATCCCGATGATTACACTGCCAGAGCTAATATGATGTGGGCATCATCCCTGGCTCATAATGGTCTTACCCAGTGTGGCAGAGAATTCCAATTAGTTGTCCACCAGTTTGAACATGAATTATCCGGTATGTATCCAAAGATTGCACATGGTGCCGGTCTTGCCGCCCTATGGTGCAGCTGGGCAAGATATGTCTATAAAGCCAACATCAGCCGCTGGCTGCAGTATTCTGCAAATGTATGGAATCTCGATATTGATTACGAACACCCTGAAAAGACCATTGAAGAAGCAATTAATCTTCAGGAACAGTATTATGTTTCACTAGGCATGCCAATCGGTCTTAAAGCCCTCGGCGTTGAAGAAGCATCACTTACAAAACTGGCTCTTAACTGCTCACGAAACAAAACCCGTACTCTTACAGGCTATAAGCCTTTAGCTTATGATGACATCCTTGCAATATATCAGATGGCTTACGAGCGTGGATAATGTATGAAGCAACACCCAATCAATCAGAAAAAGCAGAGGCACCCATACAAACATTTTACCCGGATGAAACCGCTTTGGTCGCATCCGGGTAAATTTATCACCTTGTAAATTTACTATCTTATAAATTCTTCACCTGAAAATCCGTCTTGCAAAATTATACAATCCTTGCTGTCAGACAGCAGCCTCATGGTCTCCCGGCATTTCGTAGTACATGTACTAGACATTATATTTGTCAAATAGCTGCTTGAATTCCCTTACTCCATCAATGTATGGGTCTTCTGTGCCAACCTGATATAACAGCAGTTTACAAATGACAATCCTTCCTCTGAATCGTATTTAGCCGATGTTAATACTGTCGGGCTCACCACTATCATGTCTGGTGTGTTGTAGTCATAATGTGCATTCTGTACAATATACTTAGCACCCATGCCTCCCCTCAATCTCACCTGTATACCCGTCAGGCACAGCATAATTCGTATCTGCATATGCATCATATTCTTTGGTATCAGCGTCTGGATTCACCTGCTGGCTTGACTGCTCATACTTGTATCCGCTTGTTGTATTTTCTTCAGAATCTGCTTTTTATACAAAAGCATTCAAAATATACCTATAAATTATTATAAATTCATCATTTTATAGGTAATCGCCAGCTACAGACGCTATTTTCATAATGAAGTAATGTTCTGTACGCCCACAATACCGTAAAATGTCTCTCTATGACTCTTGCATACCCTTAATCCAATATCTCCCTGTATATTTCCAGGTCTTCATCCTTGAATACATTGAATATTACTTTCATCTGGCTGTCAGTGTCTTCATAATATTTCTTTACTGTCTGGGTTGCAATTCTGGCAGCCTCCTGCTGTGGAAAACGGAATACTCCTGTTGATAAGCAGCAGAACGCTATAGAAGTCACGCCAGTTTGGTCAGCCAGTTTAAGGCATTCCTTGTAACAGCTTGCCAGCAATTCTTCATCTTCTCTGGTAACTTCCCACTGTATTATTGGGCCTACTGTGTGAAGTATGTATTTTGCTGGCAGGTTATATGCTGATGTAATCTTGGCCTTGCCTGTCTCTTCTTCATGTCCCTGCTTCTGCATAATTTCATACATTTTAAGACGGAGCTCAACTCCGGCATAAGTGTGAATAAAGTTGTCAATACATGCATGCATCGGGGCAAAACAGCCGAGCATCTGGGAATTACAGGCATTTACTATGGCATCACATTTTAATGTGGTGATATCTCCCTGCCAGATGTACATTCTTTCATCCGATGAAACCGGCTTTAAATCTGCAATATCTGTAATGCCGCGTTCTGCATTTCTTTCCTTAAGATATTCATCCTGAACCTTAAGAAATTCCTCACTTGCCGGTTTTGGCATCCTGACATTCATAAGTGAACGAAGGAGATTCTCCTGCCCCTCTTTGTCAGACGGCATTTTCTGCCTGAATATTTTTCTTTCTTCTTTTAACAGGTATTCAATCAAATATTCTCTTCTCTCACTCTGTGTCATATAAGTCTCCTGAACTTTTATTTATTGTTGTAATATTCATTGTTACACCACCTGTACCTCCTATAACCCGTCTGTATCCAGTTCAACTATCATCTTTCCAATCTTTTTTTCTTTTAAAAGATAGCACATATAAATTGGAAGATATGTTATATTACCATCTGTTTCGACATTTTCGACTGAAAACACATATGCTTTATTAAGGTGATAATCCGTTATATTCATAAAATTATCCAGTGCTTTATGTGACTTATATGCTTTCCCTGATTTAACCTCTATAGGAATTACTTTACCACTCATTTCTATTGCAAAATCCATCTCTCCGATATTCTTCTTTTTGCAGAAATACGGTTCGAAACCATTAGCTGTCAGTTGCTGGGCAACTGCATTTTCAAAATGTGCACCATTATTTACTTCTGCATTCTTATTGATTAGTTCTATCTTGGTTTCTGCTGGATATGCACTGGTAAGAAGTCCAATATCACTTGAAAAAAGCCTGAATACATTACTGCTTTTACTTGTCATATGCGGAATAACAGGTGCATCAACATTATAAACCGGCAAAACTACTCCTGCGTCTTTCAGCCACAAAAAACTGTTTTCATACCTGTCAAATTTCAATTCCTTATCTAACATGGTGAAAATGAATCTTTTATTCTGCTTATTTAATTCAGCTGGGATAATATCGTATATAGATTTCAGTTTTAGCTTTTTATCTTCCTGCTCATATTGTGAAAAATCTTCTTTATAAAGCGTTGTTATATCCCGTTGTATCTTATCCACCTCGCGAATATCCTTTGTTGCAATGTAAGTTTTTACAGCATCTGGCATTCCACCGACTATAAGATATACGAAGAACATTGATAAAAGCTTCTGATGTATAAATTCATCCACCGGACTGTTTGTTTCATATTTTTCTTTTAGCATATCAAGAGTAGCGGCAGATACATTATTTGCTACCATAAATTCCTCAAAATCCATTGGATACATTCTTAAAATTGTTAAATATCCTACAGGTGCTGAAGCTATTCCTTTAAGTTCTATTCCCAACAATGAGCCGCTCATTGCATACTTAAAACTCCCCTCATCTACAAGGAATTTTATTTTAGTTACTATTTCAGGACATTTCTGAATTTCATCAAAAAAAACAACTGTCTTATGTGGCTTACAGTTTTCTGGCATAATAAGTTTTAATTTTAGCAGAAAATCCTCTGCACTCATCTCTGCATTCAAATACTCAATCATATCTGGCTGGTCAATAAAATTCACTTCGAACTTAATGTAGCCACTCTTTTTAATTTCTTCTCTTATAAGCCAGGTTTTACCTATCTGTCTTGCACCAGTGACTAATAATGCCTTGTTAGAATTATTAATCCAATCTGCTATAAATGCTGCATCTCTTCTATACATAATACATACCTCCTAATATACAATACACTATCTGCCCCGTTTTTTCAATTGTATATTGGATATTTTGCCCCGTTTTTCTGCAATTATATTTGGATATTTTGCCCCGTTTTTTGCAATTGTATTTTGATATTCTGCACCGCTTTTAAAGTTTCTAGATTAGTTATCAATGCATAGATTACTCTTTCATATATCCGCTATAACAGCTTCCCGTTTATCCACACTAATGATATTACGGAAACTTCTTTTTGTATATTCAAGCAGTTCATCCATGTTCTTACAGCCTGCAAATCTGATAAATTTGCGGTTTGCAAAAAGAATTTCATCATCATTCTTATCTGCTTTGTAAATGATAAATGCTCCTGGAAGATTTTCAGAAATATCTTTTTTTGTGAATTCCTCAAGTTTTTCCTTAACATCTGCACATATGCAGTCTGGCAGGAAAATACAGAATTCATCAAAACCATTTCGTCCTAAAACTACATTTTTATCAAATTTCATTCGCTCCAAACTGCTGTAACTATACAGGCGTACTCAAGAATAAAGTCCAATTTACTATTTACCACAGCATTTTTTATACTTTTTCCCAAAACCACATGGACAAGGATCATTTCTCCCGATTTTAGGTTCTTTGCATACATACGGCTGAATTATCTCTTCAGGATATGACCAGCCCCAGTCCACATTATCTTGAACAGCTGGCGTTCTATAGATGTTTTCCAGTTTTTCTGCCTCTTTTTTAGCATGTGCAGAACTCCGTTTTAATTCAGCGATTAATCTGTCAGCTATATCTTCCTCTCCGTTCTTCATGTACATTTCAGCTAATATATAGATAAATTCTTCTGAACATATACCATGTTCTTTCTTATAATCGTATAATTTCTGTAATGCTTTTCCCGTTTCCTCAGCATACTGTTCCCTGCTTCTGCCCTTTAGCATAGGCAGCTTAAGTCCCTGAATTAAGCCCCATATATCACACCAGATTTCTGTTTCTGCCTCCAGATTATGTGGCATTACACCCTCTTCATAAAATGAATTCATAATCGTATTAATTGCATATCTATTGGAAACACATTCTATGATAAAATAAAGCCAGTCCTGCACTTCTTCTTCCGTCCAGTGCATAAATACACCATAGATGAAAATAGTATATCTACCCAGTCACTGCAATTAAATAGTTACATCAAAATTTTTACAAAAAATTTTCATTCAAAAAGGACAGCCTCTCACTGACTGCCCTTAACATGATTATTTTATTTTTCTATACACATAGTGACATCATTCTTTATATCTGCCAGCGTCATCTGTGCAAGCTTATCTTCCATTGCCTTCTGAACCTGTAACAGCCTGTCATCAAGCACACGGTGAATATTCTTTCCTACAGGACATTGCTGGTTAGGATTCTCATGAAAATGAAACAGCTGCTCATCTGGTGCACATTCCACAGCCTTATATATATCCAGAAATGTTATCTCGTCAAGCGGTCTTGTTATTGTTACACCACCTGTACCTCTTGAGACTTCAATAATCCCCGCAGCTTTTAACTGCTGCAGCAGCTTTCTTATGATAACAGGATTCGTTCCTATACTTGCCGCCATGAAATCACTTGTCATCTTCTGGTCTGAAAATGCATCTATACATGCAAACATATGAATTGCCATTGTAAATCTGCTTGAAATCTGCATTATCTTATACCTCCATAATTCTTTCTACAGCAGCATGATAGCAAACAAATGTTGTAATTACAACGGTTACAGTCGTTCATAGGAAAAGTCCACTATAGCAGGAATTCTCTAAAAAATATTTATTTTCTCATTTATCATTCATCAAAGATGCTTACGATTTCGCCATCAAGGATTCTGTTCATATTCTTAACTGCACAGAAGTTACCACACATTGAACATGTGTCTTCCTTTTCCGGCTTCGCTGATTCTCTGTATCTTCTTGCCTTCTCAGGGTCAATAGCAACGTCAAACATCGCCTCCCAGTCAAGCTTCTTTCTTGCAAGGCTCATCTTGTAATCCCATTCATCCGCACCTGGAACACCCTTTGCTATATCAGCCGCATGTGCAGCAATTCTTGAAGCAATAATTCCTTCCTTAACATCTTCAAGGTCCGGAAGACGAAGATGTTCTGCAGGTGTTACATAGCAGAGGAATGAAGCACCATAAGTTGCAGCAATTGCACCACCGATTGCTGCTGTTATATGATCATATCCCGGAGCTACATCTGTAACGAGAGGTCCCAATACATAGAAAGGAGCTCCCTTGCAGATTGTCTGCTGGATTTCCATATTTGCCTTAATCTGGTTAAGCGGCATATGTCCCGGACCTTCGACCATTACCTGTACATCTTTTTCCCATGCTCTCTTTGTGAGTTCACCAAGTGTTACAAGTTCCTCAATCTGTGATATGTCAGAAGCATCTGCTATACATCCCGGACGGCACGCATCACCTAAGCTCATTGTGACATCATACTTTCTGCAGATATCAAGAATCCAGTCATAATGTTCATAGAACGGATTTTCATTTCCTGTCATTTCCATCCATGCAAATATTATAGAACCGCCTCTTGAAACAATATTTGTAAGACGTTTTGCATCCTTAAATCTTTTTGCTGTAGCCTTATTGATTCCGCAGTGGATTGTCATAAAGTCCACGCCATCTTTTGCATGCATCTCAACGATGTCAAGCCATTCCTGTGTTGTAATATCCTTTAATGCTTTGTGATAATATACAACAGCATCATAGATAGGAACTGTTCCTATTATTGCAGGACATTCAGATGTAAGCTTTCTTCTAAACTTCTGTGTGTCGCCAAATGAGCTGAGATCCATAATTGCTTCCGCTCCCATAGCAACTGCATTATTAACTTTTTCAAGCTCCATATTCAAATCAACGCAATCTCTTGATGTTCCAAGATTTACATTGATTTTTGTACGGAGCTTTGAACCTATACCGTTAGGGCTTAAGCACTTATGATTCTTGTTTGCAGGAATTATAACCTGACCTTTAGCCATAAGTGACATAAGCTCCTTAACGTCAATATTTTCTTTTTCGGCAACTACTTTCATTTCTTCTGTTACAATGCCCTGACGTGCTGCGTCCATCTGTGTTGTGTAACTCATACTTTAATCTCCTTTATTGTTAAATTTGAGATACTCATAATACCGCAACGCAGTAAACAAAAACATTGCAGGAAATGTACTAAATAATCGCAAAAATCATTTATACAAATCCATATGATAAGTTTCCTACGACGGCATTATCCGTATCAGGTTTTCGGGTCGGAATCATGTTCCCTCTCAGCTGTCGAACTTTAGCTCCCCGTTTTATTTTTTGTTTTATATGGAAATCTTTAAAGATTACCTAACTAAAAATTCTTGAATACATCTGTCTGTGCTTTTAATTCACCGACTGTATTCCTGCTTTCTGACATCTCTTTATCTATGCTGTTCATCTGCTCAACAAGCTGAGATGTACTTACTGCTGACGACGTTACAGCATTAGCACTCTGCTCTACACCGCTTGAAATTCCTTCAATTGACTCAACTGTATTTTTCATAAGTTCTTTAAGTTTTTCTGTCTTTTCTGCGAATTCCTGCATTGTCTCGCTTATGTAACATGCGTCTTCATTATATTGTGCACCTGCTTGTACGAATGAATCGTAATCTGCAAGTATTGTCTCTTCTATGTACTTGATAATTTTATTAGAATTATCAATAAGCTGGTATACAGCACTTGTTACATGCTCATTTATTGCCTGAATGTTATTAGCTGTATCCCTGCTTGAATCAGCAAGCTGTCTTATCTCATCAGCTACAACCGCAAAGCCTTTACCGGCTTCACCGGCTCTTGCAGCCTCGATTGAAGCATTAAGTGCCAAAAGATTAGTCTGGCTTGAAATATTAAGGATTTCGCCTGTAAGTTCATTTACCCGCTCAACACTCTTGCTGTCTTCAATTGCTTTTTTAAGTGTTCCTACAATATTACCAATCATCTCATCAGTTGTACGTTTATTTTCATCAGCTGACTTTGCAAGCGAATCCGCACGTTCACGCATATCCTGTGAATAATTGTTAATCTGTTCCGTCTTATCAGCTATATCAACAACATTTTTTCCAACTGACTCTGTATTATCGTTCACTGTCTGTATTGTTGCCGCAATTTCCTGCATTGTTGCAGAAAGCTCTTCCATAGCAGATGATACATCCTGTGCATTATCATTAGATACTGTAACATTCTCACCTACAGAATTAATCATATTATCAAGATTCTTAGAACCTTCTACAATCTTTCCGATTGTATTCTGGAGTATATCAAGGAACTGGTTGATTCCCTGTGCAAGCTGTCCAATTTCATCTGATGACTTAACATTAACTCTCTTAGTAAGATCGCCATTATTGTCATTGATAAGTGTGCTTATTTCTTTAAGCTCTTTATTAGTTTTTACTATTGGATTTACAACTTTTCTTGTACTTACCAAGAATGCCACAATGAGTGCACCAATTGCAACTACAAGACAGACACCGCCCGTAGTCTTTGCAAATGCCGATAACGCATGCATCTGTCTCATTGCATGATCCGCTGCCTCAACTTCACTATTGGTCATATTATCAAGTGCTGATTCAAGACTGTTACATACATCAACAAGATTATTATTGGCCAACTTGGATGCATTGACTGTCTGATTAGTATCTACATATTTCTCAAGTACCGCAAACTGTGTAAGAAACTGGGAATAATAATTCTTATATGATGAATATGCAGTCTCTTCATTTTCATCAAGCGTCTGCTCATAATCTTTCATATATCCGTCTATCTCTGACTTTAAACTTTCTATATTATCTTTAACACTCTTTTTTGCTGCATCTCCTTCAGCAACTATGTAGCTGTATGCTGATCTTGTAAGCTTCTGTGTACTCTCTGACAGATAACCTACATTTTCAATGGTTACAAGATAATTATTTGCTATATCATCGCCTTTTTTACTGATGCTGTCTGCATTCATAATACTAAGAATACTTGTTGCAACAGCTATAACCGCAAGCAGAAGAACCGGTATCATAATTTTATTTTTTACTGAATTCATAATCTATGTCCCTTTCTTTCACATTTTTAGTTAATAATATAACAATTTATTTTTTTTCACAACTAAAAAATTGCTTTCTGGTACTTATTTTACAGATGAAGTACTCTTTCTTTGATTTCCTGGGTACGCCCCTGATTCCAGAACTGTGTTCCGATATAGCCGCATGTTCTTCTTGCAACATTCATCTTGTCCTGATCACGGTTGCCACAGTTAGGGCATTCCCATACAAGTTTTCCGTCATCATCTGTTATAATCTGTATCTGTCCGTTATAACCGCATACCTGGCAATAGTCGCTCTTTGTATTAAGTTCAGCATACATGATATTGTCATAAATGTATTGCATGACAGAAATTACAGCAGGAATGTTATTTTCCATATCCGGTACTTCAACATAACTTATGGCACCGCCTGGTGAAAGTTCCTGGAACTGGCTTTCAAATTTCAATTTATCAAACGCACTGATATTTTCTGTTACATGAACATGATAGCTGTTAGTGATATAATTCTTGTCGGTAACACCCGGAATCTTACCAAATCTCTTCTGAAGAGCCTTGGCAAATTTATATGTTGTTGATTCAAGTGGTGTTCCATAAAGGCTGAAATCAATATTGGTCTCTTCAGCCCACTTTTTGCATGTATCTGTCAGATAATGCATAACTTCAAGTGCGAATTCTGTTCCTCCCGGTTGTGTATGCGAAACACCTTTCATGTATCTTGTACATTCACAAAGTCCTGCATATCCGAGTGAAATTGTTGAATATCCACCATAAAGAAGTTTATCAATTGTCTCGCCTTTTTTAAGACGTGCAAGTGCACCATTCTGCCAAAGAATCGGTGCAACATCTGACGGAGTACCCTTTAAGCGGTAATGTCTGCACATAAGGGCACGTTTACACAAATCAAGTCTCTCATCAAGAATTTTCCAGAATTTATCCACATCTTTTCCTGACGAACATGCAACATCAACAAGATTCAATGTTACAACACCCTGATTGAATCTTCCGTAGAATTTAGGCTTATCATTCTCATCTTTGTATACAGTAAGGAATGAACGGCAGCCCATGCATGGATAACAGTTACCATCTTTTAACTTCTTCATAATTTTCTCTGAAATATAGTCAGGAACCATACGTTTTGCAGTACACTGTGCTGCGAGTTTTGTAAGCTCCCAATATTTTGAACCTTCTCTTATATTGTCTTCCTCAAGAACATATATAAGCTTCGGGAATGCCGGTGTTATCCATACACCTTTTTCATTTTTAACGCCCTGGATACGCTGTTTTAACACTTCTTCCGTGACGAGTGCAAGGTCATCTCTTGTTCTTCCTTCCGGCACTTCATCAAGATACATAAATACAGTTACAAATGGAGCCTGTCCGTTTGTTGTCATAAGTGTTATGACCTGATACTGAATCATCTGGACACCATTTTTAATCTCATCACGCACACGCATTTCTGCAACTTCACGTACTTTTTCTTCTGTATAATCGATTCCTGCCTTTTCAAATTCTTCACGCACTTTTCTGATAAACTTTTCACGGCTTATCTGTACAAATGGTGCAAGATGTGCAAGGCTTATGCTCTGTCCGCCATACTGTGAACTTGCAATCTGGGCAATTGCCTGTGTGGCAATATTACATGCAGTAGAAAAACTATGTGGCTTTTCAAGCATTGTCTCGCTGATTACTGTTCCATTCTGAAGCATATCTTCAAGGTTGACAAGACAGCAGTTGTGCATATGCTGTGCAAAATAATCTGCATCATGGAAATGAATAAGTCCCTGCTCATGTGCATCTACTATATCCTGTGGAAGAAGAAGTCTCTTTGTTATATCCTTGCTGACTTCACCTGCCATATAATCACGCTGGACACTGTTGACTGTAGGATTCTTGTTTGAATTTTCCTGTTTTACTTCTTCATTATTGCACTCAAGAAGACTTAAAATCTGCTCATCTGTTGAATTAGACTTTCTTACAAGTGCTCTCTTATAGCGGTATGTTATATACTTTCTCGCTACTGCAAATGCACGAAGGTTCATTATCTGATTCTCAACCAGATCCTGAATCTCTTCAACACTCAATGAGCGGTTCATCTCCTGACATATGTCTTCAACATTTTTGCTTATCATCTCAATCTGTTCATCTGATAATCTTTCGCTGTGTACCACTTCATTATTGGCTTTTGAGACTGCCGCCATTATCTTATCAATATCAAATGTAACTTCTGTTCCGCTTCTTTTAATAATTTTCATACTTTCCCCATTCCTTACTATCAAGCTAAATCTTATACTATCTAAAATTTTGCCGCAATAATTGTAATTGCGGCAAAATGACCTTGTTCAATCTTATCTCGTGAACAAGGTCAATTATACAATATATAGGGTATACAGTCAACAATACTATCAATATATAGCACAGTCATCTGTCACAATATCATTTAATGCCATAGAGCTTAATACAGCTGCAAATATTCTCGCACAGTCAATCTCATAATTAGCCCACTGGGAAGCCTCCCTGCATTTATTAAATGTAACAAGCCCCTTTATATTTCTCTTATCTCCGATATAACACTGTATCGTGGATGCAATTCTTTCTGCCTTCATGCGTCCGCAAAAATCAGGTGTTATATCTGAAAATGTATCAGCAAAACCTATCTGCAGGAATCTTTCATTCTCGCCCATAAGTTCCTGAAATTCTTCTGAAAATACATACATTGCATCTTGTGCTTCCGGAATATCCGAACCAAATGAATATACCTTTTTCATTCCTTCACCATAGTAAATATTAATATTATCTATTCCGAATGTATCTTTCATATGTCTCATGGCATCAAGGACTGCTTTACGGCTGTCAGTCACTGCACTTTCCATAAACGAAGCGATATTTTTTAATTCTCTTATCTCTCTTGGATTATTCATTGCATTAAGCTGGCTCTTGTTAAGCATAGCCTCATATGACGCTCTGTGCATCTCATCCCTAAAAAATACATATCTGTCTCTACCCTTTTCTTTTGCTATATAAAGACAGCAGTCAGCTTTTTTGAATAAACTTTCATAGTCTCTACCGTTGACAGGGAATATAGACGCACCGATGGAACATGTAATGGAAAGATTCTCAAAATCTTCTGCAAATTCCCACTTAATCTGCGTTCTTATTGCTCTGAGCATTCCGCGGAGCACCTGGTCATCATCAAGTCCATTAAATACAATCATAAATTCATCGCCGCCGATTCTGCCTATCACACCATCCTCGCCGACAATCTCCTTTAATCTTCCGCCAACTCTTGCAAGCACTTTATCACCATAAAGATGTCCAAATGTATCATTGACCGATTTAAAGTTGTCAACATCAAGAATTGCTATTACAATCCTCTTCTCTTTTTCTTCAGCTATCCTCTTCTTTGCATACTCTGTGATTGTCTTTTTATTATATACACCTGTAAGTGAATCGTACTGGAGTTCGTTCATTATCTCCATAGCAGTGCTGGCATGTCCGACCGACTCATCTGATACAACTCTTCCGACTATAATTTTATTGCCGCTGCTCTCATTATGTACAGTTCCAATGAATCTGACAGCTTCAAATATATCACTCTGCGTTCTTATTGCACAATTCATCTTTATCGAAAAACTGTCAGCATATGTTTTCATATTAAGCACAAGTGTATCGAGCATAGCTTTCTCATCATATTTTACATAACTCTTTGAAAGCATTTCTCTCTTCCACTGGTCTATATCCATATCATAAAGAATAATCCTGTTAAATCTGTCATACTTGAACATCTTAAACATATTAGTCTCTTTGTCATATATAAATGCAAATTCATCAGTGAGACTCATAAGAAGCCTTACTCTTGAAAGGCTGTCCATTGCGGTTTCATAATCACCAACAGATTCATCTATATCAATTATCTCAACACCTATATTGCGTCTGTTCTCAATCATACCTTTTTCTGTATGGATTCTCATAATATTGTAACGCCACTCATTATTTTTCTTTTTCAGGCGGAAAACTTCTTCACCCCCCGTAAAAGACTTATCTTCAACAAACTTCTTAAATGATTCAACATCATCCGGATGAATATAATCCGTAATCTTAAAGCTTCTCAGTGCTTCACTCCCAAGATAACTTGTAAATCTTTTGTTAGAGACAAAAATATTATATTTATCATCAAATGATGCCAGTCTCCTTTCAAGCCTGCTGCCCTCATGATTTTCGACACTAATGTCAAAATCTCCACTTTGATTATCAGCCATGACAATATTCCCTTCCTGATTGTAAAATTTCGACGGTGTGCTGCCGTCATCCCGCACAATTACAGTTTTTATTATATGATTTTAGTCCTGTCTTTGCAAGTTTATTTATACAATTTAAACAAATTCTACAAAATATGACATAATTTTTTGGGTATATTCACACATTAATATATTAACTTTTGCAATCTGGAGCTTTGGTACCAATACACTATATTGTATTTGTTTTTTAACTGCCTTATGTTATAATACAACATGTTGTTGGTCTTACACTATTTATGATTTGACCAGAGCGTGAATTTATCATTATTATGAGGAGGTTTTTACATGGAACGCGTGAAAATGAGCAAAGTAGAGGTATCACACGGAAACACGGCAAAGAAGTTTCCAGTATACGAAATTTATCTTGATGGGGTTATTGTTACAAAGGTATCTGATGAATCAGATGCAATGGAGATGGTTTCACGCTGGCAGGAAATTTACAAATAAAGCAAAGCAGGTATTTAAGTCTTATGGAATTGTTTCCCGGCAAACTTAAATACCTGCTTATTTTTTTCTTGATTAACATTAAAATCATTCTTTTTCCGGAATTTCTTTAAGAAGCTTCGCAACATCTTCTTTGCTTCCTATTATCTTTACATGGTCTGCTTCCTGTAAGGCATAGTCAACCTTAGGCATGACCATGACATTGCCGTCACTCTGTATAATCGCAATAACATTTACATTATATACAGCACGCACATCTATCTCTTTGAGGCTTTTTCCAACCCATGACGGAACTATGGGAATTTCATATATTGAATACTCATCTGAAATCGATATGTAGTCATATACATTATGTGCCGTACAACGCTCCGCAAGATTAACAGCAACATCCCTGTCAGGATAGATAACCTCATCTGCACCGTTTTTTAATAAAAACTTTGCCTGAATATCGCGACATGCCATGCTTATGACATATTTTGCACCCATCTCCTTTACAAGGCTTGTCACTTCAAGGCTGCTCTGGAAATCCTGTGCAATGCAAACTATAACAAGGTCAAAATTTGCAAGACCTACTGACTTTAAAACATCAGGATTGGTACAATCACCGACTCTCGCTGTCGTAACAAGCGGAAACATGTCTCTTATGCTGTCCTCTTCCTTATCTACAACCATAACTTTATTATCTAACTCTATAAGTCTGTTCACAAGGTGATGCCCAAATCTTCCAACACCTATAACAAGTATTGATTTCACTTTACGCCTCCAAAATAATAATATCTTTTACAAATATATCATAACATACATTTCACAATCTATAACATCTTCTTTTTGTGAAGTATCCAAAGTGTTATAACACATATAATTACAATTATGCCACATACTATCTCAAATCCGAATGGCACTTTCGCAAACGGAACCCATCTCTCATCAAGATTCATGCCATATATTCCCGATATAATTGTGGGAATTGTTGTTACAAGTGTTATAGATGTAAGATATTTCATTACTGTATTCAGTCTGTTATCCATAACCGATGCAAGAAGTTCTCTTGTACCGTCAATAATATCCCTGTAAATAGTTGTCATCTCGATAGCCTGCTGGAATTCGACCATTGCATCTTCAAGAAGCTCCATATCTTCAGGATATTGCTCTATTCTTTTATATCTTCTCAATCTTTCAAGGACTATGCTGTTAGACCGTAATGATGTTGCAAAGTATACAAGAGTTGATTCAAGTTCGTGAAGTTCTATTATATCGCCGTCTTTTGTATTTTCACCGGCACGCTCTTCTATCTCGATTCTTTTCTTGTCTATTCCTCTAAGATATGCCTGATACATGGTCGCAGAACGCAGTAGAATCTGATATATGAAACGCATCTTCTTCTTTGTGCTGAAATCCTTCATTTTATTTAATATAAAATAGTCAACAACAGGCGTATTCTCACGACATACTGTTATAATCGCATTCTGCTTCAGGATTATGCCAAGCGGGATTGTTGTATACATCTTTTTCTCATGTCTTACTTCCGGAGAAGGAATATCAACAAGAATCAAAGTGTAACCATCTTCAAGACTGATACGTGAACTTTCTTCATCATCCATTGCAGTCGCAAGATCATCAAGTTCTATTTCATATTGCTCTGCTACTCTTGACAATTCGTTACTCGTCGGGTCAACCATCTGGACCCATACGCCGTCACGAAAATCAGTAAGTTTATTTAAAACACGCTCATCAGTCCTGTAAATATTAAGCATACAATCTATTCTCCCGCTTTTTTGTCATCACAGTCATTGCCATGATGCATGGTACAGGCTGAGCAATTGCCATCACATCCGCCGTTACCGCCAATTTTTTTATTTCTCATATAAGTGACTGCAACATAGATTCCTATAACGATTACAAGAAGGATTGCACCACTTATTATATTTGACATACCAGCCATGATTTCTCCTTTTCAGACATTTATTAAATCTTTATCATGCAGTAAAATTATTTATATTAACTTTAACACTAAATGCACTAAAAATGCAACACTCCATGCAATTAAACATTGAATTGCCGCAACCATAAACGCTGCTTTTTTTGTGCCCATCTCTCTTCTTACTGAAGCAATAGCTGCAACACATGGTGTGTAGAGCAATGTAAACACAAGAAATACAAGTGCTGTCTTTGTTGAAAACATTGTTCCAAGAAGTGCTGTGTCTCCTCCAAGAAGCACTGTAAGAGTGCTGACAACGCTCTCTTTAGCTGTAAATCCCGTAATAAGTGCTGTAGAAATTCTCCAGTCATTAAATCCGAGCGGTGCGAAAACAGGTGCAATTAATCCGCCAATAAGTGCAAGAAGGCTGTCTTTTGAATCTGTCACAACATTAAGCCTTACATCAAATGTCTGTAAGAACCATATAACAATAGTTGCAAGGAATATTATTGTAAATGCTTTTGTTATAAAATCTTTTGCTTTTTCCCATATAAGCTGCATTACGCTTTTAGGGCTGGGAAGCCTGTAATTTGGAAGTTCCATTACAAAAGGAACCGGCTCACCTTTAAATGCTGTTTTTTTCAAAACAAGTGCATACAGGATACCTGTAATTATTCCCATAAAATACAATCCAATCATAACAAGCACTTTATATTTTGGAAAAAATGCGTATGTAAACAATGCATATATCGGAAGCTTTGCCGAACAGCTCATAAACGGTGTGAGAAGAATTGTCATCTTTCTATCACGTTCTGATGCAAGTGTTCTTGTTGACATTATCGCAGGAACCGAACAGCCGAAGCCTATAAGCATAGGAACAAAACTTCTGCCTGAGAGACCTATTTTTCTAAGCAGCTTGTCCATAACGAATGCAATTCTCGCCATATATCCGCTGTCTTCAAGAATTGATAAAAAGAAGAACAGCACAACTATTACAGGCAGGAATGACAGAACACTTCCCACACCTGCAAATATACCATCAATCACAAGTGAATGTACTACCGGATTGATTCCAAATGCTGTAAGTCCGGCATCACATACGCCTGTGAACCAGTCGATTGCCATGCTTAGCAGATCTGAAAGTCCGGCACCTATAACGCCGAATGTAAGCCAGAAAACAAGTGCCATAATTCCTGCAAAAGCCGGAAGTGCAGTATACTTTCCTGTAAGAAAACGGTCAATTTTTACACTTCTTGCATGTGCCTTGCTCTCCACAGGCTTTACAACTGTACTTGAGCAGACTTTCTCTATAAAGTTAAAACGCATATCAGCAAGTGCCGCCTCACGGTCTTTGCCACACTCATTTTCCATCTCTGAAATGATATGCTCCAGAAGTTCTTTTTCATTTTCATCAAGTGCGAGCTGGGTCATTATCAGCTTATCGCCTTCCATAAGCTTTGTGGCTGCGAATCTTACAGGAATTTTTGCCTTTGCAGCATGGTCTTCTATAAGATGTACAACTGCATGTATTCCACGATGTACAGCTGCAAGACCATTTTCTGCATTAGCATCACAAAAATCAAGCCTTCCGGGACATTCATCATATCTTGCAACATGTACAGCATGCTCTATAAGCTCGTTTATACCCTCATTTTTTGCTGCTGAAATCGGTACAACCGGAATACCAAGCGTATTTTCAAGTTCATTAATTCTTATTGTTCCACCATTTTCTCTTACTTCATCCATCATATTAAGTGCAAGCACCATAGGAATATCCATCTCTATAAGCTGCATTGTCAGATAAAGATTTCTCTCTATATTAGTTGCATCAACAATGTTGATAATTCCACGAGGATGATTTTTCAAAAGAAAATCTCTTGTAACAATCTCTTCACTCGTATAAGGTGAAAGCGAATAAATACCCGGTAAATCTGTAACAGAAGCCTCCGGATGATTTCTTATCGTTCCATCTTTTCTGTCAACTGTAACACCCGGGAAATTGCCTACGTGCTGGTTGGAACCTGTAAGCTGGTTGAAAAGTGTCGTTTTTCCGCAATTCTGGTTGCCGATAAGCCCGAATGTAAGAGGCTCTCCCTCTTTTAGTTCATCGCCCGACTTTCTTACATGATATATTCCCATCTCGCCTACCTGCGGATGTGGAATATCCTTCTCATGCTTATGCTGTCTCTCAACATAATCACTGTCATGTATATCCTGTATCTCAATTCTTGCTGCATCAGCTTTTCTTAACGTAAGCTCATATCCTCTTATTCTTAACTCGACAGGGTCACCCATAGGTGCAACCTTCATAAGAGTGACTTCCGTTCCCGGTATAAGCCCCATATCAAGAAAATGGCGTCGTAATGCTCCTTCTCCGCCAACGCTCTGTATAACTGCGTCCTTGCCAACCTGAAGTTCATCTAATGTCATGCTTTTTCTCCAAATCATTAATTTTTATTTGAGAATAAATTATTGAAAATTTTTCTCATTAGTTATTTGGATTTATTATTAATCATCTTCCTCGCTTTGTCAAACTCTCCTGTCAATGATTTTAACATTCTTCTAAGCATAATCTTTGTTTCTCTGTCAAGTGAGCTATACATCTTTAATGCGGAACCTGCAAAATTGAACCTGTCTGCCGACAAATCGGACAGATTAACTGCACCGCTCGACGTTATAATTGCAAAAAGCGTCTCTACAAATTCACTTCTCTGCGTACGTGAAAGCCCATTAATCCAGTTACTCAACGCTTCATTAAGCATTCTGCTCGTCCTGTCAACACTCTTTACTGTCTCAAATCTGTTACCACATACCTGCCACGACATTGCATCATGCTGCATTATTCCTGTCTGGGAACTTTTTACTATCATATACTTCTCTTCATGTTCCAAAAGCATGCCAACCACAGAATGTTCAGGTACTATTGTCTTAATCTTTGGTAACATCTGCCTGTATTCTTCACTCTCTATCATTTCACGGTCAAAACCCGGTCCGTCATTATTGTATACAGCTATAATTCTTCTTTTCAGTGACGGCTTTGCTTTCACTGCTGCATATATCGCAAGATTTCCACCTTTTGAATGACCTCCGAGTCTTATTTTGCGTCTTGAATACTTTATCGTCTCATTGACATATTCCGCTGCTTCAAGCTGTGACGGTATAGGCCGGATGAAACTCATGTTAAAATCTTCTTTCCATCCGATAAGCGAATCATCTGTCCCCATAAACGAAACATATATCGAGCCGTCTCCGGGTTCTGCCGTAAACGCACCGAACTGTACCTGTTTTTCCTCATTATTGTGAAGTGCATAATTGCCAAGCAGCATATCTGCAAATCTTTTTGTATGTGCCATTTTTTTCATAAAAAACGGAGCATACCATATAAATGATTTCACAAGTTTTAATTCTTCTTCATCATGCAGTTCAAAAAAATCATCACATGCCTGTTTAAGTGTTACTTTTTCACCGCTGCCAGCAGCCGGAATTATGTCTTTAAAATCGACATATGCAAGCTCTGCAAGAATCAGGTTATCAACAAGATTGAATTCATCCTGCTCAAAAGTCAAATCACCACGCCATAAAAGATAGTCCTCAATATTAGCCATATGTCCCTCCTCCCTGTTATGCGGGCATCCGCCAAATTTCCATACAATCACATACTTTGGCACGTTGCCCGTATAAAACAAAAAAGAAGCCAGCATTCAACTGACTTCTTAAAACAAGAGCGCGAGACGGGGATCGAACCCGCGACCCCCTCCTTGGCAAGGAGGTGCTCCACCACTGAGCCACTCGCGCATATATTCACTTGCGTTCTTTTCTCTAATGACGAACGCAAGTGTTATTCTACATGCTTTTACTTAACTTGTCAATAGAATTTTTGAATTTTTTTATATTTTTTTAAAATCTTCAATCAGGCTGCCAAATACATTCAATGCATCCTGTATAACATCCGGCTTTGACATGTCAATTTTACAAAGTGAAAGAAGCTCAATCGGATGCATGCTGCTTCCTCCTTTAAGAAATTCCCTGTAACCATGAAGAACTTCTTTATCACCATTTATAATCTTTGTAGCTATGTCAACTGCTGCCGAAAATCCTGTTGCATACTGATATACATAAAATGGCGTATAAAAATGAGGTATTCTGGCCCACTCATATGCAATCTCTTCATCTATAACCATATCTTTGCCGAAATATTTTTCATTAAGTTTTTTATATGTGCCACAGAGCGATTCTGCATTGAGAACTTCTCCATCCTGTGCCATGCGGTGTGTAATCATCTCAAACTCTGCAAACATTGTCTGTCTGAAAAGTGTACCTTTAAACTGCTCAAGATAATGTCCGTAAAGATACTTTTTCTCCTCATCCGACCGGCTGTGTTTCAAAAGATAATCTATAAGTATTACCTCATTGCATGTCGATGCAACTTCCGCAACAAATATCTTATATCCTGCATAAGTATATGGCTGTGTCTCATTTGAATAATACGTATGCATTGCATGGCCTGTCTCATGGATAAGTGTAAATATGTCATTGAGCGTCTCTGTATAATTGAGAAATATATAAGGATGTGTTCCATATGCTCCCCACGAAAATGCACCGCTTCTCTTGCCGTCATTTTCGTATACATCTACCCATCCGCTCTCATATCCTTTTTTTACCTGTGAAACATAATCATCACCGAGTATTTTAAGTGCATCAAGAACAATCTCTTTTGCATTTTCATATGAAACTTTTACCGTATAATCAGATGTGAGCGGTGCGTATATATCATAAAAATGAAGCTCATCGACACCAAGTGTCTTTTTTCTTAATGATACATAATCATGCATTTTATCAAGATTATTATTGACTGTATCTATAAGATTGGTATACACACTCTCCGGTATAAATGAACCTGACAGATACATCTGAAGTGTAGACTCATAATTTCTTGCATTTGCAAAAAATACTGCCTGCTTCACGTTGCCATAGTATGACGCTGCCAGCGTATTAATATATGACTTGTACTGTCTGTAAAGTGCATAAAAAGCCTCTTTTCTTACATTTCTGTTCCTGCTTTCCATAAATACAGAAAACCCTGCACTTGTAAGCTCCTTCTCATCGCCATGCTCATCATGTACTTTTCCAAACTTTACATCTGCATTATTAAATTTTGAAAAAATATCAGAAGGACTGTCAGCCATCTGTGATGCCATTGCAAGCAGCTTTTCCTCTTTTTGTGAACATGTATGCTCTTTTTTAGCAAGCATATCACAAAGAAGATGCCTGTATGGCTTTATCTTGTCACTGTCAAGAAATCGTGCGACTTTGTCATCATCAGCTGCCATTATCTCCGGAACAAGAAACGAATATTTTTCACTCATCTTTACTGCGAGCATCTGTGCTTTGCCGGACATCTGCTGATAAGTGCCATCAGATGTATCTTCATAATACCTCATAAATGCATATACATACAGTCTCTCAGTTATATAATCGTCTTTTTCAGATTCTGAAAGTGCATCCGCAAGTGTATCGGCACTGTCCATCACACATCCTTCAAAGCTGCTCTTTTCCTGTGTGCTTTTCAATGCTTTTTCATAATCATTATTCCACAGTTCATCACTGCTATACAAATCTTTGACACTCCATTTGTATTCGTCTGATATTTCACTTCTTTTCAATTATGCCACACTCCATATCTTTTATTTATCTATTTATCCTCCGGAAGATATACCGAACAAGCTATTGCCAGTGCTCCATATCCAATATGGCATGCAACACTTAAAGACAGCGGATCCATATGAAAATCAAGCTGTTGGTATTCTTCCTTAACAATCTCTGCCCATTCTTCTGCCTCTTCACGGTTGCCTGCATATGCAGCCTCCATATGTACTCTTCCTTTTTTGAAGCTGTCAGCAAATCTTTTTTCCATATCATCTGCCATTGCTTTTAACATAATCTTCTTAGCTGATGCCTTTCCTCTTGCTTTTGCATAAGCATCAAGCTTTTCTCCCTGTATCTGTAATACAGGATTAAGTCTTAAAACTGTTCCTATTGCTGCAGCGGCTGGCGTAATTCTTCCGCCTTTTTTAAGATATTTTAATGTGTCAAGTGTTATATATATGCTTGATTCCATCTTTTCTCTTTCAAGAATCTCTTTTATCTCAAGAGCACTGTAACCCTTTTTTGCAAGATTAAGTGCATCAATTACTGACTGTCTCTGCGTAACTGATATTCTCTGGTTATTGACTACATGAACCTTTCTGTCATACTCATCAGCAAGCATTGTAGCTGTCTGGCATGTTCCTGAAAGTCCGCTTGACATCGGTATGAATACTATCTCATCATAATCTTTCAAAAGCTTGTCAAAATATTCCTGAAGTTCCCCGACTGAAGGCTGCGATGTTGAAATATCAGCATCTTCCTGCAGTTTTTTGTAAAACTCTTCCTGTGTAAGATTGATATCTTCAAAATATTGCTCACCATCAATAAAAAACGGCATAGGAATTACCGTAACTCCCATTTCTTTAGATTGTGCCTGTGTTATGCCGCTATTGCTGTCTGTAAGTATTGCGACTTTGCTCATATTTGCTTTACCCCTTTATTTATAATAATCTTCATAGTAATCAATTTATCTTGTATATTGTACCTTACTTTTTATTTTGCTACAATACATTTATTCAAATTTTCAACATAAAAGCAGGGGAATTGGTAATATGACACAGATTATAAATGATTTTATAGATAAAAACGGATTTGATACTCCTTATGACATTGATGATACATGTATTACATCCTGTACCTTTGACAACGGCTGTCTTATCGGCTTTTGTGCAATCCGCGGAAATGAGCTGACCGGCTTTGTTGCAGATTCTTACAGACATCATGGAATATTCAGCCGTCTTGTCAGAACCGCCGCTGACAAGTTTTTTGCCAAAAACAGCGACAGTTTTTTGTACTTTGAAGCACCTTCATTTTATGAATCACTCATTAAAAAACACGACAATATAAAATATTATTACAGTGAATATCTTATGGAACTGGATTTTAATGATTATACACGTTTAAAATGTGCTGTTCCTGAGGGATTGCATGAATATGAATCGTTTTTTTCAGATGATAATACTGATTATCTTTTATACATGAATGATGATGCGGCCGAGCCATGTGCGGTTTGTTCCATTGACTATGGCGAAAAACAGACCTGCATATATGATGTATATGTTGATGAAGATATGCGTAATAAAGGGGTTGGAACTTTTTTTATTGCCAATCTTTTAAATGATTATTTTGAAAGCAATAAAAATCCGCTTGTTTTACAGGTCAGCAGCAAAAATGCCGCAGCCGTGAAGTTATACAAAAAAGCCGGATTTAATATAACTGAACAGCTTGATTACTGTGCGTTATACAAAAACCCGGCTTAATACTTTTAGATAATATCCAGATTGCCTATTTTGACGCAATTACGTCTGTCATATCATACATTCCTGCCGGCTTTCCTGCAAGGAACTTGGCAGCTTCTATAGCACCTTTGGCAAATACTGATTTTGAATATGCCGTGTGAGTGAATTCTATAACTTCATCCTCACCGGCAAATATTACATCATGAACACCTACGATTGTTCCGCCACGGACTGCACTGATTCCGATTTCTTTAGGGTCACGCTTTTTATGTTCCTGGCTTCTGTCATATTTATAATAGTATTCGTCTCCGGCAACCTCTTTGATTGCATCTGCGAGTGCAAGTGCTGTACCGCTCGGTGCATCAAGTTTCTGGTTGTGGTGTCTTTCAACTATCTCTACGTCATAACCTGATGGTATAAATACCTTTGCGGCATCCTGTAAAAGTTTGAAAAGTGTATTGATACCAAGTGACATGTTAGCTGATTTTAATACAGCAACTTTACATGCACTCTCTCTTACTTTGTCAAGCTGTTCCTTTGAAAGACCTGTAGTACATACAACAACAGGAATCTGTTTTTCCACACAATAGTCAAGAAGTGCATCTTCTGCTTTAGCAGATGCAAAATCAATGACTGCGTCTGCCTTTACATCGCAGTCTTTAATTGACGCAAATACAGGATATGTGTTATGTCCGTCATCAAACGGGTCAATTCCTGCTACTATTTCTATATCATCATCTTTACTTACAAGGTCTGTTATAACTCTGCCCATATGGCCGTTACAGCCATGCATTATTACTCTGGTCATCTGTCTGCTCCTTATTTTCTGCTGTTTATATTATATTTTAATTATAACTGCTGCATTTTATTTGCTGTTTATGCAAGAATGCCATAATTTTTCATTGCTTTTTTAAGTCTTTCAAGATTTGCATCTTCCATTGGGCAAAGAGGCATTCTAAGTGGTCCTACTTCCATTCCCATAAGGTTAAGTGCATGCTTTACAGGAATCGGATTAACTTCACAGAACAGAGCATCTACAAGTTCAAGTACCTCAAACTGCATCTTTGCACTTCCTGCAACATCACCTGCAAAAAACTTTGCACATATATCATGTGTCTGCTTTGGTGCAACATTTGACAATACTGAAATTACACCCTTTGCACCGATTGACATAAGCGGAACGATAAGTCCGTCCTCGCCTGAATACATATCAAGGCATCCTTCTGCAAGTGCCATGGTCTTTGTCTCCTGTGCAAGATTGCCTGTTGCAGCCTTGATTGCAACGATATTATCTACTTCCTTTGCAAGCTTTACTGCTGTCTCCGGCTGGATATTACAGCCTGTTCTTCCCGGAACATTATACATTATAATCGGAAGGTCGATTGACTTTGCTACTGCTGTGTAATGCTCTATAAGACCTTTCTGTGTTGCTTTGTTATAGTAAGGTGTAACAACAAGACACGCATCTACTCCTGCTTTCTGTGCTTCCTGTGAAAGGTATATTGCTGTTTCTGTACAGTTTGAACCTGTACCTGCAATAACAGGAACTCTCTTTTTAACATAATCAGCAGTAAATCGGATTGTCTCTATGTGCTCCTCATGTGTGAGTGTTGAAGCTTCACCTGTTGTTCCGCATACAACAATGGCATCAGTTGAATTATTTATCTGATAATCAAGGAGTTCTCCCATTTTATCATAATTTACCTCACCGTTTTCTTTCATAGGTGTTACTATCGCAACGCCTGCACCTGTAAATATTGCCATCTTTTCCTTCTTTCTGCTGTAATACAGCTTTTCAAAACATAATTCAGAACAAAAAAGCCGGTCACGCAATGGACCAGCTTTTGATTATCATATAGATTATAATCTGTACGTAGCTCTCCATCTGCTGATGACAGTCGCAAAGCTATTGACTTTACGCCCAGCAAAACATCTGCGGCCGACATTTTACTTCGGCATCGTTTCCTTTCTTCCCTGCTTCAACTGCCTGCCGCGGCATCCATAGGAATACTGATAAACAATGCGACCTCTACTTAAATTATCTGACTTATGTTGACTATATCACTTAACACTTTTGATGTCAACTTATGGCGTTAAATAATCTTTATGAATTTATTCTATTCTTCGTCTTCAACAAAATCAATCTTACTTACAGACACTTCATAAGCAACTCGCTTCTCTGTCTCTTCCTCGTTGATTTTTTTCGTGTATTCACGGCTCTGGACTCTTCCCTGAACCTGAAGATGGCCTCCAACTTCTATTGTTGATGCGAATCTCGCATTTCGTCCCCATGCGATACATGGTATGTAATCTGATTTGCCATACGGACGATTGACTGCGATTAATATATCGGCTATTTCTCTTCCGAGCGGAGTTTTCCTGTAAATCGGCGGCTTGCATACATATCCGTCAAGATATATCTGATTTGATTTTGACTGTTCCTGCGGCATGTCGTCATCTTCTACAAACTGAAGTTCTCTTACAAATATTGATAGTATCAGTTTGTTTTTAAGTCCCTCATGTCTGTTATAAGAACGGAACTGTCCTGATACTTCAATCTTCATGCCTCTGTAATCTTTTGTCACATCAATAAGCCTTTCAGAAATCATAAGCGGTATGATATCAACCATATCACTAAGTCTGTCAACCGATACATTCACAAGGTAAAAGCCCTCTCCAAATACCTCATGGCTGAATTGAAACTCTGAGACCACCTCTCCAATAATACTAACCCTGTTGTTTTCAATCACCTTATCAAGCATAATGTATTTCTCCCTTCTTTTCCGGATACATCCCCGGTATTGTGCTTTAATTTTGTGTTCTTAAAATGTATATGTATCAGTGATTCAGATTATTACAAAAAAATATGAATTTTTTATGTCCATTTTCACGTTCAGAACACATTTTATAATTTTTTCATATTTTCACAATATAATTTAATAAAATTGTTCCTATAAATATACAATCACTTTTATATGTTCACTATTGTAATTTGGTAATATTGTGATAGAATATAAAAGTTGCTAATTATATCTTACCCGCTATATTCTCTTTTTATTTGGGAATCCTTATATACGGAGATATTGCAGAACTAAGAAAGGACTATAATTATGAAGACAAAGCGTGAAGACATACGTAACATTGCTATTATCGCTCACGTTGACCACGGTAAGACAACACTGGTTGACGAACTTTTAAAGCAGAGCGGTACTTTCCGTGAGAATCAGGAAGTTGCAGAACGTGTGATGGACTCTAATGATATTGAAAGGGAACGTGGTATCACTATTCTTTCAAAAAATACAGCCATCACTTATAAAGACACAAAAATCAATATCATTGATACACCGGGCCATGCCGATTTCGGCGGAGAAGTTGAGCGAGTTCTCAAGATGGTAAATGGTGTTATTCTTGTTGTTGATGCTTTTGAGGGTGTAATGCCTCAGACTAAGTTCGTACTCCAGAAGGCTCTTGACCTTGACCTGTCAGTTATCGTTTGTATCAACAAGATTGACCGTCCCGAAGCAAGACCTAATGAAGTTATCGACGAAATACTTGAACTTTTCATTGACCTTGATGCCAATGAAGACCAGCTCGACTGCCCATTTATCTTTGCATCAGCAAAATCAGGTTATGCTATGGCAGACCTTAATGATGAAAGAAAAGACATGCAGCCATTATTTGAATGTATCGTTAATAACATTCCGGCACCTGAAGGTGACCCTGATGCTGACACACAGATGCTTATATCTACTATTGATTACAACGAATTCATCGGCCGTATCGGTGTAGGTAAGATTGATAACGGCAGCCTCAAGGTTAATCAGGAAGTTATGATTGTAAACCATCATGACACTTCTGTTAAGAAGAGAGTACGTGTAACAAAGCTCTATACTTTCAACGGACTTAACAAAGTTGAGGTAAACGAGGCATCATTTGGTGATATCGTAGCTGTATCAGGTATCGCAGATATCCATATCGGTGATACACTCTGTTCAGTTGACAATCCTGTTGCCATTCCGTTCCAGAAGATTTCAGAGCCTACTCTCTCTATGGACTTTATGGTTAATGACAGCCCTCTTGCCGGCAAGGAAGGCAAGTTTGTAACATCAAGACATATCCGTGACAGACTTTTCAGGGAATTAAATACTGATGTCAGCCTTCGTGTCGAGGATAATCCGGGTTCTGAAAATTCATTCAAGGTTTCAGGACGAGGCGAACTTCATCTTTCTGTTCTTATTGAAAATATGAGACGTGAAGGATATGAATTTGCCGTAAGTAAAGCAGAAGTTTTATATCATACTGATGAGCGTGGCAGAAAGCTTGAGCCAATGGAACTTGCTTATATTGATGTTCCTGACGAATTCTCAGGTTCTGTAATCCAGAAGCTCAGCCAGAGAAAGGGTGAACTTCTTGGAATGACACCTATCAATGGTGGTTATACAAGATTACAGTTCTCTATCCCTTCAAGAGGACTTATCGGTTACCGTGGCGAATTCCTTACAGATACTAAAGGTAATGGTATCATCAATACTTCATTTGAAGGATATGAACCATATAAGGGTGATATTTCATACAGAAAGACCGGTTCCCTTATTGCATATGAAGATGGTGAAGCTGTAACTTACGGTCTTTTCAACGCACAGGACCGCGGTACTCTTTTCATCGGACCGGGTGAGAAGGTTTATGCCGGTATGATTGTCGGCGAAAACCCACGTACAGAGGATATTGAGGTAAACGTATGTAAGACAAAGCACCTTACTAACACACGTTCTTCAAGTGCCGATGAAGCATTAAGACTCGTTCCGCCTAAGATTTTAAGTCTTGAGCAGGCTCTTGATTATATTGATACAGATGAACTTCTCGAAGTTACACCTAATCATTTAAGAATCCGTAAAAAGATTCTTGATTCAACATTAAGATACAGAGCAAATAAAAAATAAAAAAATTTTTAAAATACCACTTTTCAAGGCAATGTTTTTATTGTATAATGCAAATAAATAAAAAACATTCCGTTGATAAAATCCACTGTGATTTTGTCTGGTGAAAATACGCATTACTGGAGGTTATAAGATAATGGAAAGCGATTTAGGAGCAAAAGTTAAAAAGTTAAGAATTTCTCACGGATTAACACAGGAAGATGTTGCAAAGGCACTCGATGTTACTCCTGGATACATCAGCAATGTTGAAAATGGAAGAAACCTTATGACATTAAGAATGTTATCATATTATGCTGAACTTACAGGTGTATCTCTTGATTACCTTGCAGGCAGTGTTGATAAGAGCTATCAGAATACAGCTCTTGACAATGAGATTATGCAGATTGTCCAGAAGCTTGATGCTGATACAAAGGAGAAGCTTATCTCAACTCTTAGAATCTGGGAAAAGAAAGAAGCTTAATTTATCTTTTATAATATTAATGGCTGTGCAGATATTGCACAGCCATTTTTTTCTGAATTTATTAACTCTGGATTTTTTTCATTCTGTAAAACTCACCTTTTAATTCCATAAGTTCATCAAATGTTCCGTATTCAACACAGTGTCCCTCACTTATTACTGCTATTTTATCTGCATCTTTTATTGTTGAGAGTCTGTGTGCAACTATAAATGTCGTCCTGTCTTTTGTAAGATTGTTGAGTGCTTCCTGTATAAGCTTTTCTGATATACTGTCAAGTGCCGACGTCGCCTCATCAAGGACAATTACTCTTGGATTTCTTATAAGTGCCCTTGCTATTGAAACACGCTGTCTCTGTCCACCTGACAATTTACCGCCGTGTTCCCCGACTTCCGTATCAAGTCCGTCAGGCAGGCTCTCAACCAGATCAGTAAGATTTGCCGCCTTAACAGCCTCATTCAGGGCTTTTTCATCAACATTGTCAACTCCATACGTTATGTTGTCTCTGAGCGTTCCTGAGAACAATATGGACGTCTGAGGCACAACTGCAAGGTACTTACGATATGTTCTTAAATCTATATCTTTCATATCATTGCCGTCAAGGAGTACCTGTCCGCTGTCTGCAATGTTAAATCCTATCGCAAGATTAAGTATTGTCGATTTTCCGGAACCCGATTCACCTACGAGTGCTATTGTCTCTCCCGGTGTAACATGAAGGTTAAAATTGTTAAGAACGTGTGCCTCTGAATTATTGTATCTGAAGCATACATTTTTGAAATCAAATTCGCCCTTTACACCGCCAAGCTTCTTCTTTCCTTCGTTATGTTCAATATCATCAGCAAGAAGGACTTCACCAATAGAATTTACTGACTCAACGCCCTTCGCTATTGTCGGTATGAGTGTTATAAATGCAGATACCTGATTTACTATTGTTGCAAAATAACTCTGGTAAAGCGTTATATCACCGGCAAGTATGTTTCCTTTTAATGCAAGAATTCCTGTAAATGCAAGACATAATACCTGGAATATCTGGAATATTGCCCAGCCTACAGAACCAAACAGCGACTGGATAACATCAAGTTTGTAACCTTTTTCAGCAACCGTAAACAGCTGGTTGCTCATTCTTTGTATCTCTTTTTCTTCAAGTGCATGTGCCCTCGTAACCGGAATAAGTTCAACCATTTCCATTACCTGGGCGGATGTCTCTTCCATTTCATGCCTGAACTCATAATTACGCTTTCTCATTATATTCCTGAAAAATACCATTGTAAGTGCCGCAAGCGGTGTTGTTACAAGGAAGAACAAAAATACAACAAGACTTTTTGAAATTGTAACCGCCAATGCCACCGATATATTGAGTGCAATATTGAGCGTGCTGATTAAAAGCTGTGTTGAAAGCATCTCAACCGCTTCAACATCACGCATTATCTTCGACTGCAGTCGTCCTGACTGTGTCTCTTTGTGATATGAAATTGAAAGCTGCTGGAGTTTTCTTACAAGTGCTTTTCTAAGTCCCGTCTCAGCGTAACGCGTTGCAAGTGACTTGTACCTTGTATACATATAATTGGTTGGTACATTAAGTATTATAAGTCCTATCATTATTATTGAATAGAATATAGTGTTCTGGTATGTATCGGGACTGTGCGTTGTCACATCGTTAATTATATTGGCTGTTACAATAGGCAGCACCCATACAGGGCAGTGCTTTATGAAAAAGAAAAACACTGCCGCAGCAAATTTGTGATAGTTGCCTTTATAAAGCCGTATGAGTATTATAAGCGGATGCTTTTTATGTTTTTTGTAACATTCGATAAACCAGTTATCAACATCAATTCCTTTAGGTGCATGTAAATTCATTTTTTTCACCACTTATTTTATAATTTTGTCAACATTTCCAGTTACTACAGGTTCACCTTCACATCCTGTAATATTTACATTTTTAAGTATAAGTTCTTTGGCATTATTTATTATAAGCCCCTGTTTTACTGCCTCATCACATCCAAGCATCATCGCAGCGACACCCGGTTTTGCATCCTTAGCATATGTAAAATCAATATTTTCAAATGTAAGCTTTTCAATCTTGCTTTCAGGTAATCCATAAATATAAGCTCCTGCTACATGGCAGTTTGATGCTTTTATATTCCTGAATGTAAGACGCTTGATTGACGGTGTTCTGTCATCGACAGGAAGCGGCTCTTTTGAACCAACATAATTAGTCTTTCCGTCAGGATCACAGAAATAAAAACTGTTTACAACAAATGGCGTCATTACATTATCCATATCAATATTTTCAAATGAAATATCATCAAGAACTGATAATTTGCCTCTGCCTCGTCTTGTCTTTACACGGAGACCTCTGTCTGTATTCATAAACAGGCAGTCCGTAATATGAACATTCTTTACACCGGCAGCAATCTCACTTCCGACTGTTACGGCACCGTGTCCGTCTCTCATGCAACACTGTCTTACAGTCATGTCTGATGTCGGAATCTCGTATTTGCGTGCCTGATATATCTTTCCTGATTTTATAGCAATACAGTCATCACCAACTGAGATATATGTACCGAGTACAAGTACATCCTGGCAGCTCTCAGGATCAAGTCCGTCTGTGTTATGTGAATTGGCAGGATTCTTAATCTTTACATCTATGAATTTGAGGTGGTTGCTGAAATATGGATGTATTGTCCATGATGGAGAATTCTGTACTGTTATTCCGTGCATCATTACATTATTGCAATGGTTGATGAAAAATAATCTCGGTCTCCATGCTGTATTTCTTATTTTGCAGTTATTCCACCAGTTTTCAAATGTCGTATTGCCATCAATTGTACCTTCACCTGTAATAACTACATTTTCTGCATTAATTCCGCAAAGAATTGCCGAAAAACAGTCAAGCGGATTTCCTTCCCATGAACCAAGATTATATTCTTCTTTCTCATCATATGATTCAATAACACCCGGAAGTATCGGGAATTTGTCTCTTTCTGTAAATGCAGATAATACCGCTCCTTTTGCAAGTTCAAGTGTTAAATCGCTTTTTAAAAATACACTTGAAACCTTATATTCACCTTCCGGAACAAGGACTCTTGAATCCTTAGGGCATGCCATAATTGCACACTGGATTGCATTTGTATCATCATGCACACCATCGCCCAATGCACCAAAATCGCGTACATTTAATGTTACAAATTCATATTTTGTATGAATATTTACCTCGTTTGTTTTCTGACCATTGTATACAGCATACACATTGTAATCTGTGTCAGGTTTTAAATCAAAAAGTGATGTTATAACCTTATTACTTTCCATATATTTTTCGTCATTGACATATATATCATACTGCGATTCTGTATAAAATTTTCCTGATTCAGTAAGCTCTAAAACAGCACTTCTTGCTGTATTTGTAACTAATTTTAACTCCATAATCTGCCTCCGTTATTACGTCCATAATCCTGATAATCTCTGTTCCTTACTACCTCGCTGTAGCACAATGCAAATTCAGCTGCATCTTTTTCTGACACATCACTATATTTTTCATATATTGCAAGTGCTGCATCTTCATATTTTTCTGTCAGAACCGCTTTCATACGGCAGCCTTTGAGCAATGCATATGCAAATACAAGTTCATATGGAGCTTTTGCAGGATTTTTTTCTGCACCGGAAATACCTGTTGCAAGAACATCTTTTACTGTCTCTTTATAATAATCCATAAGCTGTCTGTATATCTCATAGAGTGCCTGATCCATGACTTCCATTGTATCAATAAGTGCTGCACTGTAATAACATAATGCTTCAAGTGCATCACTGTCCTTGAATGCTTTGCTGGATGTATTTTTATACAAATCTTCATGAATTACATTATACTGTGCAATTATGTCATTATAATGTTCTTTTCCATCATCTCTTGTCTCATAATTCATATAGAATACCTGACTTGCATACGTCTGGCAAAGACATGCTTTTCCGTCAACATCCGTAAAATATCCTTTTTCACTTCTCTTCTGTGAATTAAGCTGTGCTGCCATCTTTATTGCAGCCTTTTCATATTCATCTTTTCCTGTGTAATCTTTTGCTGCATATAATACATTGGCCAGCAACAGATTAGTCAAATCATTATCATTTCCTGCAAATCCTTCTTCGATACCGCAGTCACAGCATTTATCAATGCCTTTTACAAGAAACTCTCCAAACTTCTCGTTTTTTGTGGCAAAATAAACTTTTGCAGCACTGTTTAAAATCATTGCCTTATTCCAGTTATCAGTTTTTTTCAAATCAACTGACGACATTTTTTCAAGCAGGCTGTCTTCTAATTTTTCATTTCTTTCTATTGTCATGTCCTGTCTCCTTTATAATGTTTTATAATTAAAGAAATCAAATTCGCCATATATTACATCGCTTCCGTGATTTCCTGCATCATCTGTGTATTCCTGTCCAAATGAACCGGCATATGCGTACATTCCAATCATTGCACCAGTAAAACGCTTGCCTTTCTTTAACCCTTCATCGCAGAGATAATATACATTATCAAGCACATCAACAGTAGTATAATTTAATCCGTCATAGCTGTATGAAAATGTTCTTGTAAGATAATTTGTCTCTGTTTTCAGATACACATATTCTTTACTGAAATCAAGTTCCCTAGATTTACCTTCTTTATATCCGTCTATATATTCTGCGACTTTTACAAGCAGTCTTGGATTTTCTTCTTTTGTTGCAAATATACCAAATTTCAAAAATGTATTTTCGTCATAATAGCATGTCATTCCAACATCCTGTCCCGGATAAATCTGCGGCATTCTTAACTTACATACTGCCTCAAACCTGAAGTTCTGCTGTCTTCTTAACAGAATATTTTTTGCATACATTGAATTGAGGTCATAACGGCTTCCTTTAACTTTGACATATGAATTCTCAAGAACTATTCCATCAAACTCCGGTGCTCTTGGAAACATCCAGTCTGAACTTAACCAGTCATTGTCAAAATCATCATCAAGACTGGATTCCCATATACACTCAGGTAAATCCGGTTTTATCTGCAATGTCGAAGGTCCATTAAGTGAGTTGACAACCGGCCATCCGTCCGCAGTCCACTCAATCGGGTCAATTGCCGTCTCTCTTCCAAGCAGGCTGTAGCCATCACCTATTTTTCTTCCACACAGATAGACCATATACCACTGTCCTTTCTGCGTGCATACAGGCTTACCATGTCCGCACCTTTGAATTATTGCATTTTCATCATTCTGACGCATTATCGGGTTATATGGGCATGGCTTATATCTGCCCATCAGTTCGCGGCTTCTTGAAACAGTAATTCTATGTCCCGGTCCTGTTCCACCCTCTGCTTCAAACAGATAATAATATCCGTCTTTCTTTAAAAGATGCGGTCCTTCCGGTGCTCTTTTATTATCACCATAATAAAGAAGATGTGCTTCTCCAATCTGGCGTGTCGCATCATCACTTAAAGGCAGTATTCTTGCACCTCTATTTAAAAGCATATATCTTTTCCCATCATCATCTGTAAAGATTGATGGGTCTATTCCGTCTTCATCTATTATCGCAGGCTTGCTATATGGACCTTCAGGCTTATCTGAGCTTACAACTATCTGTTTTCTGTATATAGTTCCGTCGTCATTAAGACGATATGTTGCTGTTATATAAAACTTTCCATTATAATACGAAATATCCGGTGCCCAATATCCTCTTCCACCTTCAAGATTATCAAGTGCTGCCCATTCCGGATTAGTAATCGCATATCCTATTATTCTCCAGTGTATCAAATCTTTTGATTCTGATACCGGTATACACGGAAAATAGATAAATGAAGAATTAACCATATAATATGTATCTTCGACCCTCACTATCGATGGGTCAGGATAAAATCCTGTTCTTATCGGATTGCGGTATAAATCATTATACTTTGCTCCTATTTCTTCTTCAAAATAACTCTGCAGGTCAAAGAACTTATTATTTACCGCTATGTCTATTGGCGTTACAAGATTATTATCACCTGTGAGCGGTGACAATCCAACTCTTTCCACAAGATAACGGCAGACCTCAACGCTTCCTGAAAGTGCTGCATAATGAAGCATATTCTTATGTTCATTGTCTGTAATATCCATACTTGCTCTCGAATACTCGACTATGTATCTTACAAGTGCAAGATTTCCGGTCTTCGCCGCAAGCAGTGCCATAAGCACACCATTCTCATCTTTTTCATCTATAAGATTTGGCTCTTCTTCAAGAATACGCTTTACTTCGCTTATATTCTCAAGATAAATGGCATCTCTGATTGTACCCATACTCCGCCTCCTTTTTAAATATGTAATTCAACTAGTTATTTAAGTATACCGCATAAATACAGTATTTTCTACATATTAATATTAATTTATATACTCTTTTACAGAAAAAAAAGGCGAACCTGCATTAACAGATTCGCCTTTAAAAAATCTTAAATAAACCGGGAATTACTCCTTAACGGCACCGATATTAACACCCTGTACGAAGTATTTCTGGCAGAATGGGTAAATAATTGCGAATGGTAAAATCGCAACAATAACCGAAGCACTAGAAATTGTATTAGGGTCAACAGCGTCATCATTAGGAATATCACTATCCATAACCATGTTACGAAGTTTAATCTGGAAGTTGAATAACTTATCCTTGTTGATGTAAATCTTGAAGTTAGTATAATCGTTCCAGAACTGTACAGCAAACATCAAACCGATTGAAGCAAGAGCTGCCTTTGAAAGAGGAAGTACAATCTTAAAGAAGATACCCATTGGAGAGCAGCCATCAATCTTGGCGGCCTCAAATAGAGCCTCTGGAATACCTTCAAAGAAGTTCCTCATAAGTACCAGGTTATATACGTTGATTGACAATGGTAAAATAACTGACCAGAGTGTATTAAGCAAATGTAACTGCTTCATAACGAGGTACTTAGGAATCATACCACCATCGAAAATCATTGTGAAAAGTAACATATATGCGAAGAAATTTCTTCCTGGCATTTCCCACTGAATTAATACATAACCACCTAATGTTACAAGTAACAAACCGAGGAATGTACCAACGATTGTAACGATACATGAGATACCGAATGGTCTATATAAAGCAACTCGGGTAACGATAGCTCTATAACCACCCCATGTAAACATTGTTGGAACCCACTTAAAACCATAAGCAGATCTTGCATCAAATGAATCAATGATTACCTTCCAGATAGGTAACATGATTGCTAATGAAATCAAAATAAAAATCAAACCATTTACAAGTGGGAAGATTTTGAATTTTTTCTTTTTCTTTGTAACTACAACTGAATTATCACTCATTATCTATCCCTCCTTATACAATACCACGTCCGCGGACTTTCTTACTAGCGTAGTTACAGCTAAGTACGAGAATCATTCCGACAAACGATTTAAATAAACCTACCGCAGTAGTATAACCATAATCTGAGTTACCACTTGAGAATGTCTTACGGTATACATATGTCTGTAATACTTCGGCAACATCCAATACGGCATTGTTCATAGTAACGAAAACAGATTCAAAAAGGTTCATAACCTTAGCAAGGTTAAGAATGAATACTGTAATGATTGTGTTTGCTAATGCAGGAAGTGTAATATAGATAAGTCTCTTCCAACGGTTAGCACCATCAATCTGGGCTGCTTCATATAAATCAGGGCTGATACCTGACAATGTAGCAAGGAAAAGGATTGTTCCCCAACCTGTATCTTTCCAAACATTCATTACATAGAATGTTCCTCTCCAATACTTAGAGTCACCAAGGAAATAGATTGGTTCATTAATCATATTAGCTTTAAGTAAAAGGCTGTTTACAACACCTGTTACGTTAGGATCAAGAATCATCTTGAAAACTGATGCAACTACAACCCATGACATGAAGTGAGGCAGATAAACGATTGTCTGTACTGTCTTCTTAAATCCGAGTGAAACAATCTCATTTAAAAGAAGTGAGATAATAACAGCTGCACCTGTATTTAAAATCAACTTAATAATCGAAAGAATTAATGTGTTTCTAAATGCTGTCCAGAAATAAAGGTCATTAGTGAACATCTGAACGAAATGCTTGAGACCTACATAGTAAGGTCCTGCAATAACATATTTTGTGAATGCATAACGGCATCCAGCCATTGGCCAGTAATTAAAGAGAATAATCATGATTAATACTGGTAAGAACATGATATAGAAGCCACGGTAATAATACATTGTCTTCCATACACTCTTGTTAATTGAGTTAGAAAGATATCTTGAATCAACGCCAAGATCTTTCTTGAAATACTTCATAATATCAATGAAGCAGCCAGCGATTGCAAGAATATAACCTACAATCAATACGTAGACACCTAAACCTAAAACGTATTTAGCGTCATCTGAACCATTACCAGATGATAAAAGATTAGTAAGAGAATAAATATCATATTTATTTCTTCCGTAGTAACCTCTGAAGTTAACTGCAACTAAAGAGATAACAAATATAACTGCTGAAATTGCTGTCGGTATAATTGAGAACATATCCTTCTTTAAAACAAGAAGAATAATAGCAGCTATAATAGCAATCATGAACAGATACCACATAACAGGGGCATCAATATTCATAAAACTGTAGGCATCAGAAATATCACTTGAATTCTGAACGAAAGGCAAAAGCCCGCCTATAAAAGCAATTACTAAACCTATTATAGCAATTACCTTGAGGTTGCCTGATTTCTTACCTACTAATGCACCACATCTCGGGCACACTTTTGCATGCTTTGGTAATTCTGTGTTACAAGACTTACATTGCATCTTCATACCTTCTTTCCTAATATTTTTGTTTAATTCCAAGCCTACATCTGTATGATTAATAAGCTAAAAATCAGAATCCGACCTTCCGGATGAACCAATGCCACCCGGAAGTGGATTCTTAAAGGTTGGTAATTAAATTACCTATATAATATCTTTTAAAATATTATCTTAAATTATTTAGACTTCTTTGTCTCATTTAATGACTTAAGAACAGCTTCTACTGCTGTACCAACTCTATCCTTGTAGAGCTTCATACCTTCTTCAACAGTCATGTTACCAAGTGCAACTTCTGAAATAACCTTATTTCTTGTTGTATTGATATCTGTGCTGTTTTCACCAAGTATCTCTGTCATAGGAAGTGGAGTAGCAACTGTAGAGTTCTTAGCGAAGAATTCACCATTTTTCTTAGCTGCTTCAGTCATCTTAGCCTCACCAGGATCAGCTGTCTTGAACTTAGCAAGAGAAAGGATTGGATCAATGTGGTTCTTAGACATTAATGTTCCTGGCTTTTCTGGAGATGGAAGGAAGTGGAACTCGCCTTCTTTGTACTCAAATGTACCCTTATTATCAGCAAGTGTTACTGTCTCAGCCTTGTCATTCCAATGAGTACCCTTAGCACCGTAAGTCCAAGCTGTCTGGATGTCGCCACCATCAAGCATTGTGTCGATGAAGTACTTGAAGATACCTTCTGGATTCTTAGCACTTGTTGTGATACACCAAGCTGGTGCAATTCTTTCTACGTATGTACCAAGTTCCTTAATAGGATTGATAGCAATAAGATCTGTAGGAAGACCCTTAGACTTAAGGTTTGTCATTAATGTGTTAGCCCATGTACCAGCCCAGTATGAGAATACACCAGATTCTGAAGAAGCATCTGTTGAAAAGAACTTGTTACGAGCATCTGTTGTCTTCTGACCAAGTGTAGCCTTATCAATTACGCCATCTTTAACAGCATTCTGAATTCTCTGAAGAGCATCCTGCATAGCTTTTTCTGAGAAACCATCTACATACTTTCCTGAAGAATCTTTGTAGAATGTGTAGTTAGCCTGCTGATAGAATTCTGGAAGGTAGTTTGTGTAAGGAGCTTCTGTTGAAATGAAGTCAGGAGCTGAAATTACATAATGACCTTTCTTAGCAGCTAACTGCTTTAAGATACCATAGTATGTGTTGAAGTCCATAGTAACGCCGTCAACCTTTGATACATCAATGCCAGCATCATCAAGCCAAGCTTTCTTGAGGTATGTACAGCAACCATTACCACGGTATGGAGAGAAACCATACATAGCCTTTGTTCCGTCTTCGCCATTAACAAGTAATGCTGAAAGAACGTTCTCAGCTGTATCGATAAGTCTGCCTGACTTCTTTGTCTCTGAAGAGTTCCAAGCATCTGTCATGTTCCAAAGGAAACCGTTAGCTGCATAAAGAGCATAGTAATCAGATGAAAGAAGAACTACATCAGGAATGCTATCACTGTTGAATGCATTAGAAACTGCATCATAGTAATTACTGTGGTCAGGACGTACCCATTCGATTTCAAGGCCTGTTAATTCGCCAAGATATTTGTAGAATGCCTGTCCACCGTTAGCTTCTGTAACGACTGTAGAGTCGCACATAACTGTAAATTTGTCTGGCTTTGTTACTTCTTTGTTTGAAGAAGCGTTGTTGTTTGAACCACCATTGTTGCTGTTACCACATGCAACAAGGCTCATTACTGATGTAAGAGTAAGACCTACAGCAGTAAGTTTCTTAACTGTTTTTTTCATAAACCTATAAACCCTCCTTATTGGTTTTATGGGGCAAGCCCCACGGTCAATTTTTTTGACAAAAGTATAATAGCATTTTTGTACTATTTTAACAAGAGGATTTTGAACAATTATTGTATTTTTTTTGTACATTTTGTGAAAACCCAGCATTCATGCGGCTTTCCACGTTCATATTTTTTTCATATTTTTTAATTTTTTATGTACAAATTGCCCAAAATATACTTCATGTAATGTTTTTTAACCAGTCGGCATTGTATTTTTTATGTAAATTTTGCACTATCATAACTCTCTTTTATGATTTTTTTACATCAATTTTACAACAAAGTGCCCAAATTTTATTAATTTAATTTCTGTTTTGTGCTTTATTACCATTGTTAACCCAATATTAATTATTGCTTGTCAATATTTGCACCATTCCGTCATAAATACCAAAAATCACATTGTCATTTTTAACAATTTCAAGGCGTCCGGCAAATGCGTCCGCCACAGCTTTCTGAAAATGTGCATACTCAGACTCTTCTATAATCATATTTATATGGACATTTTCACCATACTCGGTGTCCGTTATTATTATATTTCTTTCCATACACATGTACTGTATTTTTCCGAAACTGTTATAGTCAGCATCTATCTGTGCCTGTATGCCTTTTTTAACTTCCATGATGCCTGATGCTTCTATTCCCGATTTGGCTGCTTCTGAATATGCCCTTATCAGGCCGCCTGTTCCCAGAAGTGTTCCGCCAAAGTATCTTGTCACAATTATAAGGCAGTTTGCTATACCACTTTTATCAAGTACATCGAGTATTGGTTTTCCTGCTGTTCCTGAAGGTTCTCCATCATCACTGAATCTTTTTATTTCGTTATTATTTCCTATTATATATGCGTAACAGTGATGCCTTGCATCCCAATACTTCTTTTTGGTTTCATTTATATAATATAATGCATCTTCTTCATTTTCTATATTATATACGTCACCAATAAACCGGGATTTTTTTTCTGTTATCTGTGCACTTCCGTCTTTATGTACTCTTTTCAAAATTGCTCTCCTTTTGCAAGATGCAGTATTTTCTATTCAGATTATGCCTGTACTTATTTCTTTTGTCAAACTATTAATAATTCGTGATAAATCATTTTACTTGAGACATTTTATAATTATATGGTATAATGAATCCAAACAACACTTTTTTGTGCAGAAATTGGAGGTAAATATGAATTTTGGCAAACAAGGCATAATACAAAAGAAAAAACGGCTGAATTCTTCCGGTTCGCGTCTCGGCACAAAGCTGGGCGTTACTGTCGTAAAGCTTTTGTTCATAGCTGTCATTGCTGTTATAGTTGCAGGCTCCTGCCTGGCATTAGGGGCTACAGAAGGCATTATTGCCAGTGCACCTGACGTATCAACAATTGATGTGTCACCTGAGGGTTATGCAACAAAAATTTATGACGATGGTGGTAATGAAATACAGACATTATCAACAAGCGGTTCCAACCGTATATATGTGGACGTTGAAGATATTCCTATCACATTGCAGCATGCTTTTATTGCAATTGAAGATGAGCGTTTCTATGAACATAACGGTATTGATATCAAAGGTATCTTTCGTGCCGGAACGGTTTTTCTTTCTACAGGACGCATGTCAGAAGGTGCAAGTACAATCACACAGCAGCTTCTTAAAAATAATGTTTTCAAAGCATATAATGAAAGTACCGTTGAAAAAATCAAGAGAAAAATCCAGGAACAGTATCTCGCCGTAAAGCTTGAAACTGTCATGGACAAGCAGACTATAATAGGTAACTATCTTAATACAATCAACTTAGGAAATGGTTATTACGGCGTTCAGACTGCTGCACAGGGTTATTTTGGCAAAGATGTATCTGAGCTTTCTTTAAGCGAATGTGCTGTAATTGCTTCAATAACACAGAGTCCGTCTTCACTCAATCCTGTTAAGTACCCTGCTGAAAACCAGAAGCGCCAGTTAAAGGTTCTTAATAATATGCGTAACCAGGGATATATCTCACAGGCAGAATATGACGAGGCAGTTTCTGATGATGTGTATGCAAGAATACAGGACAAAAAGATTGAAGTTGCAAGTTCAACATATTCTTACTTTGTTGATGCTCTTATTGACCAGCTTATAAAGGATCTTATGGAGCAGAAAGGATATACTGAGACACAGGCAACCAACATGATTTACAAGAATGGTCTTCAGGTCTATTCTACACAGAATATGTCAATGCAGCAGATAGCTGATAACGTTATTAACGACCCTGACTATTATCCTGACAATACTGAGCTTTCTATTTCATATTCGCTTGCTGTAAAAGATACAAAAGGCAATGTCAATTACTACTCTCATTATGGTCTTTTGGATTATTACAAAAAAGACAAAGGTCAGAGTAATTTCACTCTCATCTTTAAAGACAAAGATGATGCACAGACTTATATTGATGAATACAAAAATTCTATACTTGCAAATGGAGGAGAAGTTGTTTCTGAGAGCGTTTCTTATATAGTACAGCCTCAGATGTCATTTACAATTATGGACCAGCATACAGGCCAGGTTAAGGTAATCGTTGGAGGCCGCGGTGAAAAGAGCGGCAACCGTACTCTTAACAGAGCCGTTGATACTATGCGTCAGCCGGGTTCATCAATAAAACCTCTCGCTGATTATGGTCCTGCACTTGATACAGGTGCTATTACTCTTGCAACAGCTATTGATGATGCACCTTACTATTATCCGGGTGAAAATTCAAAGCTTGTAAAGAATTATTTTGTGGGTGAATACAGAGGTCTTATGTCTGTAAGAACAGCTTTAAAACTCTCCGAAAACGTACCTGCTGTCAAGGTACTTGCTCAGATTACTCCTCAGGTTGGTTTTAACTACCTTCTGAAATTCGGTTTTTCAACACTTATTTCACCTAAGGAAGCTGTCAACGGCAACCATGATGTTGTCCCTTCACTCGCACTCGGCGGTCTGACATATGGTGTACACAATATTGAAATGTGCGCTGCATACGCAGCTATCGCAAATCAGGGAACTTATACGCAGCCTGTTTATTATACACAGGTCAAAGATAAAGACGGCAATGTTATCCTTGACAATACACAGCCTCTTACACATACTGTTTTGAAGAAATCAACTTCATGGCTTTTAACTAACGCACTTGAATCAGTTACTGCTGCCGGTACTGCTGAAGCTGCTGCTTTAAGCAATCAGCCTACAGCCGGAAAAACAGGTACTACACAGAATGTAACAGATAAATGGTTCTGCGGTTATACACCTTATTATACAGCTGCTATATGGCTCGGATATGATGATAACTCAAAGGAACTTTCAGGATATATTGACCACAGAAAAATGTGGCGTACAATAATGCAGGAAATTCACGATAATCTTCCTACCGGTTCTTTTGAAAAACCGGATGATATAGTAGAAACAGAGGTATGCTCACAGTCAGGAAAGCTTCCTGTAGCAGGCTTATGCGACCAGGATCCAAGAGGTTCACAGCTTGTGACAGAATATTTCTCTAAGGATAATAATCCGACCGATACATGTGATGTTCATATTAAAGTAACTATCTGTGATGACACAGGCGAAATCGCATCTGCAAACTGTCCTCACAAGACTACTAAGATTATGATTAAAAAAGCTGCGATTGTTAAGAATCCTTCAAATGAAGATGAGACAACTTATACTACATGGGATCAGGAATATGCAATTACAGAGGAACAGCTTTCAAAGGTATGTACTGCACACGGCGGTTCATCATCAGGAAGCACAAGCTCAGGCAATTCTTCAGGAACCACACATAGTACAACTGCTCCGTCTTCTACAAAGCCTACAACATCCAGCCATAGCAATACGTCAGGTACAACGAGACGATAACAGAAAGCGGATGGGAAATCACTTCCCATCCGCTTATTTTTTCTTCATATGAGGTTTAAATATCCATGACGAAATATATCCGAATATCAATGCCGATGATACACCTACGGCACATGCGGTAAACCCGCCTTTGAAAAGCCCAAGAAAACCAGATTCGTCAACTGCCTGTTTAATTCCTTTCCATAAAACATTACCAAATCCAAGAAGTGGCACTGATGCCCCAGCTCCCGCAAATTCAAGAATCGGTTCATATAAACCGACAGCCCCCAGAACTACGCCGGAGCATACAAGAAGAACCATTATCCTGCCCGGCATCAGCTTGGTTTTTTCCATAAGAATCTGTACTGCGGCACATATAAGACCGCCTATGACAAATGCCTTTACAAATACCATTCTGCCTCCCTATACACATTTAATAATTTCCACATACTGTATATTATTTTTATACATGTTCAACAATCACTCCGTGTGCAATTCCGGGAACACTCTGCCCTTCATTATAACTTACTGTTGACAGTAATGCCCCTGTCGGAATAAATAAAATTCTTTTCCATTTTCCATCTCTTACATTGTCAATTATATATGAGCTAAACACCACCGCACTGCAGCCGCATCCACTTCCGCCCGCATGTGTTCCCTGTTTTTGCGGGTCAAATATTTCAATTCCGCAGTCCATATGAATCTGTGAAATATCATAACCTTTTTCTTTTACAAGATTTATAAGTATTTCTCTTCCTACCGTTCCTAAATCTCCGGTTATGATTCTGTCATAATATTTTTCATCCGTCTCAAAATCCTTAAAATTTGCCACAATCAGGTCTGCAGCTGCCGGTGCCATGCAGGCACCCATATTCATTGAATCTTTGACACCATAATCTATGATTTTTCCCGTTGTAATACCTGTAATGGCTGCAGGCTGCCTCTCGTTTGTAATAACTGCCGCTCCGCTTCCCGTGACAGTCCAGGTGGAAGCCTTAGGACGCTGGTTTCCATATTCAAGAGGAAAACGGAACTGTTTTTCCGCACTTGCGAAATGGCTTGATGCCATACATATGAGTCTGTCGGCCGCACCCGCAGAGATTATAAGTGCCCCAAGTGATAACGCTTCTCCAAATGTCGAACATGCACCATATATTCCGAAATGCGGAATTTCATATTTACTTATTCCAAAAGACGTCGCTATAAGCTGCCCTAACAAATCTCCCGATAATATATATCTTATCTGTTCTTTTTTGTATGATGTTTTCATAAGAAGCTTGTCTACTACAGCTTCCTGCAAGGCACTTTCTGCCTGCTCCCAGTTATCTTTTCCTGACATTGGGTCTTTTATCACAACATCAAACATTCTGCCAAGCGGACCTTCACTCTCTTTTTCGCCCACTACCGATGCGGTTTGTTCAATGTATACAGGTATATCAAACTTAAAGCTCTGACTTCCTTTTTGCACACTATCACCTCCTACATCCATAATTTTGCAAGCAGATATAATAGCCCGACTATCCATGATGAAAATATTCCATAAAGAATAACCGGTCCGGCTATCGTAAATATTTTGCATCCGATTCCAAATACTTCTCCCTCAGCCTTATATTCTATCGCAGGTGCTGCAACACTGTTTGCAAATCCTGTTATCGGAACGAGACTTCCCGCACCGCCCCATGTCGTTATCAGAGGATAAATATTAAGACCTGTAAGAATATTACTTGCAAGAACAAGGCAAATCGTCGTCCAAAGTGACGCCTCATCTTTTGCCATCCCTGCATTTTTAAATAGTTCTATAAGAATCTGGCCAAAAAGGCATATTGCACCACCTGTAATAAATGCTTTAATACAATTTTTAAGACAGCTGGCCTTTGGCGTTACCTGCTCAACATATGCGTTATAATTTTTATTTCTTTTTTCTACATCACGAATCATTCTGCCGCCTCCTACATAGGTTAGATTAATGGTATACCGGATTAATAAAGGAAAAAATAATAAATTATATGACCTGCTGCTTTTCCAAGACCAATCATAAGAATTATGATGCCAAGCCCGGAACCGATTCTTACACGCCTTATAAATATAGGCAGTGCTTTCAGTGTCTCTGCAAGGCTTACAACAAGCAGTCCTATAAACATTCCTGAAAATACTCCATACATCACAATACCTGCTGTGCCAATATCTATACTGATATTAAACATTGACAGGCAGTTTCCTGTTACAACTCCAAATAGCAGACATTCTTCATAAAAAAATATACTTTTTGTTGTTCCTGTTGATGCTGCTGCCCTGTTTATCATTCCAACGCTTGTTATAAGTGCAAAATATCCTGCTGCTGTAACCGCACCTGCTGCCAGTCCAAAAAAAGCCAGAAATACTGTCATGCTTTCTTTCCTTTCTGTTCTGTTTTGGATTTTCTGTCAATAAGCGTATCATCAACATCTTTTTCATATTTATCCATTTCAACTTCTATAGGTGTAGGTTCCCCTGACAGCCTCACCCCGGCAAAATGGTTATAGAAAATTATAATTCCAAGTGCAAGACCGACAGCATACATTATTTCCAGCAGTTTTACCTGTTGTGCATTGTCTGCTCCAAATATCTCATACACTTTCTCAAATATTTCAATGGTACTTACATCATTGTTGTATGCCATAATTGCGTACATGCTCCCGACAAATGTAAATGCAGCCACAAATGCTATTAATAATCCCTGCAGAAACTTTGAATGTTTCTTTTCCAAAATGTAATCCACAATAAAATCATTTTCACCAAGATTATTCACATCGGCATCAGGATATTTTTTTGCAACAGCTTTTACAATATCCATAAATGAAAGACATACTCTCTTTTTCTTTATTTTATTCACGCCAACTTCATCGAGTATAATAAGGCATATATGTTTTATATCATTTTCCATCTTTTTATCGTTGCAATATACATCAGCAACATCTCCAATTAATACCATGCGTTTTGAAACTTCGATGTTTTTGTCTGTTTTTATATATACCGTTTCACTCATTTTGACATCATCTCCTCGTTTTTAGCATGGCTTTCCAACAGGACATTTATTCACCGGATTTCATTTTTTTTAGTATTTTTTTCTCAAGCCTTGATACCTGAACCTGCGAAACGCCAAGAATTCCAGCTATTTCCGTCTGCGTTTTATCCTGATAATAACGCATATAAATAAGCTGGCGTTCTTTTTTATCAAGCTTTGAGAGCATCTCTTCCAGCACCATGCGGTTCATCATATCTTCACATGGGTCGTCTTCACACGGAAGCTTGTCCATAAGTGAAATATCACTTCCATCCCCCTGATAAATCACTTTGTGGAGTGACTCTATCTGTGCCGATGCATCAAATGCCTGTGCAAGTTCCTCTGATGTAACTCCGATTTCTGCCGCTATCTCAGTAAGTGTTGGCTCTCTTTTAAGTTTTTCCTCCATTTTCTCCCTCGCAATATAAGCTTTGTATGCGGTCTCTTTCATCGAACGGCTTACTTTTATCATTCCGTCATCTCTTAAAAAACGCTTGATTTCTCCCGAAATCATTGGTACAGCATATGTCGAAAACTGTACATCAAATGATGTGTCAAACTTATCAACAGCTTTTATAAGTCCAATGCTGCCTATCTGGAATAAATCTTCCTGTTCATAGCCACGTCCCGCGAATCGCTTTACTATGCTCCATATCAGTCCCATATTTTCAACAATCAGTTTCTCTCTGGCTGCTTTATCTCCTCCATGTGCCATTTCTATCAGTTCCTTAGTATGATTCATATAACCACACCCAATCCACTAATTATTTACTCCTATTTTTTTCTTCATCATCACGGTTGTACCGCTGTGCTTTCCTGATTTGACATGTAACTCATCCATAAATGCCTCCATAAATGAAAATCCCATTCCTGAACGCTCAAGCTGTGGCTTTGATGTATACATTGGCTCCATTGCTCTTTCTATGTCATCTATTCCAACTCCGTCATCATGTACTTCTATTGTCAGTTCATTATCATTAAGCTCACATTTCAGGCTTATTTTGCCTTCTCTTCCCTCATATCCATGGACTATACAGTTTGTTACCGCTTCCGATACAGCAGTTTTTATATCAGAGATTTCTTCTAATGTCGGATCTAATCTTGTACAAAATGCCGCAACAACAACTCTTGCAAAACTTTCATTTTCGGATTTTGAATCAAATATAATTTCAAAGCTGTTACTATTTTTATTCATTTCAATTTCCCCTTTTACCTTCTAATATTTTCTTCGCTGCATCATTTACATCACTGCTTACAACTACAAGCTTATGAAGTCCCGAAATAAGGAGTATTCTTGATATTCCTTCCCCTGCACCGGCAACATATATCCGGCCTTTTTCATGGATTTTTCTGTACCGTCCCATTATGAGACCTATTCCGGCACTATCCATAAAATTTATTCTGCTGAAATCAAATATTATATCTTCTACGCCTCTTACATCAATGACATCATCAATCACTTCTCTCATTTCATCCGCAAGATGATGGTCAAGTTCCGCTATCATGCTTATAACAAGCATTTTATCCGACACCATGTAAATATAATCTGTGTGCCTTACTTCATTTTCTCCGTCTGCAACAGCAACATGTTCTTCCTGCATTCCTGTCAACCTCCATTTGATTATAACTATATTTTTCCGTAACAAAAAACCTGACAGGCTTTCATTCCTGTCAGGTCTTCTCTTTTACGTATATTTTTCAACATCAGTGTGACTGTACATAAGCCTGTGCTTCTGTTACATATCCGCTGCTCTTGAATTCATCTGCTATAATTTGATAGTATTTTTTAGCATTATCCGGCTGATTAAGTGCAACATAACTCTTTGCCGCATAGAAAACTGCATCGGCTTTTGTCTTGTCACACTTATAAGCTCTCACAAGCAAATCTGCTGCCGTTGTGTAGTCAGCCTTGTTATATGCCGTCATTCCTCTGTTATACAAATCATTTGCCGCATTCATCATTGTAGCACCTGATATTGTATTATAAAGTGTCTTTGCTTCTTCAACTGGGAGTGAACTTACATCAACATCAGCAATAGCCTCTGCCGCACCTGTTGAATCATTTGAAATGTATAAGTTAGCTGCTTTTATAACAGCAGTCAACAGCTTATTATTGCCGTCTGCACCGCTTACCTGTGACAGACGTGTCTCTAACGATTCTTTTTCTTTCTTTACAGAATCGAGCTGGTTTTGAAGCGAATTAAGCTCTACATTGCCAGATGAGAGCTGTTCGCTGTATTCCTGAAGGCTCTTATTATATTCTGATGTAAGCCCCCTGTATCTTGACGGTATGATAAGAAACCATATCAATGCTGCTCCTATTGCAACACCAACAAGTATATTTATAATCGTTATGGCACCATTGCTTGGCTCTTTATATGATGAACGCGGAAGGATTACATCATTACCGCTTAACGGCTTTCTATCATCATCTTTATTTCTCTTCTTCAATGATGACTGTGATTCTTTCTTTTTAGATGATAATTCTTCATCAATAGCCTGCATATAAAGCTGTGCAAGTGTATTATTTCTATCAACTCTCAATACAGAAGCAAGACATTTTCTGGCTTTGCTGTATTCCTTTTCTTTTATATAAATAAGAGCAAGAAGCTGCTGTGCCTTTAAAAGTCTTGGATTCTGTGAAACCACCTTTTTGAGCTGAATCTGTGCCATATCGGTATTGCCTTCTTTGGCATATCTGAGAGACAGATTATATTTCTTAATTGTTGAAGTAACAAGCTCAAATTTATTCTGGTTTGACTGGATGTCAGTTATATAATCTTCTGCACAGTTATTATCAGGCTGGATATTTTTACTTATAACCCATTCGCTTAATGCTTCAACAACATCGCCCATCTCACAATATACAAGTCCTAAAAGATTTCTTGCATCTATATTTTTTTTATTTATTGTTATACTCATCTTCAGGCTTTCTACTGCACCGGACAAATCTCTTACTTTTGCTTTTGAAAGTCCGAGATTATAATATGCATTTGAAGCCATAACAGCTTTCTTATACATAGAAACGTCAATGCCGCAGTTCGGGCAGTGGCTTTCTTTTGTAAGAACTTCATTACATTTAAAGCATCTCATTATTTTTCTCCTACTTGTCTGATAAATCCTCAACAATTTTATTAATAAGATCTGTTATATCAGGAACATCATTATTATAAATCGCATCTTCTGCGTCTTCTACTTCAAGGCTTGGCTTGAATTTTTTAATCTCTTCATCAAAATCTATCATATTGTTCCTCCATTATTTAATAATACTCATTATCTCACCGACAAGATATAATGAACCTGTGCAAAAAAGCACGCCATCAATATCACGCCGCAGTGCAGCTGCACTCTCATATGCATCTTTTATATTTATTTTGTCAATCACAGGCTTGTCCGTATATTTCTTAAATGTATCACTTATACAGCTGTCATCCAGGCACCTTTTTCCCTGTATCCCTGCGATAACAAAATAATCAAACATATTACTGTCACATATGCTCTTTATCATTCTGTCATAATCTTTATCATTGACAACAGAAAAGAGCAGTATCGTCTTTCTGCCGCAGGTAATCGGGCTTACTGAACAAATAAGTGCTTCTATGCCTTCAGGATTGTGTGCTCCATCAACATATATGTTATCTGCTATCTGTTCCATACGGCCATGCCATTGTACTTTTTTGACAGCCTTATGGACTGCATTGCTCTCAAGTTTTACAACTCCTGTTTTTTTAAGCACTTCAGCTGCCGTAAGTGCCAGTGAACAATTCTGGACCTGATATACGGCACCGGTTGTAATTGTAAAGCAATCATTCTTATAATACATATTGTTTAGCGAAAAATCAATACAATAGCCGTAGTTTTTAATTATTTGAAAATCTTTTTGTGTCACACCATATGCTTCACAATTATTATCCTCTGCTTTTTTTTCTATTATATCTGTCACGCTTTTTTTATCTTTTATAAATACAACAGGAACATTATTTTTTATTATGCCAGACTTTTCTTTTGCTATCTTTTCTATTGTATTGCCAAGTATCGCTGTATGCTCAAGACTGATTGTTGCTATTATATCAAGAACAGGATTTTTAACTGCATTGGTCGCATCAAGTCTTCCACCTAATCCCGTTTCTATGACGCAGATATCAACATTTTGTTTCAGGAAAACAATAAATGCTATGCCTAAGAAATAATCAAAATATGCAAGGCTTCCTTTTCCAAGTTCATCTTCCACCGCTTTTACCCTGGCATATGCCTCAGCAAATTCTTCTTTTGTTATCATCATTCCATTAATTCTTATGCGTTCACGTTCGTCTATCAGATGCGGAGATGTAAACAGCCCGGTCTTATAGCCGTTTTCCTGTAAAATACCTGCAAGATAGGCACATACAGAACCTTTGCCATTGCTTCCTGCAACATGTATTACTTTGAGCTTATCCTGTGGATTGCCGAGCCTTTCCAGAAGTTTTTCCGCTCTTTCACATCCTGTTCCCGCTACAAACTGGCTTAACGAATTAATATATTCAATTGCTTTTTCATAACTTTTACCATCAATTATATTCATTTATTATTTTCCTATTTTAGTTATGTGTGTACCTTCGTGATATAACTTTACCTGACCATCAGCCACTGTATCACATATAATGCATCCGGATGACGAGGGTGTATCAAATGCCTGACTGTCAGGTGTATCATGAAATTCTTTCATCATTCTTTCAACTGCAATTCTTCCGTCAAGTGTAAGAAGTCTCACAGCCTGTACAAATACTTCATCTTCAAATGTTATTTTATAATAAAATGCACCCCATTTGTTTTTTATAATCTCAGAAAGTTCATGTTCCCGCAATTCTGCCTCTTTTGCCATTCTCTCTGACTCTTTTGCAGCATTTTCCTTGTTATTTTCACACTCGCCTGTTGATATATCAAGTTCTTTCATTTTCTGCTCAAGTTTTGAAACAGACTGCTCATATTGTCCAATGCGTCTGTTTGTATTATTTACTTCCGAATAATATAGTTTCGTGTCACTCTCAGAATGTTTCCCTGCATTGTACTCATCTTTTTGTGATGCAAGTTTATCAAATTGCACACGTTCTTTTTCAAGTAAATCTTTTTCACTCTGAAGTTTTTCACCTGTCTTTGAAACCTGCTCATAAAGCCTGTCCAGTTTTTTATCATACTCTTCAACTGCAGCCTTCTGTGTCTGTATCTCTTTTAGCATTGCATGAAAATCCGTAATTTCTTTTCGCTGCATCGCCCCATTTTCTTCCGTAGTATATGATGGCAGAGATTTTTCATTGACGCCAAATCCTGTACCATATGCATTTTTTGCCTTCCATACAAGCTGTGCCATAAGTGCACATGATATTCTTTTGAAACTTTTAAGTACATTGACGCTTGCTGTAACATATGCAGCTATCTCATCAAAAACCTGTACTCCAAGTATCTGTATGACATCCTTTAAATACGTCGTTTTTTTCTCTAATCTCAGTATTCTTCCAATGCCTTTACCCGAAAATTCTTTAGGCATAAGTCTTTTATGTAATTCTCTCTTATCTTCTATAGATATTTCATCTATTCTTTTCTGTATTCTCAAATCAGTATCTGCAACATCCTTTGCATCCTGACGCACAAGACACTGATGTAATGCCGCAATAAATGCTTCGTTATAGTATATGCTGACATTTTCTATTTTATTAGCAGGAGTATCATATTTTGTAATATTATACAATTTTGCCGCTTCAGCTGCTGCCAGAAATGAAAGTCTTTCCTCACTTACTGTCAATGATTCCTGTGCTGTCAGCCCACATTTTTGTGCAATGAGTTCTTTAAGCCGTATTTCAAGTTCACTTCTTGTATCAGCATGAAGCTGTATTATATTTTTTCGTACCATATCTGAAACACGCACTATCTGATAATCTATAGACTTAGATGAAGCGAACGCCTGCATAAATGAATTGGCTGCATCTGCAAGCGAGTTAACCAGCTTATTACCGGTCTCTTTTGCAGCATTAAGAAGATTAGTCTGTGTAATCAGGGCTATTTCAAGCCTGACATCTTCGTCTGACATTTTTCGTATTCCATCAAATATATTAGGCATCAACAATCACTCCTCTCTAATCAAAAAGCTCTTTACCCATTGCAATAACTATAATAAAAGTCCCATAAACATTTGTCAAATCTCAGATTTGAATTTGTCTACGGGACTTTTATGTATTTTAAAATTTTATATCCTGGCTGATACTGACAGCCTCTTAATCAGATATTAAAGAATTAGTAAACACCCTGAGCTAACATAGCATCTACAACCTTCTCGAAACCTGCAATGTTAGCACCTGCTACATAGTTTCCTTCCATGTTGTATCTCTTAGCTGCATCATCAATGTTATGATAGATATTTACCATGATTGTCTTTAACTTAGCATCAACTTCTTCAAATGTCCAGCTGAGTCTCTCGCTGTTCTGGCTCATCTCAAGAGCTGAAGTTGCAACACCACCGGCATTAGAAGCCTTACCGCAAACGAATAATACTCCGCTATCCTGTAAATACTTTGTTGCTTCAAGTGTTGTAGGCATGTTAGCACCCTCACAAACAACCTTAACACCGTTAGCTACTAACTGCTTAGCATCTTCAATATCAAGTTCGTTCTGTGTAGCACATGGAAGAGCTACATCACACTTAACTGTCCATACGCCATGTTCGCCGTTCTTCTTCTCATGATACTGAGCTGACTTTCTTGCTGCTGCGTACTCTGTAAGTCTTGCTCTCTTAACTTCCTTAACTTCTTTAAGAAGAGCTACATCAATACCGTCTTCATCATAAATCCAGCCTGTTGAATCAGAACATGTAACAACCTTAGCACCAAGCTGCTGAGCTTTTTCAATTGCATAGATAGCAACGTTACCGGCACCTGATACAGCAATTGTCTTGCCTTCAAGTGATTCACCATGACACTTCATAAGTTCTTCTGTTAAGTATAAGAGACCATAACCTGTAGCTTCTGTTCTGGCAAGTGAACCGCCGTATGAAAGACCCTTACCTGTAAGAACGCCTTCGTACATACCTCTGATTCTCTTGTACTGACCGAACATGAAACCAATCTCTCTTGCACCTGTACCGATATCACCAGCAGGAACATCGACATCAGCACCGATGTACTTGCAAAGTTCTGTCATGAAGCTCTGGCAGAATGCCATAATTTCTCTGTCTGACTTACCCTTAGGATCGAAGTCAGAACCACCTTTACCACCACCAATAGGAAGGCTTGTAAGTGAGTTCTTAAATACCTGCTCAAAACCTAAGAACTTAATAATACCAAGGTTTACAGATGGATGTAAACGTAAACCACCCTTGTAAGGTCCGATAGAGTTATTGAACTGTACTCTGAAACCTCTGTTTACCTGTACCTGGCCCTTGTCATCTACCCAAGGTACACGGAACATAATAACTCTGTCCGGTTCTGTAATTCTTTCAAGAATTGCATTCTTTCTGTAAAGTTCCTCGTTAGCATCGATAAACGGTCTTAATGACTCAAGAACCTCATTTACTGCCTGTAAAAATTCTGGCTGATCTGCATTTTTCTTAGATACTTTTTCTAAGACTTCATCAACATAACCCATAATATCTTTTACTCCTTTTCTTAACGCCGCAGCGAAATATTATGGTGTTATTATATTAAATATGCTTAATTTTTGCAAGTTTTTTATGTTGTATACTTAATTTTTTGCCGTTTTTATTAAATAATTAATTATTTTAATTAGTTTTTTATACATGTCCTATTATTTCACTTAATAATATTAAGTGTGTAATACTATGAAAATATAATATATTCTTACCACGTTTCCGGGTGTTTTCACACTGTAATCAAACCTTAATGTTATAATGTAAAAAAGCCATAAAATTTAGTTTATTTTTATTGTTATTTGTATTTTTTGTTGTATAATTAAATTTATCTATGCCGATTATTACCAGCTAAGATTTTTAAAATTCTTTCTATTGATAAAGGGGATTGTTATGGCAAACTTTTTCACAAAGACCAATAAAGATATGAAATATATCTTTAAAAAAAGTACAAATCTGAACAAAAAGGAAAAAAGAAGAAAAAAACGTGGCGTTATGGCTCTTATCGGATTGCTTCTCGTTCTTGTTGAGCTTGTTATATCCGGCCTTTTCCTGTTTGAGATTTTTAAACTGGATATTTTTCCTACAAAATACTTTATAATGATGATTGTTATACTTGTTCTTATTCTGTTATACAACTTTACATCACAGTTTACCAAAGCTCACTACTTCGGTAAGTTTTTATCGGTTCTTATGTCAGTCATTTTAGTTTTTGGATACCTTGTAGGTTCAAAAGTAAACTGGGCTTTTGGCAATATTACAAATACGAAGATTGAGACTGATGTTGTCGATGTTATCGTACTTAAACATGACTCTGCTTCTTCTATAAAAGATGCTCTTTCATATACTTTTGGATATAACGGTTCTATTGAGGAGACGCTTTCGACAAAAGCAGCAGAACAGATTAATTCAGAAAATAATGCCAGCATTTCAACAAAGAAATATACATCATGGGATAATCTGCTTGAGGCTCTTTATTCAAATAAAGATATTAAAGCAATATTTATGACTGAGTCGATGCGTGCTTCCATGTCTGAAGAAGATACGGATTTTGCATCAAAGACAAAAGTTCTTGGCAACATAAAGATTATTACAAAGACTACTGTAAACACAGCTGCAAAGAAATCAAAGGGTGAACCTTTTGTTGTATATATATCAGGAAATGACGGATATGGCGATATATCTGATGTAGGCCGAAGTGATGTTAATATTCTCGCAGTGATTAATCCTGAGACAAGACAGGTTCTTCTTATTTCTACACCTCGTGATTATTATATTACGATAAGTGATGCAAACGGAAGAAAAGGCATTGATAAACTTACACATGCAGGTAATGCCGGAACTCAGGGTTCTATTGATGCACTTTACGACCTTTATGGTTTTAAAGCTGATTACTTTATGAAACTTAACTTTGACGGATGTGTCAAGATTGTCGATGCACTCGGAGGCATTACAATTGATTCTGAAGTGGAATTTACCAACGGTAATGATGCTGCTCCTGAAAATTATCATTTCGTTAAAGGCTTAAATGAATGTGACGGTGCAATGACTCTTGCATTTGTACGTGAGAGACAGTGCTTTATGAATGGCGATTTCCAGCGAGGAAGAAACCAGCAGGCAGCTATTTCAGGTATTATCAACAAAGCTACTTCACCTTCTATACTTACAAGTTATTCATCAGTGCTTGAGGCTGCAACAGAAGTTTTATATACCAACATGCCAACAAGCATGATTACCGGTCTTATAAAAGACCAGCTTGCTGATTCGACACCTTGGAATGTCCAGTCTTATGCAGTAAGCGGAAGAACACAGTCTAACTATTGTAACTTATATGGATTCTATGCATCAACTGTTGTTCCTGATTATGACACGGTTAATATAGCAATCAAACTTATGAACATGATTTACAATGATGAAACAGTCAATGTTGATGAGTATGTTGAAAGTCTTGAAAATGAGACTGCAACAGGTAGTGCACAGTAAATCTTATATTTAACTTACTATATAAAAAGACGATTCTGGTTTACAATTCAGAATCGTCTTTTTTATAATCTTTAAATGACATATTTATTGCTCGTTAATTATAAATCTGTTGATAACATCTGCCACAGCATTTTCATCATTATTAAGATCTGTTACCATATCTGCATTATTTTTCACTTCGTCATATGCATTTTTCATTGCTATCCCTAATCCTGCATATTTTATCATTGAAATATCATTAAGTCCATCGCCACAGGCAATAAGCTCTTCTCTTTTAATCCCAAGCTGCGAAAGAAGCTCTGCAAGTGATGCATCTTTTCCTACATTCTTTGGTACAACTTCAAGAAAATAATCTTCTGAGAAAAACAATTCAAGTATGTCGGAATATTTATTCTCCAGCTTTTCTTTTACAGGAAGAAGCTTTTTGTGTTCTCCTACAACAAGAACTTTTGAAACAGGATAATCTACAAATTCAGGTATGTTGTCAACCTGCATTATGCTTGCACTGTTACAAAATGCCTCTTTTATTACATATTCATCATCCGCTCTCTCAGATATAACTTTGTCTTTGTAATATGTCAATGGTGCAACATCACACTCTCTTGCAGCAATGCATATATCCTCAATGCACTGCTTAGGAACATATCTTTCATATACAAGTTTTCCTGTCTTACAATCCAATATATTGCCACCGTTATATGCAAGCACATAGCCTCCGCGTTTCTCCAGTTCAAGCATACGTGCAACAGGAAGTACGCCAAACATCGGCCTGCCTGATGCAAGAATAACTGCCGTACCCACATCAATCGCTTCCCAGACAGCCTTTTTATTAACATCTGATAATTCCTTATTACTGTCCATCAAAGTTCCATCCAGGTCAAGTGCAAGTGCTTTGTATTTTTTTTCCATTATGCTCTCCATTTCCGCATTCTTATTTTTTATCGTAAGCCCGCTTTATCGCAAAACTTTTCATTTATTATATTATTACAATTAGCAGATTTAGTAAACAGCTTTATGTCACACGGAGTTCCAGAAACGAATTTATCAGATTAAGTCTGCCATATCCCCATATGTTATTTGGAAACTCTTCACTGCCGGAAGATGATACACTCTCATCCCTTACTGCTCCACGAATAAGAATATATTTCACGTCATTTGTTCCAAGATATTTTGCATTGCCGTAATATACGCCCCATGTAAGTAACAGTGCTGCTGCTCCTGCAGCATGTGCCGCCGCAATGCTGGTTCCGCTTCTATATGTGTATCCTCCTCCGATGCGTGGGCCATATACATTAACACCAGGAGCTGCAAGTTCAGGTTTTACAACATTATCTGCACTGTATCCCCTGCCTGACTCTATACTTATAGCACCTGTCAGATGATTATATGATGCAATGCTTATAATTCTTGATTCTGCAGCTGGTTCTGTCAATGTTGTATCTGGCGTAGAATTCAGAAAAAATGTGTCTGACTGCAGGAAATTATTAATCGGAAGCCATCCATTAAAACTCCCCTTTATATTTGTAAGGCTGTATACATTAATTTTCCATACACCCTGTGCCGGATTAATAAATCTGAAAAATATCACTTCATATCCTGATAATGTATCTACCACTCTGTAATCTACTTCTACCTGTGAATTTTCAAATATAAACTTTAACACATTTGTCATGCCTGTTCTTGCAGATAATCTTGGCACACTCTCGCCCGACGGAGATATTACTGAAACTGACAGCACATCGAGCGTATTTGCCCATATTTCCATTGAAAATCCTTTTTCTTTTTTACCTACATTTAATTCTATTGTATATGGTGATACAGATGAAAGTGCCTCACCTGATATATGTGTTCTTCCTGCAGCTTCATTACCCATACAAGAAACAACTACTACATTTGTTCTTATTGCAACCAAACTAAGCATACTTGCCAATGGCGTTGCACCTGTTCTTGGACCGCTTCCTGTTCCAAGTCCGAAGCATATCACAAGCGGCATTTTCCTTTTAGCAGCATAATCAAGCAGAAACCGTACACCAAGCATTATATCTGTCTCTTCAAATACTGCTGTCTCTCTGTTTACAAGAAAATATTCTTTAAGATAATCTTTTGCCTCTTTAAGTTTAACGACTGCCAGTTCACACTCCGGTGCTGCTCCACAGAATTCATCTGTCTGGCTTCCTGCTGCAATACCGGCTATAAAAGTGCCATGACCGTCAGTATCTTTTTCTGGAACATATTCATAAGGATTCCCGCCGTCAGACTGTGCTTTGAGTGCTGCATTTATCTCTTCATTAGTAAACACTCTCCCATATTTGTATACACTGCTAACATAATCGCTTCTGCTCTCTTGACTTTCTGTATTATTCCACTCACCCGTCTGGTCCCATATTACAGCTATACGGCTGACATTTGGGCTTTTCTTGAATGCTTCATGTGTATAATCTATTCCGGTATCAACAATTCCCATAATTACACCCTGTCCGCGGACATTAAGAAACGGCTGGTTTAACGAAGACGTAATACCAGCCGCATCCATACTTGATGTATCCATTATTCCATATAGCTTAGGTATTGTCTGATATCCAAGATTGCTTATGCTCATTTTCATATCACCTGAAAGCTTTCCATATCCAATTGAAAAGTTCTCATCCACTTCAATTACGCATGCGTTTTCTATTTTATCTGACGGATTATAATTATAGTACCATGGATTGTTATATATGATAAAATCCATAATTTCCTGTGATTTAATAAGTGCGTCACATGTCATATCCATATATCCGGCCGCTATATATAATTTAATCTATTATATTCATATATCCCTGTTATTATTCATGTGATTCTATCAGCGGTGTTTCGTATCCACGCATCTGTATAACCGGGGCACCCTTTTTTAATATATAATCTCCTGTTATAACAACTTTTCCTATGTTATTATCTTTAGGTATTTCATACATTATATCGAGCATATAATCTTCTATTATTGAACGCAGTGCTCTGGCACCTGTCTTTTTCTCCATAGCTTTATCTGCAATGGCATTAAGTGCAGCATCATCAAACTCAAGCTTGACTTCATCAAGTTCAAGAAGCTTCTCATACTGCTTTAATATTGCATTTTTAGGTTCTCTCATTATCTCAATAAGCATAGGTTTTGTAAGACTTTCAAGTGCAAATACCACAGGCAGTCTGCCAAGGAATTCCGGAATCATGCCATAATTTCTTAAATCGTCTACTGTTACCTGCTGGCAGAGATTGCTGTCATTATCGTACTTATCCTTCAAATCAGCAGTAAATCCTATTGACCCCTGATGATTGAGTCTTTCTTTTATTATATCTTCAAGGTCAGGGAATGCACCTCCACAAATGAATAAAATATTTTTTGTATTGACTGTAACGAGTGGAACCATCGCATTCTTGCTTGTCGCTCCAACAGGAACTTCTATATCACTTCCCTCGAGAAGTTTGAGCATTCCCTGCTGTACTGATTCACCGCTTACATCACGACTTCTTGTCTCTTTTTTCTTTGCTATCTTATCAATCTCATCGATAAAGATTATACCATGTTCTGCTCTCTCAACATCATTATCTGCCGCCGCAAGAAGTTTTGAAACAACACTTTCTATATCATCACCAATATAACCTGCCTCTGTAAGTGATGTAGCATCTGCAATGGCAAGCGGCACTGAAAGAAGCTTTGCGAGTGTTTTTACAAGATAAGTCTTTCCTGAACCTGTCGGTCCTATCATAAGCATGTTTGACTTTTCAATCTCAACATCTGTATCCTTGCATGCTACTCTCTTATAGTGATTGTATACAGCAACAGACATTACTTTTTTGGCATGTTCCTGTCCTACCACATACTGGTCGAGCATCTCTTTTATCACATGCGGTGCCGGAATATTTTTTAAATCAATATCTTCTTTTTTATCTTTGTCATCTTTATTATTCTTCTTTTTTATCTTCTGTTTCTGGCTTATATTATCATTCATATCACCAGACATAAATCCATTCATTCCGGGAATATTGCCCATTCCGGGAATATTTTTCATCATATCATCATAATTAATACCACTGTTATAAATAGCATCAAATGAACGCTGCATACAGTCAGGGCATATGTATATATTATTGCCCATATTTATCATCTTGCCTGCCCGGCTTTCTGTACGATGACATACATAACATACTTTTTCATACTCATCCTTTTTTTCTGTTGTGGATGTATCTGTAGAATTATCTGCATTTTTATTATCTATATCATTAACATTGTTATTATCTTTATTATCCTGCATAATATTGTCCTCCCGATTTCTTATGTATATTATAAAGTATACATTTTGCTTCTATATATATCAATAAAATCTTTCTAAAATAAAAGTTAAAAGAAGAAGGATACATGCCCTGCACCGCATATATGCCTGCCGGTTGATGTATCCTTCTTATTCTTTATTCTTTATTTTTGATTTTTAACCATTTCCTGTAGACGGATGTATTTTATCAGTTTTTCTTTCCAAGTGTAACATCTACAGATTTTAATACGTACTGAGTGCCTTCAGGATGATAATATTTTATTGTAACTGTTTCACCAGCTTTATAATATTGCATTGTATTCTGGAGTTCTGACATTGATGATATTGACTCATCATCAAAGCTTACAATTATATCATACTGACCAAGACCAGCCTTTTCTGCTGCAGAACCTGATGCAACTGAACGAATCTGTACTCCCTGTGGATACTTGTAATACTGTGAAATTGTACTTGTTATATCAACGCCTGAAATGCCAAGATATGATGCTTCAGAATCAGCAACCTTTGTTCTTGTCTCTCTGTTCATAAGTGAATTTATAAGGTCTTTTACATTTGAAACAGGAATTGAATATGCCATGCCTTCAACACCATCTTCTGATGTCTTTGCAAAGTTAATACCAATTACACGTCCGTCTGCATTAAGTAATGCACCGCCACTGTTTCCTGAGTTAATTGCTGCATTTGTCATGAAAAGGCCATCAAATGTTACATTATTAACTGTTATTGAACGATTCATGGCACTTATTATACCATTTGTTACTGATTGGCCTTCACCAAGTGCATTACCGATGGCTACAACCTCCTGACCCAGTGTAACATCATCAGAATCACCAAGTTCAGCAATTGAAATCTGATTGATTGTTGAACTCTTTATATCACTGAGATTAACTGCAACTACTGCAATATCTTTATCTGATTTAGAGCCTTTTACTGTACAGTTTACTGATTCACCATCCACAAATGTACACTTTAAGTTGCTTACACCATCTATTACATGTGCATTTGTAAGAAGAAGCAGTTCTGTATCACTTTTACCAACAATTATACCTGTTCCACTTGTTGTTGCCTCATAACTCTGTCCATATCCGAATATTGATGATGAGTTGCCTGAAACTGTTGTTGTACCCTGTAATGCAACCATTGCCGGCATTGCTGCATTAGCGACTGCTGCAACATCCATCTTTACATCGTATGCCGAACTTTCATCGTTAACTGTTCCTGATGTTGATGATACACTGCTTGATACTATTGGTATTTCTACATTAGAATTATTATTGACAGGGTTTATTTTATTAGCCGCATAGTTGACGCCATACATTGTACCACCGGCAATTACACCAAATAAAACTGCTGACAATGCAATTGCTGCAATTCTCTTTCCGATTCCTTTTTTGTCTGTCTTGTTTTTCTTTTTATTATAATTAGTGTTGCCTGTAGTATTTGAATAGTTAGTATTTGAATAATAACCGCCATTATTGGAAGTCCATGCATTGTTATTATATGATGAATTGTATGAATTATCATTGTATGGCATGCTTCCTGACGTATATCTATATTCTGTACTTTCCTGCGAATTCTGTGATTCGCTTCCTGTTACACCTGATGATGTATTATTATTATCTAAATCATTATCGTACATTTTACCTTACTCCTTCCTTTAAAATATGTTCTGTATAATACATGTAATTATATAAGAAGAACACATTTCCTTGTCTGTATATGTATACTAACAACGAAATGTGTTCATATTGTGTTTTACTTGTTAAAAATTTCTGAACTTTACTGTCCTATTTTTTCCATAACTGCTTTTGTAAGTTCGTCAAGCATGCTCTGAGCATCCTCAAGGCTTGAACCTTTTACGCCCATATAGAACTTAATCTTAGGCTCTGTACCTGAAGGTCTTGCACAACACCATGCATTATCTGATAAATCATAATATAATACATTAGAATTAGGAAGACCTGTGCTGTGTTTCTCACCAGTTGCAAGAACTATGCACTCATCATTCTTATAATCTCTTGTCTCAAGAACATCCCATCTGCCAAATTTCTTTGGTGGGTTATTTCTTAAATCATCCATCATCTTGGCAATATGAGCGGCACCTTCAGCACCTTTCATTGTGATTGCCTTCTGGCCTTCTTTATAATATCCATATTTTTCAAAGATATTAATCATCTGATCCCAGAGTGTAAGACCTTTTGTCTTATAATAAGCAGCTGCTTCACAAAGTGCCATAACAGCAACTACGGCATCTTTATCTCTTGCATGTGTACCTACAAGGCAGCCATAACTTTCCTCAAAACCAAATTCATACTCATATGTATGCTGCTGTTCAAAGAATTTAATCTGTTCACCGATAAACTTAAATCCTGTAAGAACCTCTATAAGCTTTACATTGTATTCTTTTGCAATTGCATCAGCCATATTTGTTGAAACAATAGTCTTAACAAATGCACCATTTTTATGGATAAGACCGCGTTCTTTTCTCTGTGAAAGAAGATATTCTGCAATAAGCATACCTGACATGTTACCTGTAAATGACTTGTATTCACCACTCTTAACATCTTTAGAATATACACCAAGTCTGTCTGCATCAGGGTCTGTTGCAAGAATAATATCTGCATCAACTTCTTTTGCAAGCTTTAATGCATATGTAAAAGCCTTAGGATCTTCAGGGTTAGGATATTCAAGTGTTGTAAAGTTTGGATCAGGTTTTTCCTGTTCAGGAACAACGTATACATTCTTAAATCCAAGCTCCCTTAAAATTCTTCTTACAGGCACATTACCTGTACCATTAAATGGAGTGTATACAATCTTGATATCATCTGCAACCTGCTTGATAATATCTCCATTAAGGCTCATCTTTTTAAGTGCAGCCATGTAATTATCATCCATATCATATCCGATTACATTGTAAAGACCTGCAACTCTTGCAGCATCAATATCCATTGTCTTTACTGTATTATAATCTGTAACTGCTTTAACTTCTGATATAATCTGTGAATCCTTAGGTGCTGTAATCTGTGCACCATCTTCCCAATATACTTTGTATCCATTATATTCAGGAGGATTGTGGCTTGCTGTAACAACAATACCAGCTATGCAATGAAGCTCTCTTAATGCAAATGAAAGCTCTGGTGTAGGTCTTAATGTAGGGAATATGTATGCTTTGATACCATTTGCATTAAGGCAGAGTGCTGCTTCGTCTGCAAATTCCTTTGACATTCTTCTTGAATCGTATGCAATAGCCACACCTCTGTCTGCTGCATTATCCTTTATAATAAAATTAGCAAGTCCCTGTGTTGCCTTTCTTACAGTATAAACATTCATTCTGTTTGTACCATTTCCAATTACACCTCTAAGACCGCCTGTACCAAATTCAAGATCTTTATAAAAACGATCTTCTATCTCCGCTTCATTACCAGCTATAGATTTTAATTCATCTCTTGTTGCCTCATCAAAATATTCATTATCGCACCAAGACTTATAAGTTTCCATATAGCCCATTTTATTATCCTCCATTCTTAATTATTATTAATCATTTTTGAGTGATTCTTTAAATGCCTGTGCTACAGCATTTATTGCTTCTTCTTCATCTTCGCCGTCAGCTTCAAGCACAATTTCCTGCCCACATTTGACACTTGAAGCAAGTATTGATATTACGCTTTTTGCATTCGCAGTTTTGCCATCGCCATAATTAAATGAAATCTTCGATTTATATTTAATCGCCTGATCACACATTGCTGTAGCCGGACGCAGATGAATTCCCAAAGGACTGTCTACTAATATAGTCTGCTTTAACATTTTTCAACCTCCTGTATACATATACCGCATTAATTTGAAGCAGCAGATGTTGTTTCCTGCTGTTTGTCTGCTTCTATAAGAACCTGTATCTTATATTCTCCTACAACTTTACAACCATCCGGTACTGTAAAGTTAACAAAAACAGTATGTCTTCCCGCCGATAAAGCCGTAAGGTTTGTTGTTCCTTTTATATTATCTCCTGAAATCGAATCAAGAACACTGCCCTCACCGCTTATGACTATTGACATAACAGAATCATCATCTATTGTAACATGATATCCTGTCTTTATATTATTAAATGTAATCTTCGATGTGTCAAATGAAAACTCGCGGCTGTTTAAATCAGCCACTTTAACTTTAATATTTAGCTTGTTTTCAGATTTTACTTTTAAATCCTGACTTATATAGTCAGAAAGCCATACCGTATAGTTTCTTGACGAATCAATATTATCAACATTAATTGCACTCTCAGGTATAACTATCTCAGAAATGTTGTTAAGTGTATTAGCATCACCGATAAGTTCAGCCTTATCTGTGCTAAGTTCAATTCCCATAATCATATATCCGTCTTTAACTGTTCCGGTTGTACCTGCACATCTCACATTAACTATCTTATGGGCACTTATCAGTGCTGTATAATCTACATCGCTTTTTGAAAATGAAAAAACTTCCTCATTTATCTGGCTTCCATCTGCCGCATATGCCGTAAGCTTAGCTGTACTGTTAACATTGGAATATGCACCACTAATATCACACACAGCCTTAACTTTGTCAATATTTTCTACAATTGATGACGGTCCTGTAACTTTTACAGTTGTAGGTGTAACACTTACTGATGTAAGCACATATCCGTCTGCAGGCATTCCTTCAGTATCTGTCTCAATTGTATATTCCTTTGTAAGCCTGTTCTCAATATCAAGCTTTACGGCCGTTGTTCTTGGTGTAACTTCAATTCCTGTAACTTCTTTGCCATCTTTTACTACTTTTACATCAATGTCAACATAATCGGCAAATGATGATATTTTACTCAAATCTGCAGTTGCAACTATATCACTTGACTTAATGTCAGTAATTACACTTTTAGGTCCGCTAAGATATACTGATATTTTGCTTCCGTCCACAACTTCATAGGTATAATCCTTATCAGTAAGACTTTGTGCATTGATAAGTTCTACATTCACATTACTTATTGTAACACTCGTTGTCGGGTCATATATATTGACTATAACAGCCCACAAAACGATTGCACATAACACTGAAAGGATTTTAAGAGAAAAGTTGTTAAATATTTTTTCCTTCATTCTTTATTCTTCCTCTCCATATTTTGAAAGACTTTACATCTATTGTCCTCTTTCTTAAATATTCCAGTTTGTTACGCAGTGAATGTTCATCTATATCTCTTATAAGTTCTCCTCCGACAGCTACTGATACAGCACCTGTTTCTTCTGAGACAATAATTGTCATGCTGTCTGTCACTTCACTTATTCCGACTCCAGCCCTGTGTCTTGTTCCAAGCTCTTTACTAAGATTAACATTATCAGAAAGCGGAAGATAACATGTTGCCGCCACAACCCTGTTTCCTCTAATAATAACAGCACCATCATGAAGCGGTGTATTATGTTCAAAAATATTTATAAGAAGCTGGCTCGTCACAATTCCGTCAACATTTATGCCCGTTCTTACATATTCATCAAGCATCATATCCTGTTCTATAACAATAAGAGCACCTGTCTTTACTGCTCCCATTTCATATGCAGCACGGACAATCTCATCTGCTGTCTTTGAGCTATATCTTTCATCTTTTTCATGACTGTCGCCAAAATTAAAGAAATTAAGCACAAGTTTTTTTCTTCCCAGCTGTTCCAGAGCACGCCTTAATTCAGGCTGGAATATAATTACAAGTGCTATAATACCAACACTTATTGTCTTTCCTGCTATCCACAGAATCGTTCTGAGATTAAGAATATATGCAAAAAGAGCGAAAAGTACGACAATTATAATACCCTTTAATAACGCCCATGCTTTTGTATTCTTAATCCATACAAGAAAGCTGTACAGAACAAATGCTATAATAAAAATCTCTATTATATCTGTCCATGTAATACGGGGTATATACAGGTTAGACAAATAATTTTGTATAAAATTATTAACCGCTGTCATATCTTCACTCCCTTCGCTTTTATTATTCTGTTAAATATTATTTATCATAAAATGTTATATCGTCATCATCAGTTTCCAATGTAGCTGCATTCTTATCTGCTGCTCTTCTTATATCACTTAAATCACTTGTTTTTCTTGTCTTTCTTGCATTAATCTGCTTAACTTTGACATTTTCATTAACGAGGCTGATTTTTGGAACTGCTTTTACATAATAATAGTATTCATCATCTTCATACTGCACATATTCAGTTCTCTTATAATCAACACTAAAAAATACAATCTTACAGATATATGCAGCAACTGCTCCAATAATAATACCTATGATCATAAATACAATATTAATCTTTGCATTTAATGCAAGGCTTCCAACTATCAATATTATAAATTCTGAAACTGTACCAACTGCAATTGCATATGTCCATGCATTGTCAACTGAAAGTCTCTTAATTATATACGTAATGATTATTGCAACTGTAAATGCAATTACAAAAATAAGACAGCTTTTGTTATTGAAAAAACTTTCTACAATATAAGATATCTGCTGCATGCTGTCTGCCACAGATGAATTAGTTATTGCTGTTTCATAAGCACTTGCTGTCTTGATTATATAATATATAATAACGCCAAACGAAACAGGTATGAATGATGTAAGTCCGGCTCCAAGAGCTACCGCAACAGGAATTGCTTCCGGAATCTTACACCAGCATAAAATAACTGTGAATATGAGAATGTATCCCTGTTTAGGTGCAAATCTGAAATAGAGAAGATACATAACAAGTACAATACATAATGAAATTACCGCAAATTCTGCTGATATGGCATACAGGTGTGCAAGCATAAATATTGAAAGTGCAACAACTGTAAATCCGCTTGGGAGAAATGCACATATTATTGACACAGCAAGTGCAATAAGAGGATTTTTTAATACTGTCATATATCCTATCTGCACATTAAGAAGCAGAAATGATATAAATGCCACTACAAATTTAAGTGCAGGGACAAGATATACATTATGTTTATTGTAAAATTTGTTGATATTATCCTTTAACTCCAATAAAAAAGTCATCATGGGTCCTCCGTTACTTTCTGTTTTTTTGTCCGTTATAGAATCTTTCAAGTTTGTTAAGTCTTGAAAAATATTTCTTCATTCCACTGCGTGAACGGTCGTACTTATATGCACTGACTGCACCAGAAATAACAGCGAACACAACAAGCATAATTACATAATATAAAGCCATCTTCTTTCCCATGGCTGCATAATCAAGACTGTTAATATCTGCGACAAGTTTTTCGACATCACACAATATATACATTAAAAAAACTATTATATATGCAAATGTCGTTGCTATTGTACTTTTCAATACGCTTAATGCAATATAATCGCCTTTATAATATCTGGCATTCTTTAACATCTGCCTGCCCTGATTTTTTTCATATATTGCCATTTTTGTCATCATTTTTATTTTATTTTCGTTTAACACCAAATACCTCCATACTCACATTTCTGTGATTTTTGGTTTTACTTTCGACATTATAACACACCACCAGCTAATTGTATATTACAATTTGCGAATGGCCGCCGCCCTTAGGCATTACTATTCTTATTTTTCTGTCATTTATTGTAAATGTTTTATCTGTTGTTGCTGTAGAATAGTTGTTCCAGATTTGCGATGCTCCTCCCGGAACAAGTCTTTGAAGTACCTGATTTATAACATTATCAAATCCCGAACTTCTCTGCATAATATATATAATTGCAACATTAGGCTGGGTTATTACCTCGCCGTAATAGTTGTTTCCTTCTTCATAAACGTATACATTACTCATCATATGGTTAAAACCAAGTGCCGGAAGACTCTCACCTATTGTGCTGCTTGTCTGTCCACCTGATGAGCCGTTATCTGTATTACCTGAATCCTGACTGCCTGAATTATTATTACCTCCGTTGTCCTGATTCTGATTGCCTGAATTATTACTGCCAGAATTATCTGACCATGCATTTCCTGATGAATCCGTATAGTCAGAGCCTGAATTTTGTCCGCCAGAAGCCGTCTGTCCACCTGATGTACCTGAAGTTCCCTGATAGCTGCTGCCATTTTCTGAACTGCCCTGATATGAAGATGAACCGCTGCCTGTTGCCTGTGTGCCTGTCCTGTTACCGGATGAACCTGACACAGTATATGAAGAATCATATGAATCAGCTATGAATACAGGAAGATTTTCTGATGAGCCTGTGGCAGCGTCTGTTATTCCTTCGATAACAACCGCATCCGATACTGTTCCCACAGTTGCCGTAAGAACTGCATTACCCGTGCCTTTTACTGTTACAATTCCATTTTCATCAACTGAAAAAACAGAATCATCACTACTGCTCCAAAGTAATGCTTTATCTGTATCTGATGGTGTAACAATGGCTGTCACTTTAAATCTTGTTCCGACAAGAACTGCACTGTCTTCAAATTCAATCTCTACCGTAGATGCAACACGTCCTCCATCTGATGATGCAGATGATTGACTTTTAACTTTTTTGTCAGAATCTTCAACGCTTACATCTGTTGTCGGTTTTTTATCATTTTTTGCACTATTAATACTATATGCCGTTAATATCAATATAATTACTAAAATTCCCGAAATACCGGCTATAATATATTTTTTCTTGTCTTTACTAATCTTTCCAGCCATTGTTCTCCATCCGATTATAAGTTTAACTGATTATTATTAAAACATATTGTACTTATGTACTTATCACTGATTAAGTTTATTAATCGTCTGTGTAACCTCATCAAGAGCTTTTCTGATATTAACACTTACTACAGACATACCCTGTGCAAGTTTCTGTACTTCCTCTGCAACTACAGCAAATCCCTTACCTGCTTCGCCTGCTCTTGCAGCCTCTATACTTGCATTAAGGGCAAGTATCTTCTGTTTATGTCCAAATGACTCTATCTGTTTCGTATTATCATTGGCAACTTCAATCTGTTCTGCAGCCTCTTTGATACCATTCTTCAGATTATCAAGTATTCTCTCACTGCGTGCTGATGAATAACAGGCTCTCACATACATGTTAATTACATCACCGAGAAGGTTAGCTGCCGCTTCAATCTCTTCTCTTGTCTTTACATTAACTTTTCCAAGTGCCTCAATGTACTTGTCCTGGTCAACGCCGATTTCATCAGCGACTTTTCTGAACTTATCCTCATCCGGATGTTCCGGGAGAACCTGTCCGCCTATTACGCTTCCAAGTACAGTTCCGTCATCAAGTGTAATCGGAATACCAAAATCAATAAGACCTGCATGACACGGATATACGCCTTTTCCTTCGCGGTCACACTTTTCACATCTTCTACGTCCTTCATTGCTTCCTCTTGTGAGTTTAATACAAAAGTCAGTAAAATTATAACACTCACTTATATACTTGCCGTCATCTCCGACTGCAACCGTCGCAAGTCCTGTGCTTTTCGCCCAATTACTCATAATTTCTTCAAATTTCTTCATGTCACAAAAATCTTGAATTCTCATAAAATCACCCCATTGGATTTATATTTTATTGTTATATTATAACTCTCTATTAATATAAACGCAACTTTTTGCTTAATCACTTATTATAAAACTACAGTTTTATTTTTCAAACGGACGATTCAATTCTTCACATCCTTCAAGTACAAATCTTCCGTTTCTGATTATATCGGTTCTTTTGCCGTCAATTTCAACCGCTGTTATGCTTCCAATTTCCTCATAAGGGATTGTTATATCAGTATGGCAGTTAAAATACGCTTTTTCCGGCTGTGTTTTTCTTAATGATGAAATCTCATTTTCTTTTGAAATAATTTCTTTTCCGTCAGGATTGTAAACCTTTATATCTTCAGCCCTTGAATAACATGTATCACCAAGTGCAAAATGCGGCCCCATCTTCTCTACTATAAGAATCGGAAGCTTATATACAATATCATATTTGTTTGCCATTACATATGCTGTTGTATTTGTTCCAATTGCGAACTCGCCTATTGGCAGTGTCTCATGGTTATACAATACATTTTCCTTAAAAAACTCCCTGTTTTTTTCTTCGTCAGCAAAATTATCACATGTATAATCTGCGACCATTCCGTCTTTTAATGTAACTGAAAGATTTTTAAATTTTAAATCATTAAGATACACTTCACTTACATTGATTACGCCATTTGTTTTTGCAAGCACTGGTGAGGTAAACACTTCTCCAAGCGGTATATTTACATCAGCAAGGCAGTTTTCAAATACTGTCTGCTTTTCAGCGTTCGTCTTTTTCATAAGATTGACACATATATCTGTCTTATTGCCATTCATGCCTTTAACTTCTACATAATCAGCCTTATCGAGTGCATCAATAATATTTTTCTGGATTTTACAATACACATCATAGTCAAGTGTATTTATTTTAACAGTCTCATCAAATATTTTTTCGTAATCATTTCCTATTTCAGGAATCGGATATGCAATTATTGTAAAACTGCGTTCCTCTCCTTTTATATAATTATTGACTATCTCTGAAGATTCCCTGTCATATTTTACTGATAATGCACGCTGTTTATCATCAAGTGTCATACACTCCGTCCTGTTTTCAGGTTCAAACGGCTCTTCCCCGAAAACTTCCATAACAGCAGGACCGCCGAATACTGATGCTTTCTCTTTATTTTTCTCATAGGCAAACTTTAATGCACCAAGCTTTCTTTCTATAAATGCAGCATCCAGATATATTCCGTTATCAAACCTATGATCATATTCCATCTGTTTATTCGGACTTGTTCCATAATATCCTATTTTTATATGCATACGCTTGTTTATTGTATTAACTGCGGCACGGTATATTGTTGTTTTAAGCCCAATTTCTTCAAACTGCTTAATTTCCTCACGCACAAGACGCTCAAATCCCAGACAGTATCTTATATTAACTGTTTTCTTCCTGCTTATGTCTTTGCCAGTAAGCTCAAAACCTTTGCGGTATCCCTCTGTAAATGTATGTGCCATCGCACTAATCTTTTCGTCAGGAAGACTGTTAAGATATGTTGCAGTCATAATTTCATTATCTGTGATATATTCGCCAAATTTATAGAGATATCTTATGTCATCAAGATTTTCATTCATTATAATATCCGTTGCAAATGACAGTGAAGTATCTATCTGCTCACGGACTCTGTACTCAACAAAATCATCACTGTAATCACTTACATACCAGTATATTATATCTCTTAGCGATGTGCTGTCAGGTGTCTCTGATTCAAATGAACAGTAAATCTCAACAAAAAGCTCCATAAGCACTGTCATCTCTGCAATTCTTAATTCATATGCATATGCAATCATTCCTCTTAATTCAACATAAAGAAATGACAGCATCCTGCCATATTCAAGTCCCATCACCTTTACGGCATAAACAGGATTTGCATAGCTTTTGTCATAATTTTTTTCAAGTATATCTTCATATAATGATTTATTAAACTCTGAAAGCTGATTAAATGTATAATCTTCAAATTCATTATTTTTAACTTTGCCAAAAAGTTCCGTCATCGAAATAATAAACTCCGACATTTTGCAGAAATAATCGCTGAATCTGCCATCACTGCACGCACCGCCTGCTGTTTTTATCTCTTTAATTCTTTCAGATGCCAATTCAAAACGTTCGATGAGATTATCGTCAAACAACTTTTACTGCCTCCTTAATGCATTTACTTTAAAAACCAAGACCCATGACAAATACTGCCATCATAAATACCGCTATGATACCGCATAACATTGAACCGATTTTTGATAATGTATAAAATTTATCATATTCTTTAAAACTTAATAATCCGATTACTGTCCCAATTACTGACAGCATAAGAGCCATAAGTCCAAGACTTCCCACTTCAAGTCCGGCTTCACCGCTCTTTTTAAATGCTACAAAAACACCGTAAAGCAGGCAGCTTAATGCAGCGACCCCCATTACGGTTGAAATTGTACCGCCAAGTGTCTGGCTCTTATCGGAAAATTTGTATTTATTAAATAATTTCATTCTTTTACCTTTTTCCCTGTTCTTTACTTTTTTTGTATGCTCTATTCATATTTTTATATATGCAGAAACACCAATACCCCAGAAGACCACCAAGCGTATTAAGTATAAGGTCGTCAACATCACAGCTGCCAACCTTCGATATAAGCTGGATAAGTTCTATTGACAGACTAAGAGAAAATGCAGTTATAAAAACCTTGAAAAACTTTATCTTATGTTCTGAAACAAGCGGCAGAAAAAATCCAAATGGCATAAATGCCACTACATTTCCTGCTAGATTGAGAACAACCGCATTAATCCCTATTTGTCTGTAATATATGATAAATCTTTTTATTTCCTTAAACGGTACAAGATTGTACCTGTAATTAACAGGTACATCTGCCCTTCCAAGCATCTCTGCAAAAAACACAAAATAAATAAGTGCCACAATATAGATTAAAAATGCACTCCATTTAAAAATACTTTTTATTTTTCTGTTTTTCATGCAGACCTCTTTATATAAGGCTGTCGGATTTGTGTGCAAGAAGTCTTGCACCGTTAACTATAAGCATAACTCCTGCTGTAATACCAAACACAAGTGTGATAATTCCAAATGCAAGATTTGATGCTCCTATTCCTTTTACTTTTTTATATAACTTTTCGTCCATAACACTCCTCCTTGTTTTGCGGAGCAAAATCCGAACCCTTTGGTGAGGAGAGGATTTGCCTCCTTGTTTTGCGAAGCAAAATCCTGCTTATTTTACTCCGTACTCTTCATAATATTTGTCTATTGCAGCTTTGATGTCATCATTAATAACAATTTCACCATTGCAAGGCTTGTTATAAAGATGCTCAACTACATCCGCCATGCTTACAATAGCACTTGTCTCAAATCCGTATCTTTCTTTGATTTCATCAAGTGCACTTACTTTGCCGCCAAGTCCTACTTCCATACGGTTAAGAGAAACCATAAGTCCGATAATTGTTACATCTGCTGCACCACGAACCTTAGGAACTGTCTCTTCCATTGACTTTCCTGATGTTGTAACATCTTCTATCATAATGACTCTGTCGCCATCCTGCAGCTTGCTTCCGAGGAAGCCCCCCTTATCAGCTCCATGGTCTTTTTCTTCTTTACGGTCAGAGCAATAACGCACTTCTTTTCCATAAAGTTTTGCATATGCAACTGCTGTTACAACACTGATTGGAATTCCTTTGTATGCAGGTCCGAAAAGCACATCAAAATCATCACCATATGTCTCATGAATTGCCTTTGCATAGTATTCACCAAGCTTCATAAGCTGTGTTCCTGTAACATATGCTCCCGCATTCATAAAAAATGGGGATTTTCTTCCGCTCTTTAATGTAAAATCGCCAAATTTTAAAACATGGCAATCAACCATAAAATCTATAAATTCCTGCTTATACTGCTCCATTGTATCTTAAACCTCCTGTTTACGTGAATTCTTTATTATTAATAAATTTTCCCATTTGCTTTTATTTTACCATAAAAATTTATTGGTTTCAATGTGTATTTATATTGTCCACACCTCTTGCAGGATATATATATTTGCATATGATAAAGTTCATCTGATTTTCAAGGGGCAAAAAGTTACAGAACATACGTTCATTATACAGTATAATATTTATAAACATTTTAGACATACTCTTATGCCGCAATTAAAATACCGTTTGGTACAATAAAATTTTAACAGTATATTATTAACAGTAGTTGTGCTACGAAAACTTGCGATGTCAGTAGCCAGTGGAGTCTCATGTATTGGCTCCACTTTTTACTTATTTAAACAATATATTTTGATATTCTAATCATATTTTATAGTAAAAACTTCTATTACTACTTCTTTCTGACGAAATAAACATGTCTTATATATTTTTCTCAAGATATTCCACAATATCACCCACCGTCACTAATTCCTTTATTTTCTGGTCTGGTATTTCTATATCAAATTCATCTTCAAATGCTACTACGACATTAATAACATCCAAAGAGCTCAATCCCAAATCCGTTACAAGACTCGATTTTTCTGTAATCATATTCTTTTCAAGCGTTGTAAAATTAACCAATATATCTATTACTTTTTCTATCATTTTGTATCTTCCTTTCTATTGTATCTCAATATTTTTTTACTTGTATTCTTCTCAAACTCAGAATCTCTTAGTCTTACTTTTCCAACCTGTTTATATAATGGTCGCTTACTATTTATTTCTTTGCAGATTTTATCAAAATACTCTTGCAAGTTTTCTTCACCAATCTTCTTTCGATATTCCTCGTCCGGATAAATTTCTGTAATTATGATTCCATTTTCCTCATATACAAGTACTTCCTGTACCTCTTCATATTTCAGGAAATCTGCTTCCAGCTCTTCCGGTGATACATTTTCTCCATTGCTAAGAATTATTAAATTCTTGCACCTACCTGTAAGCGTAAGGAAACCTTCATCATCCAAATACCCTAAGTCACCTGTTTTATACCAGCCATTATTAATAACTTCTTTAGTTGCTCTGTCATCTTTGTAATATCCTTGCATAACTATTGATCCTTTTACCAACACTTCACCAGAATCACTAATTTTCACATCTATGTCAGGTACTGCAATACCTACAGTTCCATCTTTATGATAAAAATTTCTATTAACTGCCGCACAAGGTGAACACTCTGTCGTCCCATATCCATTAAGTATTTCAATTCCAAAACTGCGAAATTCCTCTATATAATGTGTGCCAAGTAAAGCTCCTCCACATATGATATACTCCGTCTCTCCACCAAACGCATTTCTAACAGATGTAAATATTTTCTTTCTCACATCAATTCCGCATTTTAGTAGAAAATCACTAATTTTTATCATTCTATGAAGCAACTTCTCTTTCCCATCTTTTTTAGCATTCATCCATATTTGTTTATGAAATGTTTCTACAAATAAGGGAACCAGAAACATTGTCTGTGGCTTTGCCATCTGCAAATCTCTCTGAATTGTTTTCAAACTTCTGTTGATATATACTGTATATCCATAATTGAATACCATAAAAACTGCAACTATTAATCCGAATGCATGATGAAACGGTAACACCGCTATGGTATTTCCTTTCAAAACAAATAATTTACAACTGCTATTAATATCTTCTGCAATATTTTCATGGCTTAACATAACTCCCTTACTGCTTCCAGAAGTACCAGAGGTAAACATAATGCAGCATAACTGTTTTCTGTCGATTTTGTATTCTAAAAATGAATTTTCCCCTAATCTAAGCTCCTCTTTTCCTATATCAATATATTCCTGCATATCTGACATACAATATATACTAATCTGTTTTTTTAATATCTCTACTGCATTTGAAACTGGTTCACGATATGATTTTGAGTAAAAAATAACCTCCACATCCGCTTTATCCAGTAATCTTGCGATTTCATTTTCCGGCAGTTCCTTATCAATTGGAACTGCCACATTACCACCACATGTAATAGCAAAGAAAGCTACAAGCCATTCATATGAATTTTCTCCAATAACAGCAATATGTTTTCTATGAAAATCCTTTGAACACAACCATGTACCAAGTGAACACACGTCATCAAAAACATCTGCATATGTTTTTGAAACAATATTTTTGCCTTTAGAAAAGGAAAATGCTATCTTATCTGGATTTGCTTTTTTCTTTTGCAATATCATATCTTTTAAATCATCAATTTGTGGAAGTTCATACAAAGCATATGGTCTATTCTTCATGCTACACCTCCAAATATCCTATCTTGCGGAAATAATCGACATAACCACTAATATACTCCATATCTGTTTCATTCCACTCAAATCCAACCTTCTCTAAGAACCAAAGTGTAAAATCATTTTTGATACGAATATTACTGTCATATACCAATTTCCCCTGTTCATCCATATCATTCTGGAATGCTTCAAATATGTACTCTGTATTACTTTTTTTAATTGTCTCCTGTAATGCTCTGTTGAACTCTGCTCCACTTACAACCTCCATAGATATTCCGAGCTTATGAACCACCTCAAGGAAACGCTCAAAATATATAACCTTATTACTGTTTAAGTGGAATACACACTGCTTGTCTGCATACTGGGCAATCTTTACAATTCCCTCAGCCGTCTTATCTATTGGTGAAAACTCTGCATACAGGTTCATAAGATAATCCGGGAATAAACCAAACTCCAATATTGCTTTTACTCTTGTAAGAAATGCATTTGATGTATAGTTTGGCTGGAACATATAATCACTTGCACGATTTGTAAGATTTCCTACTCTAATTACCTTTGCATTTAATCCTTCTAACATTGCATCATATACTTTTCGTTCAGCTTCAAATTTGCTATGAATGTATACATTATCTAAAGGTTGTCCAATGTATAGCGATGTTTCATAAAAGAATTTTTCCTCATCAGAATGATATACACTAAAATCATCTGCCATACTATTACCACTAACACTTAAAGTTGATATATGTATAAGATTTGCCCCTATCTTTTTAGCATACTCCACAACATGTGCTGTTCCCTCTGTATTTATTCTGTTAAAATAACTATATGAGCCATAATGTTTTACACTAGCCGCCGTATGTATTACAGTCTGCACATCTGTAGGTATTTCATCTGATAATCCTTTTTGTTCAATATCACCTATAATTGGAATAATTCTCTTGTTTATTTCAGATTCATACCTGTCTCCAAAATAATACTTAAGAATTTCTCTTAATCTTCCACGCCTATCATCTGCCTTATTACTTCTAACAAGACAATATATCTTACCGATTTCTTTTTGCATTAATTCATTAAGTATATGAGCACCTAGAAATCCAGTTGCACCTGTAAGAAGCACATTACCAAGTGATTTCTTTTCAAATTTTTCACCTTCCTTAATAACATTTCTATCAAAGAGTTCTTTATATTTATCAAAATCGGTTTCTTTATATTGTACTTTTTCTTTCTTTTCACCCTGTAAGAAATCACATAAACTTCTGACAGTTGGATAATCAAATACATTCTGTAAAGACATTTCAACGCCCATTCCATGTGCCTTTGCAACATATTCTATCGCTCCAAGACTATCCCCACCATATTCAAAGAAATCATCTTCTACGCCAACTTTTTCTATATGTAAAATCTCACCTAACAACTTACATAAATTAGTTTCCATTTCTGTGGCAGGTGCTACATAATCTTTTTCCATCGTTGTGAAATCTGGTACAGGCAGATTCTTTCTGTCAATCTTACCACTTGCTGTCATAGGCATAGTATCAAGCCTCATAAAATAGTTAGGTATCATATACTTTGCAAGCTTTGACGATAAATGGATTCTTAATTTCTTTTCATCAATTTCCTGTTCTGATGTATAATATCCAACCAGATACTGATGGTTATTCTCATCCCGCTTGTCTGCTACTGCTGTAAGCTGAATTCCTGCAAAACCACTCATTACATTTTCAATTTCACCAAGTTCAATACGCAGCCCTCTGATTTTAACCTGTGTATCAATTCTTCCAAGATATTCAATCTCTCCATCTGCCCTCCAGCAAGCTAAATCACCTGTATGATACATAATTTTCCCATGATGATTTTCTTCTGTTGCAAATGGATTAGTCACAAATTTCTCTGCTGTAAGTTCAGGTCGATTAAGATACCCCTTGCCAACTCCTTCTCCTGCAATACAAAGTTCGCCCGGTACGCCTATTGGAAGTGGTTTATTATTCTTATCCAGAATGTAGATTTGAGTATTTGCTATTGGTGAACCGATAGTGACACCTGTTTTAAAGTCTCCTCCTACATTCCAAACACTACATTCACTTGGTCCAAGAGGATTAAATACCTTTGCATCACAAATATCTCTTATATGCTTAAGAAGCTCTTCCGTAAGTGCTTCACCAGAAGTAACAACTAATTGTATCTGTTGGAAATAACTATCTTCCTTTTCATTTTTTGTATATATTTCTAATCTTGTAGGTGTTGTTTCAATAATATTAACTCTATGTTTTCTTATAAGTTCTTCAAATAAATCTTTATGTGTGCTTTCTTCTTCACTTGCAATAACAACTGTCCATCCATGTACCAATGGTAATAATGTTTCCGCAATAAAGTAATCAAATGAAATCGTATTAACACTAACAACAGTTTGATGTGACAACGTTTCTGCATATGGGACAATATTATTGTTAGCGCAGAAATTTGCTAATCCCTTATGCATGAGCACACAACCTTTCGGTTTTCCTGTACTTCCCGAAGTATAAATTATATAGCAGGCATCATCCGAGTTATTAACTACTTTGGTATGTAAAACGTCATCAAAATCATAATTATCCAAATTAAGATATTCTACATTCCATTCATTATTCAATTCTTTATCTGTCAGTATCAATTTAACAGCGCAGTCATTCAGCATATAATCTATTCTGTCTTTAGGATAACGATGATCTATTGGCAGAAAAACTCCACCAGCTTTTAATACAGCAATCTGTGATATTACTGTATAAGCTGTCCTGTCAAGATATGTACCCACAACATCCTGTTCTCTAATGCCTAAATTAATCATCTTTTGTGCAAGTGCATCCGATTTTTCATTAATTTCCCGATAAGTGTACTTTTTATTTCCAGCAATAAGTGCAATCTTATCAGGTGTTTTCTTTGCCTGCTCTGCAAACAATTCTTGGACACATTTTTCTCTTGGATATTCCACATAGGTATCATTGAATTCTTCTATAACCTTATGATATTCCTCCGGCGACATTACTTCTATATCTACCATATTCTCTTTATCCAATTGCTCTAGAATTCTTTCATAAGCAGCTATTAATCTGTCCATTAGCGCTTCATCATATTTTCCACCATCAAATTCCATCCTGACCTTCAATCCGTTTTGAACAGGTGTAAGTTCCATCATAAGATCAAACTTTGAAGCATTAGTAGATATCGGCTCCGGAATCAGAGTTTCCTTCCCAATAGAAAAACTCTTATCTCCATCTGCCTGATACACAAAAGATGTATTAATTACACTTTTATCTTTTATGCCGACAGTATCTGCAATTAATGCAAATGGCAATTCCTGATGTTCAAACAATCCCAATATCTGATTTTTTATCCTCTGCATATAATCATTTACCGAACCAGAAACACCTATATACACTGGTAGTGTATTTACAAACATTCCTGCCATATCTTTTGTATCTGCATAAATACGGTTTTTAAGTACAATACTGCTTAATACATCGCTTTTCCCACTATATTTTGATAAAAGAATTCCATATGCCCCAAAGCATACCATTGTATCTGTCATGTTATGCTTTCTTGCATAATTTTTAGCCACAGATATAGTTGATTCCGATATTTCATATACTTTTGAACAGCCCTTTTCTACAGGAGTCTTTGTAAGTTGAAGTACAACAGACTCAAAATCACATTTTAACTGTTTCTTAAAATATTCCTTATGCCTTGTCATATCCTGCTTATAAAAATATTCTGCATAATCACCATAAGTTATTTTCTCATCACAGACATTTTTTCCATCATATTCTCCAAGTATATCTTTAAGAATAATATTGAGAGTCTCTCCATCCGCGACAATATGATGCATGTCAAAAAGTATTTCATTTTCTGTAATTCCAACTCTGACTAAAGGTGATTTTGACAAATCAAATGGTCTTACAAAATTATCAATTTCATTTTTATCATACTGTTCAAACACAAGTTCAACATCATTATCATATACACCAATTAATTCATTTCCGTCTGATTCTATGTGACTAAATAAAATTTTATGATGTCTGACTGCCTTTATAATACTATCCTTTAATCTATTTATATTAATTCCATTAGGTATACGTATTCTTGCCGGCATATTATATGCTAACGACTGTGTATTCTTACTATATGTGACATATAAAGCTTTTTGCTGTGGAAGAAGTTTGTATTTATCACTATTATTAGCTTTTATCCTCACAATACTATCAGCATTTTCAATACATTTTGCAAGATTCTCTAAAACAGAATTTTCCATTATATCTTTTATTGATATTTGCACACCAAACGCTTCTTCTATCTCAGAAATCATTGAAATAGCAAGCAGACTATCACCACCACATTCAAAAAAATCGTCAGTTTTACCTATTTTATCTAGTTGTAAATATTTCTCCCAGATATTTGCAAGTTTTTTCTCTGTTAAGCTTTCCGGTTCTACATACTCTCTTTCCTGCATTGTAAAATCAGGTACTGGCAAATTCTTTCTATCTGTCTTACCGCTTGCTGTCATAGGCATAGTATCAAGCCTCATAAAATAGTTTGGTATCATGTACTTCGGCAGTTTGGATGATAAATGACTTCTTAATTCTTTTTCATCAATATTCTGTTCTGATGTATAATAGCCAACCAGATACTGACGGTTATTCTCATCTCTCTTATCTGCTACTGCCGTAAGCTGAATTCCTGCAAAACCACTCATTACATTTTCAATCTCTCCAAGTTCAATACGCAAACCTCTGATTTTAACCTGTGTATCTATTCTTCCAAGATATTCAATCTCTCCATCTGTTCTCCAGCAAGCTAAATCACCTGTATGATACATAATCTTTCCATGATGATTTTCTTCTGTTACAAATGGATTAGGCACAAATTTCTCTGCTGTAAGTTCTGGTCGATTAAGATACCCCTTGCCAACTCCTTCTCCTGCAATACAAAGTTCGCCCGGTACTCCTATTGGAAGTGGTTTATTATTCTTATCCAGAATGTAGATTTGAGTATTTGCTATTGGTGAACCGATAGTTATATCTGTTTTAAAATCTCCTCCTACATTCCACACACTACATTCACTTGGTCCAAGAGGATTAAATACTTTCGCATCACAAATATTTCTTATCTTCTGGAGAAGTACTTCAGTAAGTGCTTCTCCAGAAGATACAACTTGTTGTATCTGCTGGAAATAACTATCCCTTCCATCTTCATCTTTTGTATATAATTCCAAACGTGTCGGAGTAGTCTCTATGATATTTACATTATTATCTTTTACAAGTTCTTTAAATAGCTCCTTATTGTTGCTTCCCTCCTCACTTGCAAGAACTACTGTCCAGCCATGTACCAATGGCAGTAATGTTTCTGCAATAAAGAAGTCAAATGAAATCGTATTAACGCTAACCACCGTTTGATGTTGTAATGTTTCTGCATATGGAACAATATTGTTGTTAGCACAAAAATTAGCAAGACCTTTTTGCATAAGTACACAGCCCTTTGGTTTTCCTGTACTTCCCGAAGTGTAAATAATATAACAGGCATCATCTCGGTTATTAACTGCTTTGGTATGTAAAATGTCATCAAAATCATAATTATTCAGATTAAGATACTCTACATTCCATTCACTGTTCAATTCTTTATCTGTGATTATCATTTTAACAGTGCAGTCATTCAGCATATAATCTATTCTGTCTTTAGGATAACGATGATCTATTGGCAAAAAAACTCCACCAGCTTTTAATACAGCAATCTGTGATATTACTGTATAAGCTGTTCTGTCAAGATATACACCTACCACTTCCTGATTTTCAATTCCAAGTTCGATAAGCTTCTGTGCAAGTGCATCCGATTTCCTATCCAATTCACAATATGTTAAATGTTCTTCCCCCGCGATAAGAGCCACCTTATCCGGAGTTTTCTTTGCCTGTTCAGTAAATAGTTCGTGAACACACTTTTCTCTTGGATATTGCACATAAGTATCATTGAATTGTTCCAATACAAGATTCTTTTCTTCCTGTGGAATAATATCAATCCCTTTAATGTCAGTTGAAGCTTCATATACAATCTGAGCAATAATGTATTCCAGACGGCTGACTATATATTCAACTTCTCTTTCATCTTTAAATACAGCCGTCTGGTAATCAACATTTATTGTATGCGTACTTTTCCCATCACGATTATCAATATGAACAACAAACGGAACTTCGCTGTATCCGTTTGAATACCACTTTGTTTCAGCCTCTGTATCTGTTTTTGCATTCTGGTAACTAATCATGACATCATATAGGTTTCCTGAAAAATTCTGCTTTTCCCTGAGATATTTCAATATATCTGAATAAGGATATTTCTGGTGTCTGAATATCTCCATATGCCCTTTACTAATTTGCTGTGCTAGTTCAGTTATAGTCATATTTTCTATTACTTGCACTGTAAGAGGCATAGTAGATACAAACATACCTGCAATCTTCTTTTCTTTGGCATTGCTACGATTTAAAACCGGTATTCCAATTGTTATTGTTTGATTCTCTCCATTTATTTTCGCTAAATATGTGATAAGTGCTGTTTCAAATAATACTGCTTGTGTTACTTGATTATTGCTACAGTATTTATTAATCTTATTTTCTAATTTCTCCGACAGACATTTTGTAAATCTTTTTGCTTCAATACTATCAGATTTTGCTGGCAACATTTTTATTATGCTTTTTTCCGGCTGTGCTGTATATTTACTTTCCCAATATGATTTATCTTTCTTATAGCGTTCTGATATAAAATAATCCTTCTCTGTCTGCACATATTCCGTATAATCAGCCTGCCATATATCATAATCCGCACCATCTTCAAGATTATGATATATCTCATCTACCTGTCCGGCTATAAAAGAAAATGTCCATGCATCAGATATAAGATGGCTCAAAGCTGCCAAAATCCCACTACGATCTCCAATCTGAAAAACGACAAAACGATACATAACTTTATCATTAAGTCCAATAGGATTTTTTGCAAAATTCTCTGCAAAATCATCAAACTTATCCATTGTGGCAAAGCTCATTACCGGAATATCTTCCAATTCTTTAGCGATATACTGAACCGGCTCTTCTTTTTCTACGAAACGCAGACGCAATCCACTTTGACTATCAATAATATGATATATTGCCTTTTTTAATAAATTATTATCCCGTTTTTCTTTATAAAATATAGCTCCGCATTGGTTTCCTATTGCTGTATCTCCATAGTATTTCTGAAGATTCCATATATTCTTCTGAGGTGTTGTTAAATTATAATACTTCATTTTTGTCCTCCGTAACTAAATTTCTATATTTAAGTTCAATTTTGCAATCTATGCATTGCAATTATATTCTCAAAACAAACTAAAATCAACTTAGTTGCAATTTATTTATTGCAATACATTTAATTGGAGTTGAATTAATTATGCAGAAAATCAAGCAGGATATCTCTCTAGGTAATAATATCCGTACATTACGAAAGCAATCTCATCTTACACAGGAACAAATTGTTGCCCGTATGCAGTTACAAGGCATTGAGATTTCCAGAAGCAGTTATTCACAAATTGAATGTGGCACCTATAATATTCGTGTGTCCGAACTAATTGCTCTTGCTAATATATTTAATGTTGATTTCAATGCTTTTTTTGTTAATCTACAAAACAAAAACACCCAACAGTAGAAATAGTACGAAAACGCACTATCCCTACTGCTGGGTGTTTTATATATGTTATGATCACATTAGTTATTCTGCTCTGCTCTGCTCTGCTCTGCTCTGCTCTGCTCTGCTCTGCTCTGCTCTGCTAAGAATTATCTTTCCTTCCATTATCGTTGTCAACTCCTGTTTGATATCTTTATGATATATTATACTGCTAAACCTCTATCTTAACAATTACTTTTAATTTCTATACTTCTCAAGTGTAATTTTACGTAAGTATCTGTCAAATTCATAAAAATAAGTTTCACTATATGGTATCTGTTCTTCAAAATTCCCAATAGCTATCGGCTGTCGCTTTAACTCATATGGTAACGGATCATACGAAAGATTTAAAGGAGCTAATTTTAACTTATTAAAGTAAGCATAGTTAACTGGATTTCCTATCTTCATCTCTGAAGCCATATTTTTTGAATATTTTACTCCCTGCTCATAAGGAATGAATAGAGCCAAATTCATACATATATTATGCCCAAATTTATTTGATGAAACTCTCTTACTTATATATGAAATGCCATCAATATGATTGGACTTACATGCAAGCGTTATTAACTGGGAAATTATATACTCTGACTTAAAATTCCGCCCTTCTTCCTTAATAACAAAGGATGTCACCTGTGATAATAAATATGCTTTAAACATCAACTTCTTGTCTCTTTGTTCCTTTAAACATTCAATTGCACTTAATAAAACCCATATATCTGTTGACAAATTAAGGATTCTGTAATCTTTATTTAAAAATACACATCCTGCATTAAAATCTCTATCCGCTGGTTTTCCCATTTCAATCCAGCAATCATAAGATGTGCTTCCTAAATATAAGCATGGCTGTCCGGGGATACTAAATCTGTTACTTCCAATCTTTGATATCTTATCAAATGGAGTATGCTTTAATGCATCTTCCTTTTTTTCTTTTGATATATCTCCAAATCTTGCTCTATAAAATAAAAAATACTCCCATTTCTTATTTTCTTTAACGTAATAGTTAAATGAATAACTTTTTGAAATGCTGGATATAATTATATTGCTATTTTGATATTCTTTTATTAATTGCTCTATTTTATTATACGCAGCGATTATTTCTCCTGAATAATATTTTTTCAACACTTCCTCAATAATAGTTCTATAATTTTCGGATATTTCTATAAAATCCCTATCAATATTATTATCCCTTAAATCCTCAATTAATGTGTCTAAAAAATTAAGAACTGCTAAAAAATACTCATTATCATTATTCAGTATCTTAGGAAAATTATAATTTTCTTTAACTCCTTTGTCACTATAAAAAACATTTATCCATTTATCCATAAATATCTCCTTGTTACATATCAATATATCATAATTATTATCTAACAATTTCTTATAAAACTATATCACAATATTTATAATTCTTCACCTATAGCAGGAAAATGAATTAAGACTTATAATAAATACAATTATAATATAATTCATAATTTTAACGAGAAATATCATTTGACCGCATTTCTTTCTTATTAAAAATGCTATTACAGTTTGACGCGTCAAACTGCTTATTAATGCACTGTTCTAACCAATCCTTATAATCTTCTTCATATCTTGTCTTTTCTTCACGAGCCTTAAATAACTCTGTATAAAACTCTTTAGCATTTTTATATCCATATTTAAGTAATATTTCAGATATATTTCCCTTCGTATTATTTATTTTTATATCAAGTATATCTATCTGCGTTTGTAATTCTTCATATTTGCCTGATTTCAGCATACCTTTACAATCTAATAACTCTATTTCAAGATTACTGCGTTGTTGTTGATATTCAAAAATTGTATTGTTAATTTTTTACAACTCCATATTTATATCGGTTAGCTGCTGAAATTTAGCAACCAGAAATGGCATCTTAGGTTTTAATAGTTTTACATTATTAAATGATTTCCATTTATCTATAGCGGCAGTATCAACAATCTTTTCAGCCGTACCAACCGCTGCAAACATAATACGATTAATAAGTAGTTCCAGCACAGCAATGGCAAGCTTTATAATACTTGCAAGAAGGTTCGGTCTGTCTCCATATAAATCCATGGAATTTCTCACCTTTTCTGTTATTTCATTTTTCTTTATCCTTGAGATATCCTCTTCTTGCACACCGCTTACAATTACTCTGTCAACAGTCCTGTTCCATTCCTACCGCACCTCATTGTCAGCCTTTATTTGTTCTTCCATTGGATTATTTTTGCCTATTTTTTTAGTAGCAAGATACGGACTATTCTTATCAAAGACTTTAAGTTTATCCTCTTCATGCAGCACAAGCTGATTTATTTCGTTTGTAAAAAACACCTTTGCCTCATCAAGAAATGAATCCTGTTTAAATCTATCGTCTTTTATAGAAAACTCTTTTTTCTCATAGACCTCGCCTTTTCTGATAATCTTACAGCCATTACGGATGTTGCCACTTGCATCCATTATTTCTTTCTTAGTACGCACATGCTTTCCGCTTTCATCATAGAACATGTTTCTTGATGCTACCTTTATAACCGGCTTTTCCAGCTTCGTCCTCTCCGCAAATGCATCTTCTTTTTCCCTTGTTTCCAGATATGGATCTTCCTGCATACGCATAACCCTCTCATAATAATAGTTGATTTCCTCAATCACAAACCGGTTTTGTGACTTAAATTTTTCTCCTACCTCATTGCTGTGAAGACTCTCCCAAGCCTTAATATCTGATTCTTTTTCCATACTAAAACGTTTATTCTGATTTTTATTCATATAATCACCTGTTCCTTTCTTTTTTCTCCAAATTTAAACATAAAAAAATCCATGTATCTGCTTAATTACAAACACATGGATTTTTTAAGTTCTCTGAGATTCTTATAAAAATCTTTCCATAAACTGTGCAGGAGACATTATCTCAGGCTTCTCAACATCTATATCTGAAAAATCCTTATCTCCTGTTACAAGAATATCAACATCTTCAATAATTGCTGTGTAAAGAACCGGGTAGTCCTTTACATCCCTAATATCAAAGAGTCCGCTTTCTATCGTCTCCGGCGTATAAACATATTCAAAACTCATCATCATAAGTAATTTGTTAATTGCAAGCTCCTTACTAGGAAACTTTCTCCTTATGACACTCTTTAATTCATCTACAACATAAGATGACAATACAAGCTGATGGTGTGTGAATATATAATTCATCATCGCATTCATTTTAGCTCCAGGAAAAAGCAATACTGATATCAGTACATTAGTGTCAAGCATAATTCTCATCTACTTCACCACGCTTTCTTCCCTGAGTTCCTTTATCATTGCCATCACATCATCATCATCTTTAAGTCCAAGCCTTTCTGCCTCTCCTGCAAATGCTTTCTGTGCTTCCATAAGTGCATCCATCGAAGAATTCATCATATATATTCTTCCAGACTCCTCTACAAACAATATCTTATCACCATTCTTAATTCCAAGCTTTTTTCTAATTTCAATAGGTATAGTAATCTGACCTTTTGATGTTACTTTTGCTAATTCCATATAAAAACCTCCATTCTCAAGTAATATATTCCTTACTTTCCTTACAATATAATTATATCCAGTTTTCATAATTTTATCAACCTTAATCATATATATTCCGAAAGATAGATACTTCAAAATCCAATATAAAAAAATCCATGTATTTGCTTAATTACAAACACATGGATTAGTTACTTATTTTACACAGCCTGTTATTTCCGCTATATCTTTAATTCCATTTTTTTCCATAAATGACTGTATTCCTTCAATCACCTTGATGGTTGTCATAGGGTCGTTGAAATTGGCTGTTCCAACTGCAACCATCGTTGCACCTGCCATTATGAACTCTAATGCATCTTCGGCACTTGCAATTCCACCCATTCCAATTATCGGAATGTTTACCGCATTGGCAACCTGATATACCATTCTTACGGCAACCGGCTTAATTGCAGGACCTGAAAGACCGCCTGTTTTATTAGCAACCGCAAATGTACGTCTGTTGATATCAATCTTCATGCCTGTAAGCGTATTTATAAGTGATACAGCATCCGCACCGCCGGCTTCAACAGCCTTTGCCATCTCTGTAATATCTGTTACATTAGGACTTAATTTCATTATTATAGGTTTTTTTGATACCCTTTTAACAGCACTTGTTATCTCCATTGCTGACTCAGCTCTCTGTCCAAATGCAATTCCGCCCTCTTTTACATTTGGGCATGATATATTAATTTCAAGCATGTCAACAGGTGCTTCTGAAAGTTTTTCAACAGCATCAATGTAATCTTCTTTGCTCTTTCCGCAGACATTTACAATGATTTTCGTATCATATTTTTTAAGAAATGGAATGTCTCTTGTTAAAAATGTATCAAGCCCCGGATTCTGAAGTCCGATTGCATTAATCATCCCACCGTACGTTTCTGCTATTCGTGGAGTTGGATTGCCAGGCCATGGCACATTAGCAACACCTTTTGTTGTCACAGCACCAAGTCTGTTAAGGTCAACATATTCACTGTATTCCATGCCTGAACCAAATGTTCCGGAAGCAACCGTAACCGGATTTTTAAATGTAACACCGGCAATATTTACTGACATATTTACTGATTCTGCTGGCATTATATCTCCACCTCCTTAGCATTAAATACAGGACCTTCTTTGCAAACCCTCTTATTATGGACTTTTGAATGGTCATCAATATCTTTTGATTTGCATACACATGCAAGACATGCACCGATTCCGCATGCCATTTTTTCTTCTAATGAAATATAACACTCAATATTATTTTCGAGAGCATAGGCTTTTATTGCACGAAGCATAGGCATTGGTCCGCAGGCGTATATAACATCACCCTTAATATTATGTGCTTTCACAGCATCAAGAACATTTCCTTTTGTTCCACAGCTTCCGTCTTCTGTCGCAATTGTAACTGTTCCGTATTTTTCAAATTCTTCATTAAGAAACAGCTCATCTTTGTATCCAAGAACTATCTGTTTTTTGCAGTTCAACTGTTTTGCAAGTTCAAGCATAGGCGGAATTCCGATACCACCACCGAAAATTATTGCATCTTTTGAAGCATATGTGGCATTGACATCATATCCATTGCCAAGAGGTCCCTGAATTGAGAGGCTCTCTCCTTCTTTCATTGATGAAAATTCTTTTGTTCCCGCACCAACTGTTCTATATACAATTCTTAACTTGTTATCGACTATTGCACATATACTGATTGGACGTGGAAGAAGCCTTGAACCGTCAGTGCTGTATACCGATATAAACTGTCCCGGTTTTGCTGCCTTTGCAATATCTGATGTCTCAAACCATATCTCATATACCCCGGTCCCAAGACAGCCTGTTTTTATTATCTTAGCATTTTCTCTAAATGACATAAGAAATTCTCCTCATTAATTATCTTTTATTTAAAGCTCCATTAATATCATTAATCATGTCTATTGCTGCCTGTCTTGAAGCATCAGCAAAGTTTGCCTCACCAAACTTAGCATATTCTTCTTTTGCATATGCTGCAATAATTCCTCTTGAGCTGTTTACTATGGCACCGAGACCGTCTTCATTAAAGAAATGCACTAAATCTTCTGCCTTTCCACCCTGGGCACCATATCCTGGAACGAGGATGAATGACTTAGGCATGACTTTTCTTAAAACTTTACCCATCTCAGGATATGTAGCTCCTACAACTGCTCCTACATAGCTGTAATCATCGCCCATGCACTGCATAGCCCACTCATTTACTTTTTCACCGACATGTTCATAAAGAGGTCTGCCATCGATAAGTCTGTCCTGAAATTCTCCACTTGAAGGATTTGATGTCTTAACAAGTATAAATATTCCTTTTTTCTCCTCCTTGCATACTTTGAGGAAAGGATTAATTCCATCTGAACCAAGATATGGATTAACTGTTGCAAAGTCTTCATCAAATGCAGCTATCTCTTTATTTCCAACCTTAACTTTGCCAAGATGAGCAACAGCATATGCCTCTGATGTTGAGCCGATATCCCCCCTCTTGACATCACCGATTACAACCATATCTTTTTCATGGCAGTAATCTACAGTCTTCTTAAATGCAATCATTCCCGGAATACCAAACTGCTCATACATTGCAACCTGTGGTTTTACAGCAGGAACTATATCATATATATTATCAATGATAGCTTTGTTGAACTGCCATATAGCTTCTGCTGCGCCCTCAAGTGTCTCTCCATATTCTTTAAACGCAGCGTCCTGAAGATGTTTTGGAACAAATTTCATCATAGGATCAAGTCCCACTACTACAGGTGCATTCTGCTTCTTAATCTTGTCTACTAACTTGTTAATCATCGTCTAATAAATCCTTTCAATATATATTAAAGTTTAGGAACATCTTTATCTACAATACATTCACAGCCCGGTCTGTAAGAATATACTGTCTTTCCACCGGCTATTGTATAACGTACCCTTCCTTTTACAGTCTTTCCGTTAAATGGTGTATTTTTACCCATTGAAGCAAACATTGAACTGTCAATAACATATTCGTCTGCAGGGTCGATAATTGTTATATCTGCCGGTCTTCCCTCAAGAAGCGTTCCCCTGTCACTCTTTATAATCTGAGCCGGTGTGTAACTCATTCTTTCAGCCATCTGAAGCGGCGTCAAAACGCCTTTATCAACAAGCTCTGTGATTGTAAGTGCTACAGATGTCTCAAGTCCTGTAATTCCAAATGGTGCATCGACAAATGAACGCTCTTTTTCAGTCTTGTGATGTGGTGCATGGTCTGTTGAAATGCAATCCATTATTCCTGATGATAATCCCTCTTTTAACTCATCCACATCTTCCTGTTTTCTGAGTGGCGGATTCATCTTAAAATTAGCATCATCGCTTGTAATTGCGTCTTCTGTAAGCGTAAAATGATGTGGTGTAACCTCAGCTGTTACCTGAAGTCCCTCTTTCTTTGCAAGTTCAACCATTCTTACACTGTCTTTTGTTGAGCAATGGCATAAATGCAATCTGGCACCTGTATTTTTTGCAAGAAGAATATCTCTTGCAACAATTACATCCTCAACAGCATTCATAATGCCATAAAATCCCATCTCTTTTGCTTTCTCACCGGCATTCATGACGCCTCTTGCAACAAGATTCTTATCCTCACAGTGGGCAAACACAGGTATGTCAACTTCTGCGGCAAGTCTCATAGCTTGTCTTGCAACTCTGGCATTCATAACAGACTTGCCATCCTCACTTACAGCAACAGCTCCGTTTTCTTTGAGTTTTTCAAAGTCTGTAATATATTCTCCATCCTGTCCGGCTGTTATTGCAGCAATCGGAAGTACATTAATATCTGTAACTTCTTTTGCCTTATCAATTATATATCTTACCATCTCAACGCTGTCAATAGCAGGCTTAGTATTAGGCATGGCACAAACCGTTGTAAATCCACCTCTTGCAGCTGCTCTCGCACCTGTACGGATTGTCTCTTTATGCTCAAAACCAGGCTCCCTGAAATGGACATGTAAATCTATAAGTCCCGGCATTACAAACATCCCGTCTGCGTCAATAACATTTTCTGCATCATCTGTAATATTTTCTGCCACTTTAAGGATAACACCATCCTCAAAAAGAACATCCTTTACAGCATCTGTTTTGCTGGCAGGGTCTAATACCCTTCCTCCCTTAATTAACGTTTTCATTATCCTCTCCTTCCCGACACAACAATCTATTGTATCCTATTTATTATCATTCAGTACTTTTCCAAGATATTCAAATTCAAACTGGTTTGCCGGAACCGGCTTGCCAAAGTAATATCCCTGAATATAATTAACACCTATCTCCTTTAAAAGATTATATTGTTCAATATCCTCGATACCCTCAACAACAATCTGTGTTCCGATTGTCTTTGACAAATCAACAATAAGCTTTACAAAAGCCTGTGCATATTCATCTTCAACTATATCATCAATAAATGTTTTATCCACTTTTATAATATTGAGCGGAAGCTGTTTTATATAATTAAGCGATGAATATCCTGTTCCGAAATCATCAAGTGCAATTCTTGGACCGAGTGCCTTTAAACCGGAAATAATTTTAAGGACTCTTTCCATATCATTTATTGCAAATGACTCTGTTATCTCAAGAACTATATTTCTCGGATTAACACCTGTCCTGCTTAATATACGTCCGACATTCTCAACAACATTCTGCTGAAGTAGCTGTACTACGGACAGATTGACATTAATATGAAAATCCTTGTATCCTTTGTCATTCCATATCTTACACTGCCTGCATGCTTCTTCCAGCACATAATCTCCTATATCTGTTATAAGTCCGAGGTATTCAGCAAGCGGTATAAAATCCCCTGGTCCCATAAATCCGAGTGCTTTACTGTCCCATCGTACAAGTGCCTCACATGACATACATTTTTTGGTAACAGTATCAACAACCGGCTGGTAAAATACTACAAATTCATGAATCTGTGACGCAACCGCCTGCCTCATATTATTTTCTATATCAAGTCTCTGGACCGTATTGTGATTCTTGCTTCCGTCATAGAAATTATATCTGTTCTTTCCGCTTCTCTTGGCATCATACATTGCCATATCTGCCATTTTAACTATTTCATGCACGTCATCGCTGTTATCAGGAAATGTTGCAACACCCATGCTCATTGTACAGAAATATTCCGTTCCTCTCAGATACCATGGCCTGTTAAATAATGCAACGACATTTTTTATGATTTTGGAAATTCCGATAAACTGTTCAGGCTTTACTATTACAACAAATTCATCTCCGCCCATTCTGTAACAGTGTCCACGAAGCCCTGGAATTCCCTGCAATCCGGCTGCTATCTGCTGTAATAACAAATCGCCATACTGGTGTCCCAACCCGTCATTGATATGTTTAAAATCATCAAGGTCAATAAACATTAATGCACCTTTCTGATTGGAACATACTGCATCACGGATAATATTTCTCAGGTCAAGTTCACACTTCATTCTGTTATAAAGTCCTGTGAGAAAATCATTATTTGCCTGATATTCTATCTTCTGCTGATTCTTCTTTTTCTGCGTTATATCAACAGCTGTGCATACAATAACAGCACTTCCGTCTATCCATGTCAGGTCAGAAAACTTAATTTCAAACCACAGACCTGATTCCGGATCATAATGTTCTATCGGTCTTTCTGTCTCAGTCTCTTCATCGTTTTCCGGCTTCTTGGCATTATCCTGTCTTATAACTCTTTCTTTTACGCACTTTTGTATTGTACGTCTTACTTCATCAGTCTTTCTTGCCACGTCATTTTCAAAATAAATCTCATCGCCGTGCTTATCAAAGACCATTATTCCGGAGCCGATACTGCTCAAAATATCCCTTAATACTTCGTAAGATGACAATAACGAATTATTAGTAACCTTCTTTTGTGCTATGCTCTGTATTATCCTTGATACATCCCTGATAAACTGCATTCTCACTTTATCGAAGCAAAGCTCATTACGGACATCAAATACAGCAAAATACATGGCACACGAATCATTGATAAATATAGGTACTACTACGCTTGACCTTACTCCGAATGCCTCAAGTGCATATTTTTCTTCTTCACTACATCTGCCTGTTGCACAACATTTTAACTCATCACTGCCTATCAAAAACTTTGATTTTGGTATATTGTTTATTTTAAGAGGCAGTTCGCCTTCACCGGCATAACTTATAACTGTATTAATCAGTTTACCATCTGTGCTTACCTGAAGCACTGCCGCATGTGAAGTACAAAGATATCTCTCTGCTTCTCTGAGTATTTTTTCAACAATCTCTGCAAATGTCTCATCAGATTCAAGCAATGAAACTATATTTGTCATCACTTCATCCTTCATAATATAATTATCCACTATACTACACTCAAACCTTCTTTTTTAAATTATGTAAGCAACCAATGTCACCAACTATGGTTTCTGTATCTTATTATATATTATTTTATCATCTTTGCAAACACCTTGTATAAAATTAAATATAATGTTATTATATCAAAGTGCATTTTTATGGGCGTTATATATTACATTTCATTTATTAAAGGATGGTTTTTTCATGGATTATATAAAATATAAGACTACACTTAAAGCAAGCGGTGATGAATACAAAAAAATTGTTTTCTGGAACAGATTTGTAAGAAATCCTGTCGAGACTATTTTAACATGGACACCTGCCGCCATAACAATTGTTCTTATTGTACTGGGATTTCTCAATACGTACCTGGCAGTTATATATGCGGCATGCTGGGCATACCCGATTTATATATTTTTCTTCCAGTTCAAAAGCAGTGTTAATTATCACTTAAAAAACCGCGAGGCTTCTGAGAGTGCTCCATGTACAATTACACTTATGGATTCGGGAATTCTCGCTGAAATTCCTGACTATGACAAGACACTCAACTATGAATGGGATTCATTTACTACTATATATAAAAAATTCGGTTACTATATGCTTTTTGAAAATTCAAAAATGACTGTTATGCTTCGTGAAGCTGACATTCCTGAAAACCAGCGTAATGCAGCCTCTGATTTTATAAAAAGCCATGTTGATATGAATAAATGCAAAGTTTTATTTTAAAATTATATTGAAGACATGTTTTATTGAAACATGCAAAAAAACGGATTCATGCTTTATACATGCATGAATCCGTTTTTATATTTATCTTGCAAGCCAGCCGCCGTCAACAGCAACTGTGTAACCATTAACATAGTCAGAGGCTTTTGATGCAAGAAATACTGCTGCTCCCTGCATATCTTCAGGTGTTCCCCAGCGTCCTGCCGGTATTCTGTCAAGAATAGCCTCGCTTCTGTCTGTATCACTTCTAAGCTGTGATGTATTATTAGTTGCCATATATCCAGGTGCTATCGCATTTACCTGAATTCCTTTTGATGCCCATTCATTTGCGAGTGCTTTTGTAAGTCCCATAACCGCACTCTTACTTGCAGTATATGCCGGAACTCGTATTCCACCCTGAAATGAAAGCATTGAGCATACATTGATAATCTTACCACCATCGCCCTGTTTTACATATTGCTTTGCAAATGCCTGACAAAGTAAAAATACCATATTAAGATTGACATTAATCACTGAATCCCAGTCTTGCTTTGGCACATCAATCGCATCACATCTTTTTATTATTCCCGCATTATTAACAAGAATATCAACTCGTCCGAATGCATCAAGTGCACCTGAAAGAACTTGGTCAACACTCTCTGTCAATGATAAATCAGCAAGCACCTGTGCTGACTGTCCTCCAAATTCGTCAATTTTTGCCTGGGTTTCATCGCAATTTCTTCTTCCCACAAGAACAACTTTTGCACCAGCCTGTGCAAGAGCAATCGCCATTCCCTGTCCAAGTCCTGTATTGGCACCTGTAACAACAGCAACTTTACCATCAAGTTTAAATAAATCAAGAATCATATTTTATACATCTCCCATTATAAAATTCTAATTAAATCCAATAAGCTTATTCATAACTTTATATCCCATTCTTGAAAGCCATCTTCCGCTCTTTCCCGGAATATTTACAGAATTGCCAAGCACACTGTATCTAAGTGAACGATACAGCTTTGCATCACTTTTCTTTGCATAATTCCAAAGTTCTTCTTTCTTTTCAAAATTTTCTTTTGTGCCTGATAATATAAGAAATATTGATGATACTTCCATCATTATCCTCAAATAATTACGCATATACATCCTGCATTTTTTATTCTGTACGCCGCTTTTAATAAATGAATCAATCATACGCTTTGTGACACGTATCTGCTGGTCTATTCTTGAAATCATAACTGTTTCATTGACAGACTGGTCGTCTCTTCCGATAAAATATCTATAAAAATTAGTATTAATGTAATACATTTTCTTAACATATGGAAGCGGTTCAAATACAAATATGTTATCAACATAAAACGTATGCTTAGGAAGCTGTAACGCACAATCTTTTAAAAGCTGTGTCCTGTATATAACAGAATGCATGAGTATGTACTGGTCTATTTTAAACTTACCTATATCATCCCAGCCAAACATCTGCTCAACAGGAAATACATTATCATAATGAATCACCTTTTTTCTCTTAGCACCAACTTTATCATATACATAATTGGCAATAACCATATCCGGTTCTTCGCCTTCTACAAAGTTTTTTAAAGTTGTAAGAATCTTTTTGTAACTTCTGGCATCTACCCAGTCATCGCTGTCAACCACTTTAAAAAACTTTCCTGTGGCATGTGCAAGTCCTGTATTCACAGCCTGTCCATGTCCGCCATTTTCCTGATGAACAGCTTTTACTATAGTAGGATACATCTTGGCATATCTGTCTGCTATTTCTGCAGTATCATCCTTTGTCGAACCATCATCAACAATTATAACTTCTACATCCTCACCGCCAATAAGAACTGACTTAATACATTTTTCCATATAATCCGCTGAATTATAGCATGGAATGGCAAATGATAATAATTTCATATCTAAACATAAATCCAAGGTTGTGCCCCGGTTTATTCCTCCTTTTTACATCCTCTCAGGACATTCTATTCCAAGCAAATCTATACAGCTTAAAAGAATATCCTTCGTAAGTGAAATCAATGATATATAGCTTTCTTTTCTTTCTTTATCCTGCTCCGCAAGTATCTTTGTATCATGATAAAATCCATTAAAAACATTTGAAATCTCATAAATATACTGACAGATTTTATGAGGTGCTTTATCCATGTAAGCAGCTTCCATCACATCAAGATATTTTACAAGTGCCAGTTCAAGATTCTTCTCAGAAGCACTCACTGGTGGAAGCAATTTAAGATTGTCTGTCTTACCACCCTCTGCTGCATATTTTGCAAGAATTGATTTAATTCTTACTATTGTATAGAGAATATATGGACCTGTATTTCCCTCAAATGAAGTAAATCTTTCAACATCAAACACATAATCTTTTGAAGCCTGATTAGAAAGATCACCATACTTTAATGCTGCAAGCCCGACTATACGTGCAGTATCTCTGGCTTCTGCTTGATCCATTGTCCTGTTTTCAGTTATTTTTCCATAAACAGCATCCTGAATATCTGCTATAAGATTTTCAAGTCTCATAACACCACCAGAACGTGTCTTAAACGGCTTTCCATCGTTTCCGTTCATTGTGCCGAAGCCCAGAAATGTCATATCAGCGTCAGACTTTACAATTCCAGCCTTTTTCGCAACTCTGAACACCTGTGTAAAATGAAGCTCCTGACGTTTGTCTGCAAGGTAAATATATGAATCAGGATGATACAGTTTTTCTCTTTCTACAAGTGTGGCAAGGTCCGATGTCGCATAAAGTGCTGCACCATCTGACTTTCTTATGATACATGGAGGAAGTTCCTTCGTATCTGTGTCTTCCTGTATATCAACAACTGTCGCTCCCTGGCTTTCATATGCAAGTCCACTGTCTATCATTGACTGTATCATATCAGGAATGTATGGCTGTGCATCACTTTCACCTTTCCAAAGGTCAAAATGAACATTAAGATTATCATAATTTTTCTTCAAATCAGCCTTTGATACATTCATTATATGATGCCATATAGCAGTACATGCTTTATCGCCACTCTGAAGTTTCAATGTTGCTTCATGGGCCCTTGCAAGAAATGCTTCATCATCTTTTGACTTTGCACTTGCTGTCGGATATATTTCTTCAAGTTCTGATATTGTGAATGGTGGTTCAGCTGGGTATTCACCTGTGTAATTCTCATCAAAATACGGAAGCTCAGGCTTTCTGTCCCTTAACTCTTCTATAATAAGTCCCATCTGAAGACCCCAGTCTCCAAGATGTACATCTCCAATTACATTATTGCCTGCATATTTCTGAATTCTTTTAACACTCTCGCCGATTACTGCCGAACGAAGATGTCCAACATGAAGAGGTTTCGCCGCATTAGCTCCACCATAGTCAACTATTACAGTCTTATTAGTCACTTGTGGTTCATATCCGAATTTTTCTTTTTCAGACATGCTGTTCACAAAATCAGCAATATATCCTGCTGATATATTGATATTAATAAATCCAGGCTTTACACTCTCAACCTTTTCAAACATTGAGCTGCCTGATAATTTTTCTACTACCTCATCTGCAATCATAAATGGTGCTTTCTTGTATGCTTTTGCTGCCGCCATCGCACCATTGCACTGATATTCGCATAAATCAGGTCTGTTGGATATTGTAATCTTTGCATATGATGCGTCATATCCACATTCCTCAAACGCTTTGCTGACAACATCACCAATATGTTCTATAATTGTTTTCATATATAATTATGCCTCCTGGTATATGATTTTTTCAAGAAAAAGTGCGTAACTTTCTGCCGGAAGTGACATCTGTACATCTTTGCCATCCATAATATCTCTTACTGCTTCAGGCTTCTTTAATCCATTGCCAACATCAAGCAGCATACCAATCATATATCGTGCCATATTATGTAAAAAATCATTGGCAGATATTACTATCTTTACTTTATCGCCATTTTCCACTATATCAATTGAATTAATTGTACGTACAGTTGATTTACTCTTCTTAGCAGTTGTAAATGCTTTAAAATCATGCTCGCCGGCAAAATACCCGGCAGCTTTTCTCATCGCTTTAAAATCAGGCTTCTCAAATGTATTATATCTGTATCTTCTCTCAAATACATCAGCCACATCACCTGTGTCAAGCTGGTATACATACACCTTTCCTTTTGCATTAAGCTGACTGTGAAATCTTTCCGGCACAACCTCTGCTGATATAACAGCAATATCCCTTGGAAGGTATCTGTTGAGATAATTTTTCACTTCATAAGGTTTCTTTTGCTCATCAAGCTTGAAATTGATAACCTGACCTCTTGCATGGACACCTTTTTCTGTCCTGCATCCGCAAAATATCTGGATTTCCTCACCCGTCATCTTTCTTAATATCTCAGCAATCTTATATTCAATCGTATTGATGGACTCATCCTTTCCCATACGCTGCCATCCATCGTATCTTGTTCCATCATATTGTATTACCAGTTTATAATTATACATACTTATTCCTATTCTTCTAATACTTTCTGAACCACTTCAAGAATAACATCACTCTCGAATGGTTTCTGAATAAAGTCTGATGCACCTTTCTTTAATGCTTCAACCATATTGTTTTTCTGTCCTGCAGCTGTTACCATGATAACTTTAGCCTCTTTATCATAATCCATAATCTCGCCAACTGCATCTATTCCGTCAAGAACCGGCATTGTTATATCCATAGTGACTATATCAGGATGTAATTCTTTGTATTTATCAACGCCTTCTCTTCCATTAACTGCTTCATCTATAATTTCATGTCCAGCCTTTTCAAGCATATTTCTTAAAAATCTTCTTGATGTCTTTGAATCATCTACAATTAATATCTTTGCCATAACAAATCTCCCTCTGCATTAAACACAATTAGTTTTTATAGTTTTTAAACGTACCTTGTCAGATACTGACATAATCACATTAAACTCAGTTCCGTCAATTTCCATTGTCACAACATAAAATCCATTATCACCGGATATGCTGGCATCACCATAAAATACAGGCGGTCTTAATATCACCTCAATTTCCTGATCACTCAGCTTTGTTGCGAACATTCCGTTAGTACAGTTGATAAACTCGCATATTGCATCATATGCATCCGAATCAAATTCATCAAAATCAACTTGTGCAAATCTTGATGCAACCTTTATAAGTGCGTCATCGCTTCCGCCTATTGCAAAAAATACTTCTTCATCGCCATCCATCATCTGGCATCCGACAAAGTGCTCACGATGATTATCTTCAAGATTAACCTGCAAAAGACTTACATCTTCTCCCATATAGTATCTCATGCTCTTTAAAACGCACTGTAACTGCTGGACATATTTGTCGTTTTTCATAGGCACAAATATCGATACCATATTGTCAAGATTGCCCTCTTTTAATGCTTTTAATTCCGCATCGGTAAAATTAGCACCGTTGCGGTTCTTTGCTATATAACTGCTTAGTAAAATATCTCCCATAGGACCCCTCCAGGTTTCTAGTCTTTTCTTTTTCACGACTCCATTGAAAAATCAATATAACATAATAAGTATACCCTAAATAGTAAAAAAATCAAGAAAAAGAGAGTTCAAATTGAACCCTCTTTTTCACAATTACACAATAATTATTAATTTATTTATCTTCAACACTGTAGTTAGGAGCTTCCTTTGTGATATGAATATCATGTGGATGACTCTCTCTTAATGCTGCTGATGACATCTTAATAAACTGACCAGTCTCCTGAAGTACAGGAATTGTAGGTGCTCCACAATAGCCCATACCTGAACGGAGACCACCCATAAGCTGGAATATTGTATCTTCAACAAGTCCCTTATATGCAACTCGTCCTTCAACGCCTTCTGGAACCAGTTTCTTTGCACCTGTCTGGAAATATCTGTCTTTACTTCCGTTTTCCATAGCTGCGATAGAACCCATACCTCTGTATACTTTGTATTTTCTTCCCTGGAACAACTCAAATGTACCAGGTGCTTCATCACATCCTGCAAGAAGACTTCCGAGCATACATACATTACCGCCGGCTGCAATAGCCTTAACAATATCACCTGAATACTTGATACCACCATCAGCGATAACAGGAATTCCATACTTCTTAGCTTCTTCATATGCACTCATAACGGCTGTAACCTGAGGTACACCAATACCCGCTACAACTCTTGTTGTACAGATAGAACCAGGTCCGATACCAACTTTGACAGCATCTACACCAGCCTCACAGAGAGCTTTTGCAGCTGCTCCTGTTGCAATATTACCGGCAATAACCTGTAAATCAGGGAATGCTGACTTAATATTCTTTAATGTTGTAATAATATTCTTTGAATGACCATGTGCTGAGTCAATAACAATACAGTCAACCTTTGCATCAACAAGAGCCTGTACTCTGTCCATAACATTAGATGTTATGCCTACTGCGGCACCTGCAAGAAGTCTGCCCTGTGAATCATGTGCTGATGCCGGATACTTAATCTGCTTTTCAATATCCTTAATTGTGATAAGCCCTCTTAATTTGAAATCATTATCAACAATAGGAAGCTTTTCTTTTCTTGCCTTTGCAAGAATCTTCTTTGCTTCATCAAGTGTAATTCCAACTGGTGCAGTAATAAGATTCTCACTTGTCATACATTCACTGATTGGACGGTCAAAATTTTCTTCAAACTTTAAGTCTCTGTTTGTGATGATACCAACAAGCTTACCGTTATCATCTGTAATAGGAACACCTGAAATTCTGAACTTACCCATAAGGTCATTTGCATCTGCAAGTGTATTATCAGGATGAAGATAAAATGGGTCTGTGATTACACCGTTTTCTGAACGCTTAACCTTATCAACCTCTTCTGCCTGCTGCTCGATAGACATGTTTTTATGAATAATACCGATACCGCCCTGTCTTGCCATGGCAATTGCCATTCTATGTTCTGTTACTGTATCCATTCCCGCACTCATAAGCGGAATGTTAAGCTTAATATTCTTTGTAAGCTGTGTTGATAAGTCAATCATGTTAGGTGTTACTTCTGAATACTGTGGTACTAATAACACATCATCAAATGTAATTCCTTCGCCAATAATTTTACCCATTGTAATCTTTATCCTCGCTTTCTTTTATATTATCTTTATGTTGCAAAAATATCCGAATACTTATTCGTTTCGGATATCTCTTTCGGCGTACATCTTCGTCCGCCCTTGCTATAATATTATCAGACAATATAACAAATAGCAAATAGAAAGTCAAGAAATTTTTTCTCATCTTTCCATTTGCTATTGTATTAAAAAACATTGTATATTTTATCAGTCAACCTTATATGACTGCTTAGGGACTGTTTCTTTTACCGCTTCAAGCATTGACTCTGACGGTTCTATGAGTAGTCTCTCCATCTCATTATTTACATTAAATGTATAAATGACAACAGCTTCATTCCCTTCATTGGAAGTATAATCATGTGTTCTTAACTGTCTGTGTTCCATTCTCAAAGCATCCTGGCTTCCTGTCTTTGCAACAAGCTCAGCTTTACTTAAATCGTAGACACCACATCTTTTTCTTCTTGTTCTTGCCATAATCCTGTCTACTGTAAGTTCTCCGTCAACAAGTGAATACTCATATTCCGCATTGTAATATCTGAATACAAAAACAGTAAACACTACAAGTACAGCAAATAACAGAAGACCAAATGCATGTGTCTGTGGAATTGTTGTAACCGCAAGAATACATGCTATTATCATTATTATTTTAAAGATAAGTGCATTCTTAGGTGCTTTTACCTTTATTATCTGCTCTGTTGAAACATTATACATATTTTACATCATTCCCATTCCGGCACCACCTGCTGGCATTGCTGGAGTATCTTCTTTAATAGTTGCAACAACTGATTCTGTTGTAAGAAGTGTAGATGCAACACTTGTAGCATTCTGTAATGCACTTCTTGTAACCTTTGCAGGGTCAAGGATACCTGCATCAATCATATTTACATATGTTTCATTTAACGCATCAAAACCTGTACCCACTTCTGATTCTCTTACGTTGTTGATAATAACCGCACCTTCAAGACCGGCATTAGCTGCAATATGGAAGAGTGGAGCTTCAAGAGCCTTGAGAATAATCTCAGCACCAGTCTTTTCATCGCCAGAAAGTGTCTTAGTAAGTTTTTCAACTTCCTTAGATGCATGGATATATGCTGAACCACCACCTGAGATAACACCTTCTTCAACTGCTGCCTTTGTAGCTGCAAGAGCATCTTCAAGTCTTAACTTATTCTCTTTCATTTCTGTTTCTGTAGCTGCACCGACACGGATAACAGCAACACCGCCAGAAAGTTTTGCAAGTCTTTCCTGAAGTTTTTCTTTATCAAAATCAGATGTTGTCTCTTCAAGCTGAGCCTTAATCTGTGCAATTCTTGCCTGAATATCTTCCTTGTTGCCTTCGCCGTCAACGATTACAGTATTTTCCTTCTGAACCTTAACTGACTTAGCACGTCCAAGCATATCCATTGTTGTATCTTTAAGTTCAAGTCCAAGTTCTTCCGAAATAACCTGACCACCTGTAAGAATTGCAATATCCTTTAACATTTCTTTGCGTCTGTCACCATAGCCCGGAGCCTTAACACCGACAACATTGAATGTTCCTCTTAATTTATTAACAATAAGTGTTGTAAGTGCTTCACCTTCAATATCTTCAGCGATAATAAGAAGCTTTGCACCGCTCTGTACAATCTGTTCAAGAATTGGAAGAATTTCCTGAATGTTAGAAATCTTCTTATCTGTAATAAGGATATATGGGTCATCAAGATTTGCTTCCATCTTATCCATATCTGTTGCCATATATGCTGAAATATATCCTCTGTCGAACTGCATACCTTCAACAAGGTCAAGTTCTGTCTTCATTGTCTTAGACTCTTCAATTGTGATGACACCATCATTAGAAACCTTCTCCATTGCATCAGCAACAAGCTGTCCTACTTCCGGGTCACCTGCTGAAATTGAAGCTACCTTTGTAATCTGGTCTTTGCCAGTAACCTTCTGGCTCATCTTTGCAATTGCTTCCACTGCACAATCAGTAGCTTTCTTCATACCTCTTCTTAAAATAATAGGATTAGCACCTGCTGCAAGATTCTTCATACCGGCATTTACCATTGCCTGTGCAAGAACTGTGGCTGTTGTTGTACCATCACCTGCAACATCATTAGTCTTTGTTGCAACTTCCTTAACAAGCTGTGCACCCATATTTTCAAACTTATCTTCAAGTTCAATGTCCTTTGCAATTGTAACACCATCGTTAGTAATAAGCGGTGCACCGTATGATTTATCAAGGACTACGTTTCTTCCCTTAGGTCCGAGTGTTACTCTTACTGTATCTGCAAGCTGGTTAACACCTGCTTCAAGTGCTTTTCTTGCATCTATGCCATATTTAATTTCCTTTGCCATAATTATTGCCTCCTGATTAAATATTAAATCAAATTATAATTCAATGCCTATATTATCTATTATTCAATTATTGCAAGAATATCTGACTGCTTAACAATTATATATTCTTCATCTTCAAGCTTAACTTCTGTTCCTGCATATTTAGAATAAATAATCTTATCTCCGGCCTTAACCTGCATCTTAACTTCTTTGCCATCTACCATTCCGCCAGGTCCTACTGCAACTACCTCTGCCTGCTGTGGTTTTTCCTTTGCCTGACCAGGTAAAACAATGCCTGACTTTGTTGTTTCTTCTGCAACTAATGCTTTAATTACGACTCTGTCGCCCAATGGTACTAACTTCATAATTAATATTCCTCCATTCTGCTGTCATTGATTCTTTCCTTGCTGGCAGCTCTTGTTCTGTTAGCACTCATTATTTTCGAGTGCTAATTACGATAACATTAAAATATCACTACCCTTTTTGTTTGTCAACAGCTATTTTAAATATATTATTTATTTAATGATTTCATTATAATTTTTTAATATTTTTTTGCTGTTCAATAAGGAACTAATTTGTCTTATTTTTCAATCCTATTTTTTCTGATTTTCCATAATAAAAGAGATACTGCTGTGCATAGCCGCCATATTTTCCGAAATGCTCCACGCCGTATGATTCTATTTCCGCGTTGGAATGTTCCTTGCCATCAAAATAAAGACTCTGCATAATCCTCTTTATCCAGACGTCAACCGGGAATGCTTCCCTGTAACCTAATCCAAAAAGGCTCACACAGTTAGCAACCTTCATTCCCACACCTTTTATTTTCATAAGCTGTTCACGACATTCATCCACACCACATTTTCTTAAATTCTCTTCTTTTATTATTTCATTATTCACAAATTCAACCGCATTATAAATATATGGAGCACGAAATCCCGTTTTGCACTCTCTCAATGCATCTATATCTGCTTGTGACAACTGCTGTGGCGTCGGAAAGCCATAGAAATCAATCCCGCCAACACTTCCCTGATATTTGCCGTAATCGTGTGAAATTCTTGCAACGATCTGTTTGATATGCGGAATCTGCTTATTCTGCGAAATTATAAATGAAATCAATGTCTCAAAAAATTCCTGATTAAGAATTCTTACACCCCACATCTTTTCCACAGCCTCACGCAATTTTTCATCTTCTTTCAACAAAAATGACTTTATTTCACCATAATCTCTATCCAAATCGAAATAATGACACCATATTTTTTCAAATTCTTCTTTTGTTGTATCAAATAAATACAGTTTATCATCCTTCTGGGCTGCATGCAGAAATTTTCCATATGCTGACATTCCATATTCATCATCATCAATTTTCTGAAAATGAAAACACTGTCCGCACTCCATCGTCTGTCCCAGATCAAAATCTTTCAGATTATGTATTATAGTATCTTTTCCTTTATATTCAACGTCCATATGTATACCCCATATCTGTCATGTAATATTATTGCTCATTTTTCTCATATAATATCACACTGTAACTGCAAAATACGAATTTTTATTATTATTTTATATTTTGCACTTTAAAAAATTTTGTTTATAGAGTAGAATACTTAGAAACAATGTAACACAATGACAGTTTTGCTTCGCAAAACAAGGAGGCTAAATCCTCTGCTCCTGCAAGGGCACGGATTTACGCGAGTAATGAGCCAAAGTTTAAGCTTGCTTAAAACCTTGGCGAATACCGCGATAACAAGAAAAACTTTAAGTTTTTCTTGTTTTGCTTCGCAAAACAAGGAGGCTAAATCCTCTGCTCCTGCAAGGGCAGTCGCATTTTGCTTCGCAAAACAAGGAGGCTAAATCCTCTGCTCCTGCAAGGGCAGTCGCATTTTGCTTCGCAAAACAAGGAGGATTATATGGCTAAGAATTCTAAGAAAATTATTGCTTTGACTGCTGCCGCGGGTGCTGTCGGAGCTGTTGCCGCCACATTGGCTGCTTGCTTCACTAAATATAGAAAAAATAAAAATGCTGATAAAACTGCCGATGAAATCACGGCTGATAATGAAAATGATGACATTAATACTATAGACTTTGAATCTCTGACTAATGATACTCCACGCGAATATGTATCAATAAGTATCAATACCCACAAAGAAAAAGAATAAAACAGTTCTTTATTTATTAAATCATTTAATAAAAGCCCACGAAACACCATCAGTTCAGTGCTCCGTGGGTTTTAATTTACTTTTTCTTCTTTTCTTCTTCAGGAAGAACAGAAGCTGTTTTTATCATTGCTCTTGTAAGCGAATCTTTTGCATTTTTCCAAGGTTCATCAGCATATTTATGGTCAAATTTGTTGATAAACCATTCAACATCATCACGAACACGCTTCATGTTTTCAAGATATAACCTATTGGTCTGTTCAACTAAATCATTAAGAATCTGACCACTCATTTTTGATGATGCCTCTTCTATGAGAATTCCGTAGTGTTGCGTACAAAATCCTTGGCACTCATTGTATTTTTTCCTAAATGATTCATCCTGTTTGTAAAGATAAATTATTGTATCTATATATCTTTTAAATGTATCTTCTATCCTCTCACATACAAAACATTTTGTATTAAGTTCTTTGGTATAATCTGATATGCCATTAGGCTGCACTTTTGAAAACAGCTTTTTACCTTTTACAGGCTCCTGTGCCTTTTTTGATATATCTGCTATAACCCTATCCATATGAGTTTTCATTACAAGTGCAAAACCAAGCCTATTTTCACAATTGTACACATCTTTGATATGTTTTTCACAAAATCCAAGCTCATCTGTCTTTGCTCTTATATCATCCTCCATATAGCTGGGACCCATCGTATATTCAACCGCTGCATTTTCAAGCTCACGCTTCATATAACATACCGGACACTCACATCCACTGTCAAAAGCATCGTTAACCGGTATTGTAAATATTTTTTCTTTCATCTGCATGCAAATTCCTTTCAATTAATCCACATCATTATTGACATGTATTATTGCTATTATCTGATTATTTGCAGCCTTTGTCAAACTCCGGATTAAATGCATAAAAATTCTTTGAGTTGAGACTATCCTGAATCATTGAAAGTGCTTCGCCAAATCTCTGAAAATGCACTATTTCTCTCTCCCTCAAAAATCTCAATGGGTCAAGCACATCCGGGTCATCTGTAAGCCTTATAAGATTCTCATATGTTGAACGTGCCTTCTGCTCCGCTGCCATGTCTTCTGTTAAATCTGTAATTGCATCACCTTTTGACTGGAATTCGCACGCATTGAAAGGAATTCCACCTGCAGCCTGCGGCCAGATTCCCGCCGTATGGTCAACATAGTATGCTTCAAACGGCGTTCCTTTAAGCTGTTCAACCGTCATGTTACGTGTGAGCTGATGCACCATTGTGCTAATCATCTCAAAGTGAGCGAGTTCTTCTGTTCCAATATCTGTAAGAAGTCCCGCCACAGCACGGTCAGGCATGGTATAACGTTGCGAAATATAACGCATTGAAGCCCCAAGCTCGCCGTCAGGTCCACCATACTGACTGATAATCATAGCCGCAAGTGCCGGATTTGTCTGTTTAATATTTATAGGATACTCAAGCCTTTTTTCATAATTCCACATATCAACAGCCCTCCTTTTCCCATGGAAGTGGTGTCGCCTGCCAGTTCCAGTAACCACATCCGTTAGTGCCGGTTGCAATGATTGCACCAAAACACTCCTCATAATCAGCAACAGCTTCGGAATATTGTGGTTTTATTGAATTATAATATTCAATAGCTTCGGCATCATCGGGGTGCGTATCAAGGTATAATAGAGCTTCTGTCATGGCAAACCCAAGTTCATATATACTCATAAGTCCTTTATTTTTATTATACGTCTCAACTGCCGGCATGGCATTTCGCTGCTGCATATTTCTGTTTTGCTGGCTGCATCCACAGTTTCGCATATTTGCATTTCTCATATAATTGTTATTCATCGACAGCCTCCTTTAAAAGGTTTATCCAAGGCTGCAAAAATAGTCCCTCTTGCCAATGCCTTACATGGTTCATATATGTCGCCCCAACGCTGCCATGGAACATAAGCCATTCCAACAACCTGAAGCTGTACAGAATTTGGACAGTTCATAAAAACCTCATAACAGTTAATGTTCTATTTAGTCTATGCTTTGAATATAATTTGGTGTCTTCATATTTTCATACAAAAAAAATATATTTTTTCAAATTTACCCCTTGACAATTTATAGAATTTTATGTAAAATGATACTTGCGTTCGGCATTGTAGATAAATGCTGGCATAGTTAAATAGTTTATGCGCGAGTGGCTCAGTGGTGGAGCACCTCCTTGCCAAGGAGGGGGTCGCGGGTTCGATCCCCGTCTCGCGCTCTTTTGTTTAAGAAGTCGAATTTCGGCTTCTTTTTTTATATAATTACACAAAATCAGACTGCTTACATGAGACTTACCCATTCTATTAATCCGGTTAAGCAGTATATTTTTTAACATTTAACGGCAGCCGCCAGAATCTTGTATAAACATAAATTCTGGCGGCTGCCGCAATAATTTTTCAATATTATATTTATTTTACCAGCTCATTACTTCGTAACCGGTATCTGTGACAAGAACCATAATTTCCCACTGTGCCGATGGCTCATCATCGTCTGTATATATTGTCCAGCCATTATCTTCATCAACATAAATGTCAGGCACACCCATATTTATCATAGGTTCAATTGTGAATACCATTCCAGGTGCCATAACCATTCCTGTTCCTTTTTTGATAACATAACTTACAAATGGTGTCTCATGGAATTCAAGTCCGATTCCGTGTCCGCCGACATCTCTTACTACAGAATAGCCATTTGCCCTTGCATGATCATTAATCGCCTGTGCAACATCTCCAAGGTGTCCCCATGGTTTAACTTGTTTAAGTCCAAGTTCAACACACTCCTTTGCTACATCAACGAGCTTTTTGTTTTCAGGAGAAACATTTCCTATGCAATACATTCTTGATGAATCAGAAAAATACCCATCAAGAATTGTTGAACAGTCAACATTTATAATGTCGCCATCAACTAACTTTATATTACTTGATGGAATACCATGGCATACTTCATTATTAATTGACGTACACACGCTCTTTGGAAATCCCTCATAATTAAGCGGTGCCGGAATTCCTCCCATTGCCGTTGTCTTTTCATATACCATCTGGTCAATTTCTTCTGTTGTCATCCCGGCTTTAATATGTTCACCTACATAATCAAGAACTGCTATGTTGATTTTGGCACTTTCACGCATTTTTTCAAGCTGATATTCATTTTTAATGATGCTTCTAGGTGGAACTTTGTGGAATTTTTTCCTGAATGTCTCTATTTTTCTGTCGAAGTCAGCATGACACTCTCCATAATTTTTTCCACTTCCGCACCAGCAAGGCTCATCTCTTCTTAACTTTTTCATTATAATCCTCATTTCCCGAAATTTTTTCCATTCAACATTCAATATACGTATATGATTATCATACAATTCTGCTATTGCTGCAATGCTTCCATAATTGCCGGAAGCATCTGTTTCTTACGTGATACAACACCATCAAGATAAACTGAATCGTCGGTTGTACCAACATTAAATGCCTGTGATATTGTTGCCGAGGCATTTTTGCCACTGCACAAAACTTCAGAACCGCCGTCTAATACATTAGTAATCATAAAAAATACCATATCCATTCCGTTATCGCCGGTAACCGTACTGATATAATCTTTCATTTTCACTTTTATATTCTGAACTTCTTCCTGTTCCATACAGTTGACCTGGCCAACGCCTATCACAACATCGCCTACAGAAAACTTCTTGAAATCTCTGTTAAACAAATCTTTAGGCGTCCGGCTTTCGATATTGCTTCCGGCCTTAAACATTGCCCTGCCATACTCTTCTATGTCAATACCGGCAATCTTGGCAAGCTTTTTGCAGGCTTCAATATCATCTGCAGTACATGTTGGAGATTTCAAAATTAATGTATCTGATATTATTGCCGAACATAAAAGTGCTGCAACATCTTTTTCCGGCACAAGATTATGTTCACAATACATCTTATATATTATAGTCGCAGTGCAGCCCAATGGCTGGTTTCTGAAAAATACAGGAAACATTGTCTGTATTGAACCAATACGGTGATGATCAATAATTTCCATAATATCAGCCGTATCCACACCATCAACAGCCTGGCTTCTCTCATTATGGTCAACCAGAATAAGCTTCTTTTTTCCATGTTTTAAAAGATTTCTTCTCGAAATCATGCCGATATATTTACCATTTTCATCTGTTATCGGGAAATCACGGAAACGCTTTTTTGCCATGACATCCTGAATATCCTCTATGAAATCTGTATTCTTAAATGTGATAAGGCCTTCCGAATGCATCATATAGTAACTTATGGGTATGCTCTGGTTTATAAGTCTGGCAACCGTATACGTATCGTAGTCAGTAACAATAATAGCACAATTTTTTTCTTGTGCAACCTTTATAATTGTCTTTGAAACTGCTGCACCCTCACATATAACAATGCATCTTGCGTCCATTTCTATAGCACATAACTGGGCTTCATACCTGTTTCCAAGTATAACTATATCTCCCTTATTGATAAATTGTTCCATTAAGTCAGGGTTTGCTGCAGCTATTACAACTTTACCGCTGTCTACTATCTGTGTTGTATCGCCTGTAACAACCTTTGCTTTCAACGTATCTACAATATTTTCAAATCGTGTCTTTGCAACTGACAATATGTTACTGTCATAAACCTCAAAATATGAACGTGATATATCGCCTATTGTAACAAGTCCCTTCAAAATTCCATCACTTGCAATAGGAAGCGTTACAACATTGTTCTTTTTCATTATTTCCCAGGCCTGTTTTATTGAAATATTTTCATCAACACCATCAACAAAATGTATATCAACATCTTTAACCTGTGGCCGTACATCACGCATATATTCCGGCGGTTTTATTCCCAGATTTTTAAACACAAACTGTGTCTCTTCATTAAGATGCCCTGCTCTTTTCGGAATATAACGTTCTCCTGTTATAATAGTTTTAAACCTGGCATAACATACGGCTGAACACACTGAATCTGTATCAGGATTTCTATGCCCTATTACATATATAGGAGTTTTCACATTTTCCTCCATTCCACAGATAATTACTATAATCTGCTAATATTTTTAATATTTCAAAAAGACTGCCATATACGATATTGCAAATAAATACCACATATAACAGTCTTTTATATTAGTTACGGAATACAACAATCTCAGTTGATTCTGTCTCACCAAGCTGTCTTAACTTTGCCTGCATGTTCTTTATCTTCTTCTGATATACATAGAATGCATCATGTGCCTTATTGAAGTATTCCATAGCAAGTTCTACATTGCCATCTTCTTTTGCCTGCCATGACTGTGTAGCATACTTGTGAATATCATTATGTGAAGCTTTTAATTCTGCAAATTCAGTACATCCTGTAATAGCCGGGTCTGTCTGTGCTGCAAGCCACTTACCAAGCTTACATGTCTCATTATTATTAAGCTGTGTAATCTTTAAATGTTCAAAATCAACAACATTGTTATATACACGCCACATAAGAATAAAGTGGTCTATCTCAAATATTCTGAGCCAGTCCTGAGTTGTAACCTCAGCAAAGCCTCGAACCATATCACTTCTTGTCGTATCAATATAACGTCCAATCTTGTATACATGCGTACCCTGTTCTTTACAATCCTTAGACAGTTCTTCGTAACTGTCAGATATGTTAGATACCTGTTTTGCAAAATCCGATGTGAATTCTGACTGTTTATCAATATCAGAAAATACTTCATCAATCTTATCTTTTATCTCTGTCATCTGTGATGCCATCTTTTCAATATCTACAAGTGAATCTTCAACTTTTTTATTACCTTCTTCAAGTTTTGAAGTTGTCTCATTCATTGATTCAGCAAGAACTCCGATATCATTTTTTAATTCATTAACATATCTTACGATATCTTCTGCTGACTCTGATGTATTACTTGAAAGCTGTCTTACCTGGTCTGCAACAACCGCAAATCCTTTTCCTGCTTCACCTGCTCTTGCCGCCTCAATAGATGCATTAAGTGCTAAGAGATTACTCTGGCTGGCAACTTTTTTAACAATATCAACAATCTCACTGATTTTATCAATCTTATCCTGAAATTCCTGCACCTGTTCATTAATCCTGCTTATATTTTCTGATGACTGGTTTACAACCTTGATACTTTCGTTCATGTTGGCTGTACTGTTCTGTGCTACTGCAAGCATCTCATGTGTATTATCCTGAATACCGCCAACTGTCTTTGAAATATTATTAATTGATTCTTCAAGATTATGACTTGCTTCTTCCATCTCAGCTATTGAGTCCGTCTGTGACTGTACCTGATCAAGCGTATTCTTTACATACGAATTATCGCCAATTGATTCCATAGCCTCATTAAGACGCATAACAAAGTTGTTATTTGACTTCTTAAATGCATGAATCAGCTCATTAAGCTTCTCTCCATATGCCGGATTATCAAATGCCGTTACATCGATATCATCATATTCACCCTGTATGACTTTGTCCATCATCTGCATCATAACATCTATATCATGACTAACATTACTATTATTTTTATTTTTTCCAAACATAGCGATTACTCCTTCCGCTGTCTTTATTTAAGCACTTTCATGCTTAAATTCCGCACATGATATTTTTTAATATGATAACATAATTTCCAAAAAAAAGAAACACTTATTTTGATTTCACATATTATAATAAAAAAGTTTTATGGAGTTTCTATGAAGCATGCATTTAAGCGGCTTACCGCCCTTATTATGATTATGGTTTTTACATGTATATCACTTATAGGATGTACAAAACACACAAAAAAAAATGATATCAGAAAAATCACCCTGAATGAAGTTGCACACTCTATTTTTTACGCACCTCAATATGTGGCAATCGAAAAAGGATATTTCAAGGACGAAGGCATTGATTTAACTCTTGTCACCGGCTTTGGTGCTGATAAAGTTATGACCGCACTCATAAGTGGAGATGCAGATATTGGTTTTATGGGTTCTGAAGCCTCTGTTTATATATATACCGGTGGTTCTTCAGATTATGCTGTCAATTTTGCACAGCTTACACAACGTGCCGGTAATTTTCTTGTCTCAAGAGATAATATAAGTAATTTTAAATGGAGTGATGTAAAAGGAAAAACTATCATCGGAGGAAGAGCCGGCGGCATGCCACAGATGCTTCTCGAATACATTTTAAAGAAAAATAATATTGATTGTAAAAAAGATGTTGAAATAGTGCAAAATATCGATTTTGGTTCAACTGCTGCAGCTTTTGCGTCTGGTCTTGGGGACTTTACTGTGGAATTTGAACCATCTGCAACAGCAATTGAGTCAGAAAATAAAGGATACATTGCTGCTTCGCTCGGCGTAGACAGCGGTTATGTTCCATATACAGCATATTGTGCCAAAAAAAGCTTTTTAAAGAATAATCCTGAAATAATACAGTCATTTACCAATGCAATCCAAAAGGGTCTTGAATTTGTAAACAGCCACAACAGCAGCGAAATCGCCGCCGTTATAGCTCCACAGTTCAAAGAAACTGACATCCAGACACTCACAAAAATAGTTGAACGTTATAAATCACAGGATACATGGAAAAATGATACTATTTTTGAAGAGTCATCATTTTCTCTGCTTACTGACATTTTAAAACAGGCCGGAGAACTTGACGAGAATGTCCCTTACAACAAACTGGTAACAACTGATTTTTCAAAGAAAGCGGTTAAATAACTTTCCTATAAGTTTACACATTCCATAAAACACAGGAATTGCACCTGCCATCCATATAAATGTCATTACAAACAATGGCAATGGCATGCTGCTTATTGCAAATAATCCCGGGAATAACAGAATACCACCAACTATTCCAGCTCCCATCAACACGCAAACAACTGCCCTGAACAAATCAAACGGTCTGCATACGCGATACAATTCTGCCATTCCTACTGTGAGCAGGATAAAAGTAACTGATGTTGACAGCTGTTCATGCGGTATTCCACTGAAATTATTGTATACAGTAAATATCGCAACGAGAAGAAAATCCGTCAATGCTGCCGGAAGTGCCTTAATAGCAACATTCACAAGAAATCTTCCTTTTATCCGGCTCCTGTTTCTTTGCATTGCAAGAAAAAATCCCGGAGCACCGATTGTAAATGCCCCAAGCAGGGACAGCTGTGTAGGATACAATGGATACCTGTGTCCTACTATAAGTGTAAACAATGCTAAAAGCATTGAAAATATATTCTTTACAAGAAACAGCGAGGCTGTCCTTTGGATATTATTAACTACTCTTCTTCCTTCAAGAACAACTGATGGCATACATGAAAAATCTGAATTAACAAGCACTATCTGTGCCGCATTGCATGCCGCTTCACTTCCGGAACCAAAAGCTATGCTGCAATCGGCACTTTTGAGTGCAAGTACATCATTGACACCATCGCCGGTCATTGCGACCACATCACCGTTATCTTTGAGAGCCTGTATTATTCTTCTCTTCTGTTCAGGCTGCACTCTGCCAAACACTGTATACTTTAGTGCCGCAGCTTCAAGTTCCTCATCTGTCTGAAGTGACGAGGCGTCTATAAATTTATCAGCATTAATAATTCCTGCATCGTGTGCAACACTTGATACTGTCACCGGATTATCTCCCGATATAACTTTTATCTCAACTTCCTGATCTGCAAAATACTTAAATGTTTCTTTTGCATCTTCTCTTATCGCATTGCCAATTGCAATAAGTGCGAGCGGTTTCGCAGGCGATGTAAGTTTCTTACCTTCCGGATTATAGTCTAAAATTCCAAACGCCATAACTCTTAGACCTTTTCTTGCATATGACTCTATATGGCTTTCATATACAGAATACTCATTGAGAAGCAGTTTTTCCGGTGCACCAATTATATATGTATCTCCTGATGAAAACGTAGCACTGCTGTACTTTGTCTCAGATGAAAATGAACAGACACTCTCCGCCTGCCTCGTCTTTTCCGAATCAAAATATTGCTGCAACGTTTCCATTGTAATATTATCAGTATTGAGATTATTAACAAGATTGCCTATCATCTCATGAAGTGCCGGAAATTCACCCTGCTCATAGTATTCAAGCGGCTCAACCTGTGCAACTGACATCTTATTTTCTGTTATTGTTCCCGTCTTATCAACACACAGGATATTTACTCTTGCAAGTGTTTCCACACATGCCATTTCATGTACAAGAACATCCTTTTTTGCAAGTCTCATTACACTTACAACAAGTGCAATACTTGCAAGAAGATATAAGCCTTCAGGTATCATTCCTACAAGTGCAGCTATCATCGACACAACGCTCTGCTGTAACGTATTGCCTAGTGCAAAAAATGTTCTACAAAACATCAATATGCCAATTGGAATAATAGCAATACCTATAACTTTCACAAGCTTGTCAAGAGAACGCATCATCTCCGTCTGCTGTTTTTTTCTCGATGCTTTCGCTTCCAGGGTTATCTTTGATGCATATGATGAAAGTCCTACATTCTCAAGAACAGCCAAACATTCTCCTGACACAACAAAACTTCCCGATAATAGCATATCTCCTTTTTTCTTTGTTATCTCATCAGATTCTCCTGTTACAAGTGATTCATTAACCCTGACAATCCCATCCACAACTACAGCATCTGCACAAATCTGGTTTCCTGATTTAAACCTGCACAAATCTCCTTTTACAAGCGTCTGCGAATCAACTTCTGACTCTTTTCCATCCCTTATAACTTTTGTTTTAGGTGCATTGAGAAGCGTAAGCCTGTCGAGCACACGTTTGGTTCTTAGTTCCTGTATTATACCGATAAGTGTATTTATCACTATAATTGGAAGAAAGGTCATATTAATATATGACCTTACCAGAATTAACAAACATGCAAATATTGCAAATATTAAGTTGAAATATGTAAATACATTACCGGCTACTATCTGGCACACACTTTTAGACTGGCTCTTAACTGTTTCATTAAAAAGTCCGTCTGCTGTTAATTTATCAACCTGTTCCTGTGTAAGACCTTTGATAGTATCTGTATCTGACATATCTTTATTCCCCGTATTTTATCTGCTTTCCTGCTACAGACAATGTATAATACATTGAAGCTGCAAATATAATAAGTTTTATTGCAAATGAAACTGCTATACTTACCATTGATGACGAATCATATAACTGGAATGATATAGCATTAACAAAATAAATGCCTGTTGATAATGCATACCAGTATTTTGGAAGGCTTCCGGTTATAACTCCATATGTTGCATTAGTAAGTGCAAAATGAATAAGCATATCCATGATACAGCCAAGACCCATGAGAAGCCATAACGCTATTGGTGCATTAAAAAGTGTTGATACCGATTCATATGTAGATGTTATATCACTGTTGGAAAGTCCCTGAAAAGCCTGCTCAAGACCTTCATTTCTGATTGCAATACACCATACATAATATGAAACCGCTGTGACACCATATAATATGCCATCACCAATTCCAAGCCCCATACCTGCCATATATACATCACCGCGTGTGTCATATCTTTGTGTTATCATATTGCCAAGCACAACTCTTGCTGCAAGAAATGCAACAGAAGCAACAACGCAATAGACAATTGTATACGCATGCTGATTATATGAAAATGCCATATCTACACTAGGTATAAGTGCAAATGCCGACATAATAAGATTCACACATACAAATACAAAAATCACATAACTTAAAAGTCCGAGAAAGAATGGAACGACTTTGCCTTCCCATCTTTTCTTAACTACAATAAACATTACAATGAAAAATGACAGCATGAGAATTCCTCCTGCCATAATCATCCCTTCTACACCAGACGGCAAAGTCTGTAATAAATCAATTCCTTCCATATATTCCTCCAACATATTGTTCTTTTTTTATTTTATCATATGACAACCTTATTTGCAAAGAAGCCTTTATTTATTTTATATAAAATTTATATAAAATAAAGCAGCTACATAATGCAGCTGCTTTTCACATAATCTTTATTGCAAACAATATATCTTTTCAAAAATTACCTGTATATTTAAAAAGGCACACTGTAGAACATTGCGGATTATAATTTTGTTACATTAGTTGCCTGTGGACCCTTAGCTCCTTCTGTAACATCGAACTCAACCTGAGCACCTTCGTCTAATGACTTAAAGCCGTCCATGTTAAGACCTGAGTAATGTACGAATACATCATCACCATTCTCATCGCTGATGAATCCGTAACCCTTCTGATTGTTGAACCACTTAACTGTACCTTTCATTTCAAGTACCTCCAAAAAAAATGTGACGTTTTGCCTATAAGCAAATACCTCATTCCTATATTAGCATTACTTTTATGCACTGTCAACAACCATTTATATAGTTATTCAACATATAAAAATCATTTTTTTAATTTTCAAACGTCACACGGCTAAGTTCAATTTTATCCTTGCCACGCTGCACAACGGATACTTTATCACCTTTTTTGAGTTTTATACCTTTAGCAATAAGCATATTTCCATTAACAGCCACTGTTGTACATTCTTTATCATTGACAAATACTACGCTGAACGTATTGAAATTCTCTCCTTCTACACATATGTGATCGGAATATTCATATGCATCTGTTATTTTTATCTCATCAGTTCCCATCTTTAAATCCGTTGCCTGATATGGATTTTCTCCACCATATATATCATGGTCACCATATAGTATATCATATTCAAGAATTTTTAAATTTTTAAGATAGTCTGTTGAATCTTTCTGTTTCTGATGATATTTATTAATATATCCTCCTGTAATACCAAGCCTTCCAAATACATATGACGAAAGCTGATACGCTTCCATATTCTTATATTCTCTTTTCAGACCGATATTATCCCATATAATATATGGTGTCTGATATATATTACCATATGAAAGTGTCTCGTTTGTAAAATTAAATCCGGGAAGATGATCGCCATACATTACAAGAATTGTCTGCTCATCCCTTTCTGATAAATACTTTACAAGCTCACCGACAAACTTATCCATCTCATGTATCTGATTAATATAATATTCAAACGCAGCCTTATCTGCCCCATCAAAAAAGTTTTCAACTTTTATCTCAGGATTATAATTTTCCGGCATCTGCGACGGATAATCGCCATGTCCCTGAACTGATATTGTATATATATAATCGGAGCCTTCCGTTGAATCAAGAATTTTTGCAATTTCGCCGGTAAGTATGCTGTCTTTTGCCCAGCCTATCGGATTATATTCAATATCTGACATATATTCTATTGATGTAAATGTATCATATCCAAGATGTGAAAAAACCTTATTGCGGTTATAGAATGTTCCGTCATTATTATGAAGAGCATGTGTGCTATATCCAAGATTTTTCAGGTCATATGCCGCCGATTCACATATAGCCGACTGTAAAACTGTTTTGTAAGGATACTCACCAGGTCCGAAATCATCAAGATTTATTCCTGTCTGTACCTCAAATTCAGTATTTGCTGTCCCGGCACCAAAACATGGCACAGATATATAACCGGCTGAATATTCTGATGATAGTCTTTTCATATTAGGCAATACATCCTGTGAAAATTTAACTTTTTTAACTCTGTCCGGATTAAAAAATGACTCGAGCTGCAAAAATATAATATTAGGTGCTTCCTGTGAATTAACAACGCCATTGTCAGTCTGCTCATTTTCAATATTATTTTTTATATTGTTAATATATTCCTGTGAGTATTCTCCCGATTTGCTTATTCCACGCCCAACAACGCTGCATGAAAAACAATATACAAATCCGTAATGCCTGTATGCTATTCCAAGATTACCAAAATTGCGTCCAAGAACACCTGCCGGAATCAGTATAACTGTCAATGCTGTAACAACTGCACCGGCAATAACTGTTTTTACAGATGAAAATATTATTCTTCTCTTTAATGTCTGTGCAATTATTACTTTTGGTCCTTTAATCCATAAAAACACCAATCCCGCAATACCTGCAATTATTCCAATAACAATCAGTATAATCTGAAAAACATTAAGATATACAGGCAATACTTTAACCGCATCTTTTATCAGATATATGTCCATTGCTGTGAATGGAGTTTTTCTGGCAGACAAAACAACAAAATTGATAACCGCCAGTGTTATCCATATCGCTGATATCATTACATACACAAAAACCTTGCGTGTAGTAAAAAATCCTATACATAATGTAAGAAATATTATTGAAGTATTGTAAAGAAACACAACAGGATTGGCAAATAGCTCTGCCAATCCCCATAAATTTCTGTGATTCAGACATTCAATAATCATATTAATAATCAATGAAAGAATTATCATCTTTCCTACTTCGGTATGCAGACCGGCACAAGCCACGTTTCTGCACCAGAAAAAAATCTTTTTCAATTTTATTTCCCCGCCTTTAATATGTCTATAATCTCACGTTCTTTATCTTTAAGTTTTGTTGAAGCTCCTCTTGAGCTTATTACACTGTAGCCATACTGCATCGCTTTATCATTATCGCCGCTCTTGTATGCAAGAACTGACATAAGATAACTAATAGTATTTTCATCCATTCCACATATCGGAGGATATTCTTTTTGCAATGCTTCCTCAAAACCTTTGTAAGCTTTTTCCCTATAATGCTCTTCTATTTTTTCTTCCGACATAGATCTGTAAAGCCATGAAAGCTTCAGGCATAAATATGCACATTCACTTAATTTTGCAGGCTTTTTTATAGCTGTAAGAAGCGCCATTTTGTATCTGACAACAGCTTCATCATATGAATATATTCCATCGTATTCAACTGAAACACCAGCATACTTACTGCCGATTTCTTCCATAAGCGTTTTACGCTGTGAAGGTGTAATATTATTAAATTCCCTTGATACTGCTGAATATCCGCAATGAGGGCACATATAAACATCATATTTTATGGTGTCAACTCCCTCATATATCGGACGTAAATCCATTTCACTCCCCTTAAATCTTGCTTTTCCGGTCTTTACTATCTTTGTTGTAAATTCCTTCATGCATACAGGACATTCTATCTTTTTATCATAGACATACATACCCTCTTCTTTTTCTATTTCCTGTGTTAATTCACTCACTATGAGCCTCCATGCTTATTATTTTGGAAGTTTAAATGAACTCTTTAACGATACAATCCGGTTAAACACCGGCTTTCCAGCCTCACTGTCTTTAATATCAACACAAAAATAACCGTTTCTTACAAACTGGAATTTTTCTTCTTTTGCTGCATTCATAAGTTCAGGCTCAACATAACAGTTATCAATGACTGTAAGTGAATGTGGGTTTACATTTATTGAACCATCTTCTTCATTATACACGCCTTTTTCTTCATCCACGATATTTTCATATAGACGTACCTGAACCTGCTTGCCTTCAGATGCAGATACCCAATGAATTGTACCTTTTACTTTACGGCCCTCAAAATTACCGCCGCGTGTTTCCGGATCATAAGTGCAATGAATCTCTGTAACTTCACCTGATTCATCAGTCTTATAGTCTGTACATGTAACAAAATAAGCATTCATAAGACGCACTTCATTACCAGGAAACATTCTGAAATACTTCTTTGGAGGATCGATCATAAAATCATCCCTCTCAATATAGAGTTCTTTTGTAAATGGAACTTTTCTTGTTCCAAGCTCCGGATTTTCCTGATTATTAGGAACTTCCATATATTCAACCTGTCCAACAGGATAGTTGTCAATAATAACTTTTACAGGATTGAGTACAGCCATCATTCTGCGTACTTTGAGTTTTAAGTCTTCTCTTATGCAATACTCAAGCATCGGATATTCAACAGAGCCCTGGCTCTTTGTAACACCCACAAGCTCAACAAATGTCTTAATCGATTCGGGTGTAAATCCTCTTCTTCTCAAAGCTGCAATTGATACAAGACGTGGGTCATCCCATCCGTCAACAATTCCATCTTCGACAAGTCTCTTAATATATCTCTTTCCTGTAACAACATTGTTAAGGTAAAGCTTCGCAAACTCAATCTGCTTAGGTGGATTCTCATATTCAAGTTCTCTTACAACCCAGTCATAAAGCGGTCTGTGGTCTTCAAACTCAAGCGTACATATTGAATGCGAAACACCTTCAATAGCATCTTCAATCGGATGTGCAAAATCGTACATAGGATAAATGCACCATTTATCACCTGTTCTATGATGTGAAATATGTGCAACTCTGTAAATAATAGGGTCTCTCATGTTGATATTGGCTGCTGCCATATCAATCTTTGCACGAAGCACTTTCTCTCCGTCTGCATACATTCCATTTTTCATATTTTCAAAAAGTTCAAGGTTCTCTTCAACCGAACGGTTTCTGTAAGGACTTTCCTTGCCAGGTTCAGTAAGTGTTCCTCTGTACTCTCTTATCTGTTCAGGTGTAAGGTCACACACATATGCTTTCCCTTTGCGGATAAGCTTTACTGCAGCCTCATACATTCTATCAAAATAATCTGATGCAAATAAAACATCTCCATGCCACTTTGCACCGAGCCACTCTACATCACGCTTAATCGAATCTACAAATTCAACCTTTTCTTTTGTCGGATTTGTATCATCAAATCTTAAATTAAACTGTCCGCCATATTCCTGTGAAAGTCCATAATTTAAAAGTATTGACTTTGCATGACCTATATGAAGATATCCGTTAGGTTCAGGTGGAAATCTTGTAATAACCTTTTTGCAATGTCCCTCCGCAATATCTTTATCAATAATCTGCTCTATGAAATTTTTTGAAACAGCTTCATTTTCCATTTGATTTTTTCCTCCTGCTATAAAGTTAGTTAAGTATAAAACAAATTTGTTTTTGTTGCAATGTATTAATAATTGCTGTCTTTGTTAATAAGATTATCATAAATGTCATCAACTGACTCTCTTATGCTTTTTCCATTAAGATTAAGTGTAATATCGGCATATTTACGATACAGATTTTTTCTGTCTTCAAATATCTCATCAATTGTTGTCTTTCCATTTGATACAACGCCACGTTCTTTAAGGCTTCCTACTCGCTCTTCCAGCTCAATCTCGTCAACCTCAAGATATATAACAGTTCCGATATCTTTAAAATGCTCCATTGCCGTTTCTCCGTACACGGCACTTCCACCTGTTGCAATAACTGCATGTTCTGCGTTTATTGTACAATTGACATCATTTTCTATTTTGATAAATCCATCGTCACCATATTTTTCAATAATTCTTTCAAGTGTTGTACCGTATTTTTCCTGAATTACAAGATCAGAATCTATAAAACTGTATCCGAGCTTTTTTGCAAGAACTACACCAAGTGTGCTCTTTCCGCTGCCCGGCATTCCGATAAATATTATATTTTTCATCTTCTCTTCTCACAAAGTTCCCGTAAATGTTTTAAGTCATCTATGCTGAAATTATATGCTGTATTACAGAAATGACACTTGACTTCTATAGGATTGCCTTCTTCTATCATCTGGTCAATCTCATCTTTGCCGACACTCATGATTGCCATTGCAACTCTCTCTTTTGAACAGTTGCAATAGAATTCTGTAGGCGTCTTATCCAGAATCTCAAGCCCCATATCCCCGAGAATATGCTCAAGTATTTCCTCCGGGGTCATTCCCTCTTCAAGAAGCTGTGTTACCGACTTTACTTCTTTTATACGTGCTTCAAGCTTTTCTATAGTCTCTTCCTTTGCATCCGGCATAAGCTGGATTATAAATCCACCCGCCTGTTCGACTGTATTGTCCTTATTCATGAGGACACCAAGACCTACTGATGAAGGCACCTGCTCGCTTGTTGCAAAATAATATGTCAGGTCGTCTGCAATCTCACTTGTAACAAGTATTGTATCTCCAACATAAGGCTCTCTTAATCCGATATCCTTTATAACACTTAACACGCCAAGTCCCAACGCACCCGCAATATCAAGTTTTCCGTCTTTTAACGGAAGCATTACCTGTGGATTGGCAACAAATCCCTTTACTCTTCCTTTTGAATCAGCAGTAACCGTCATCGCACCGATTGGACCATTACCTTTAATCTGTATTGTAACGACATCTGAGTCGTTTTTCATCATAGTTCCCATCATCGCACCGCCTGTGAGAAGTCTTCCAAGTGCAACAGTAGCAATCGGGCTCATCTCATGGTGCTGTCTTGCCGTCTCAACGACATTTCTGGTTGTTGCTGCAAACACCCGAATCTGTCCACCTGCTGCAATTCCTCTTACAATATAATCATTCATTCTTATTCCTCCGATTATACATCTTTATTTTCCATTTTAACGCTTAAATACAAAATATAATCTTTCGCTGTCATCTTTTGGTGCATCGTGTGAAAATGCATCATATGTGGCAGTGCATGTAAGTCCTGCCGCCTCTGCTGATGAAAGCACTTCTTCCATTGTAAAACCGTGCTGGCAGTGATTTTCTTCATATCTGTCAAAAGCTCCGTCTTCATTTAATACAAAAACTGCAAGATTGTATATATTATTACGCGTTTTTTCTTCGTAACAATTATCCCATATAAATGCTGAATCATCTCTGTTCTGGGCATATGTATTATCACTTAATATATCTCTGAAAAAATGTATTGTCTTTAAATCAAATATAAATACTCCGCCTTCTTCAAGTCCGTTATATACACATTCAAAAACACTTTTCAAATCATCGGCTGTTGTAATATAGTTCATTGAATCGCCGATGCTTACCATGGCATCAACTGTATAAGGAAGTGCAAAATCCCGCATGTCCTGATGTGTATATATTATCTCCTGATCATTGTCATATGTCTTTTCTGAGGCAATTGCCAGCATATCTTCTGACAAATCTATCCCGATACAGTCATATCCGTTACTGTCAAGTATTCTCGTAACTGTTCCTGTTCCACATCCAAGTTCTGCGATACACTGTCCTTTCTCTATACCATTTTCTTTTAAAAGTTCAATCAGATATTCACTCCACTCATCATATGGAATATTATCCATATATTCATCATATACATAAGCAAATCCTGTATAAGCTTCCATAATTTTCTCCGTTCTTACTGACTCCCGCCACATTTTCATCTTATCTATATAATGTAACAATTTTTCTGAAAAAAAGCAATGTTTATTAAATTACCTTTTCCCTATTTCTTTAAATTTTAATTTATTATATAATAATTTTATATATAACTTTATTAACAGGGAACGTTCTATGAAACTAAAGAAACTAAAGTCAATTTTATTTAACCACCAGATTCAGGCTGCTGTATTCTTATTTTTATTTGTACTTATCACCATATCAGCCTGCATGCATATATCGCTTTTCAAAAGCTTCAAACCACAGTCATACAGTTCATCTGATAATATTGACGACTGTTATCTGTCCGGAGCCAGATATGTCAATGTTGACGCAGATACTTTATATTATACAGGATATGATTATCTTGACCATGACCGTGTAAAAGGACATTACTATTACACTCTTGCTGATGACAGATGTACAATTTATCTTATTTCCACAAAATATTTTAATAAAGATAATGACATTCCTGTATCACTTGATGATGTCTCATTCAAAGCCGTTTTAAAGAAAAATGATACTTATCTTAAACCACTGCTCGAATATATGGCTATTGACTTAAACTGGAATTATTCAGGATTGTCATCACATACATCAACGATAATGATAAGCCAGTATCATTACAGTCTTCCATTATATCTGTGCCTTCTTATAATTACATTTATTGGCATAATTTCATTAGTATTTTACATTGTTAAATATTTCAAAACACTTAAAAAGACGGTGAGGGAATAAATCCTGCACCGTCTTTTATCTTACCAAGACATCGTGGGTTATGCGTTCTTACCGCAGCAGTTCTTATATTTCTTGCCGCTTCCACATGGACATGGCTCATTTCTGCCAATCTTCTTTCCTTTGATAACTGTACCAGAGAGTTTCTGCTTCTTGTAAAGCTCTTTTCTCTTTGCTTCATCTAAAAGATTATCCCACTGTGGAAGTTCATATAACCAGTCAGCTTTTGCACCAACCATGTTGTAATAGAGTTTTTCCTTATCGTAATCAAGATTTACCTGTGTATCCTCTTCCATTGTCTCAATTGGATTAGGATTCTTTAAGCTGTCATTGATTCCGTCAAGAAATCCTGTCATAATTAAAACTTCAACATTAAATTTCTCTGCAAGTTCTTTAACTGTTCCTGATACAGGTTCGTCCGGTGTTGAAAGAATCTGCTCATAAATTCCTTTTTCAAGGTTAAAATAGTTACCCCAGAACTGTGTTGCCTGATTCTGGTTCATCTCTGTCTCGTATGCTAACTTTCTCCAAGTTTCAAGTAAAGCCATGTCTTTTGCTTCCTCTCGCTGTTTTTATTTAAAAATAACTGTTATAAATAGAACCATTCACATATGAATATGATGCTCCTGATGAATACAATCCTGTTCCTGACTGTTTGGCAACCTGTGCTGCCGCAGAGCCATAAATCATTGATGCACTCGCCTGAACGCTCTTTCCATATGAACCGGCTCCGGTAAATGCAGATTTAACTGCTGCCATTGATGAACCTTTAAATGTCTTCTCATCAATGCTCAACTTATTATCAGCACCAATCGAAATGCCCATTGAAGCAAGCACCGATTTATTAGCTTTAGTATAATTAACCATACTTGATGCTGTTCTTAAAACTGAGGAACTCTCAGAATTACCTGTACTGTCAACAAGAAGATTGTAATCTTTTACATATGATGAAACTGCCTTATAAATGGCATCTTTATCATATTCCTTTGTCTTGCTGCCATCCTCAGCTTTTATTTCCTTTTGTTTCCATAAATCGCTCTTATTTAATGTATCAATATCTTCGCTCACATTAGATGCATTATTACGTGTACTTACAGCATTGGTATCTGTTTTCTTAACATCAGTCTTTCCTGCTGTTATGCTTGAAACAGCATCTTTGTTGCCTGTTTTATTATAATAAGCATTAAGAAGCTTTTTATATGAGCCATTATGGATGCTTGATAATGTTGAATAATCAAGCCCGGAAAATATTGTGCTTCCATTACTTCTGTTTCCCAATGAAGAAAATAAAGTTGAAATAGAATTAGAAGTATACAAATTAAAACCTGACATATCAATTCCTCCTTGTCATAAACAAATACGGCGGCATTATCTGCCTCATGTCACGTTAATGCATATCCTAGTTATCCTGAAGTCTCTGAATCATCTCCCACATTGCCTCTGCAGAATTAAAATTCTCAGGAACAATGTCAACAGGTGTAATCTCAATATCAAATGTGTCATTAAGCTCACCAACGATTGATACGATATCAAAAGAATCGAGAATACCATCATCGATAAGTGTATCACATGTTTCAAAATCTACGTCTGCATTAACTTCTGTCAAAATGTCCATTAACTGATCCATTATAAAAATCCTGACCTTTCTTTCACTAAATTATATCGACCAAACAGGGTTTTATATTTACCCCTTTAGTATATCGAATTTAAAATATAACATCTTCCTGTGTTAGTCAAGCACATTTTTGAAAAATGAAAGTGAATTATATATTAATAATCTATTAAATAAGATCTTCTCTCGAATTAATCTTATCCGAAAATTTGAAATCACGGTATAAACTCGTTCCTTCTTTTTCGCTGTATGCTATAATCTTAGGCATTTTTCTGCTCAGGAACAGATAAATTCCCTCTGTAACAGAATATGCACCGATGTTATAAAAAATAATCATATCGCCTGATTCCGGCTTTCCTATTGGAAGATTTTTTACAATTACATCAGCAACTGTACACAGTGAACCACATATTGTCCATTTTTCAGGTTCTGTGCCGTAATCTTTCGCACCATAGCCTGCCGCAGCTGTGCCGTCGGCTTTCACAAATGTATAAGCCGGAACTTTCATTGCCATTGTCTGTCCATAGTAATTAACGTGGTTAATTCCACCATCAATTATACAGTAGTTCTGGCCCTTGTTAGTCTTTGTATCAGCAACTGATGACACATATACTCCGCATGTTGCGGCAATATATCTACCCATCTCAAGTGTTATCTTGTATTTACTTTTAAGCGGTTTGAGATACTCGGCAAACTCTTTTAACATATCATACGAATTATTGAAAGCATCTTCGCCAAAATATGAAACAGGAAGTCCAGGTCCATATTCAAGCTCCCTTGCATTAAAACCATATTTTTCTTTTAACATATCACATATTCCGTCAAGCCACTCAAGTTCTTTTGTGATATGGTCAATTTTCTTTTTCTGCGTACCTGTATAACACTGGATTCCGTGTATATCAATATTAGGATAGTTTTCTCTGTGTGAGACGAGTCTTTCAACCTCAGCTTCGTCAAGTCCGAACTGGTTGCCACTTGTAACTCTTAAAAGAACAGGTATTGTAATATTTCTTTTTGCCGCACATTCATTGAGAAGTTCAAACTGGCTTACTGACTCAACTGTATACATTCCTACACCGCCGCAGTCGTCCATGACATGTTCTATATCATGTTTTTCCTTGTTGACACCGGAAAGAACTATGTCCGACATATTAATATTTTCACGCTCACATATTGAAAATTCGCCCGGTGAACACACCTCAAATTTCACATTAAGCTTTTTTGCCGCATCGAGCAGAAACGGATTTGCCTTCATGGCATAACATATTGTGACGCCATCTCCTACTATTCTCTTTATTGATGAAATTCTGTCTGCAAGCTCATCTTTATCAAATATATAAAGCGGTGTTGAATTTTCTTTTGCAAGCTGTGTTATTTTTTCTATACTAAGCATTTTCGCCTCCGATATAATTTTCAAGAAGAAGTTTTCTGTCAATCTTACCATTCTTTGTTATAGGCATGGATTCTACCTGGATAAATTCCTGTGGAATCATGAACTTTGGAAGTTTCTGCATAAGAACATGTGTAATAGTCTTTTTATCTGCAGCTCCCTCATAGAATCCAAGAATCTTATTTGCGTCCTGATGGAATATGCAGCATGCTCTTACGACATCATCCACTGCGTTGATTGCCATATCAATTTCACCAAGCTCTATTCTGTGTCCCATATGCTTAATCTGGAAATCTTTTCTTGATGAAAAGCACATAAGACCGTCATTGTTATAATATCCTAAGTCGCCCGTTCTATATATTATTTCATTATATTTGTTATTAAGAGGATTCTGAACAAATGCTGCATCTGTCTTTTCCGGATTGTTATAGTAACCCATTGTCACTGCTGTTCCTGAAACACAAATTTCACCTGTTGTACCCGGCTGTGATTCAGTGATAATATTATCGTCATCATCAAGCAGGAATACTCTCTCATTAGGAAATGCTTTACCCATAGGAAGTGTCTCGTCAAGTTCGTACTCCCTGTCAACTATATAATATGTGCAGTTACATGTGATTTCTGTAGGTCCGTATACATTAACAAACATCGCATCCGGATATGCTTTTCTCCAGAGATTAAGATGTTTTATCGGCATAACTTCACCTGAGAAAATTACTTTATTAATCTTTGACGGAACCTTGTACTCAAAGCCATTTAAAGTTGTAACTATACACAATGCCGAAACAGCCCATACAAGTGTTGTAACATTATTGTCATCAAGATAATCAAGAAGTTTTGTAGGAAATGAAAATAATTGTTTAGGTATAATCTGGATTGTTGCACCGCATTTTAATGTTGAATAAATATCTTTTACTGATACGTCAAAATCAAATGGTGCCTGATTGCCAATTATATCATTTTCACTGATGTTAAATGTATCTGTAAAGCAATCTATAAAGTCTATGACTGAACGGTGATTTACTATAACCCCCTTAGGAACACCTGTTGAGCCTGATGTAAATATTGAATACAACGGGTCAATATCTAAAGCTTCACTTCTTATCTGTGCAAGTTTTTCGTTCTCTTCTTCTGTCACTTCATGTGTCATAAGCTCGTCAATATTAAGAACAGGGCCATCAAAACCAAGCTTCGCCTGCTTCTTTGCTGATTTTTCATCAACGACCATAAGTTTCGCCTCAAGCGTCTCAAGAATCATATTGATTCTTTCTGCCGGCTGGCTTGGATCAAGGCAGACATAAAAACATCCTGCCATTACAGCTCCCATAAAAAGAGCAAGCGTATGACAGCTCTTGTCCATGTATACAGGAACTGCCTGTCTTCTTTCTGTGTAAGGAAGAAGTCCTGCCGCAATATTCCGTGCATTATTTACAAGTTCTGAATATGTCATGCTGCTTTTGTCATCAGCGACTGCCTTTTTATCAGGAAATCTTGCTGCTGAATTCTCGAGATATTCCAATACACTCTTTACCATTGTTTTTCTCCTATAATTATATTTAATATATAAAGTCTTTTATATTATTATTTTCTATGCTATTATTATATAAATTGATAATGATTAATTCATATCACGGAAAGGTTAATAAATATGAAAAAAGTAAAACGAGGTGTTGCCCTTACCGCTGTTATTTTGTGGGGTGTCCTGATAATTGTCACACTTATAACTGCTTTTATCGACACGCAGACCGCAAGAACGCTTTTTAAAGGGCTTATATTTACAGATATCGTATTCCCCATTGTAATATACGCAATGATGCTTGTATACAGATATCTGTCAAAAAGATAATTCAAGACAGCGTTGACTTATTATCAACGCTGTCTTATTTTTATGACACCGGCCGTCGTCTGTCAATGCACAGTTTCCGACAGCTGACACCTGTCTTTTATCTTATCAGATTATTTAGAATAACTGCTTTCTCTGTGAATAATCTCATGTCTTCCAGGACCATTTGAAACCATTGTAATTGGTGCTTCGATTTCATCTTCAATTGCCTCAATATAGTTTCTGCATGCCTCTGGTAAATCTTCGTACTTTGTTATTCCACGAATATCACATTTCCAGCCCGGCATCACTTTCCATACCGGCTTTGCTTTCTCAAGCTGTGGTGTTGTAGGGAAATCTTTTGTAACTTTACCGTCAATTTCATATCCTACACACATTGGAATCTCATCAAGATATCCAAGTACATCTATTACTGTAAGAGCAACTTCTGTTGTACCCTGCATTCTTACACCGTAACGTGTTGCAACTGCATCAAACCATCCCATTCTTCTAGGACGACCTGTTGTAGCACCGAACTCGCCGCCGTCACCGCCGCGTCTTCTAAGTTCGTCTGCTTCGTCTCCAAATATTTCACTTACAAATGCACCGGCACCAACTGCTGATGAATATGCTTTAACTACCGTGACAACATCCTGAATTGATGCAGCCGGAACACCAGCTCCGATTGCACCATAAGGAGCAAGTGTTGAAGATGATGTAACCATTGGATAAATTCCGTGGTCAGGGTCTTTGAGTGAACCGAGCTGACCCTCAAGAAGAATCTTCTTTCCTTCTTTTAATGCTTTATTAAGATATGCAGATGTGTCTGTCACATATGGAGCTATCATTTCCTTGTACTCCATTAAAGTATTAAATATCTCATCCGGATTGAGAAGCGGCTTATGATATAAATGCTCAAGCATAACATTTTTGAGTGTGCATACGTTAGCTATTTTATCTTTAAGTTCATCCTCATTTCCAAATAATTCACATACCTGGAATCCGATTTTTGCATATTTATCTGAATAGAATGGTGCTATGCCTGACTTTGTTGAACCAAATGACTTTCCTGCAAGTCTTGCCTCCTCATATGTATCAAAATCAACATGATAAGGCATAAGAATCTGTGCCCTGTCTGATACAAGAATCTTAGGCATAGGTACATTTCTGTCCGTAAGGCTCTTTAATTCCTTGATAAGGTATGGAATATTAAGAGCAACGCCGTTGCCAATAATACTTGTTGTATGATTATAGAAAACGCCTGATGGCAGAAGATGAAGTGCGAATTTACCGTATTCATTGATAATGGTATGTCCTGCATTACTTCCTCCCTGAAATCTTACAATAATATCAGATTCCTCAGCAAGCATATCTGTAATCTTACCTTTACCTTCGTCACCCCAGTTAGCGCCAACGATAGCTTTTACCATATTTCCTCCATTCCGCTGATATTTATCTATATCAGCCTGCATATATATACTTAAATCCGGGTTTTACAACCACACTTTAGTATAATACCACATCTTTGGATTTGCAATCAATCATTATTATGTATATAATGAAAATAAATATATTTTTCTAATCATTCTATATACTTGAATTGGAGATTTTTGTAAGTGAAAAAAGCCAAAAAAAATATTTTAAAAATCATAATCCTGATTTCATCAGTCGCAGCTCTTATTTTTGTTGTTACTATGTATCTGGATTCATCAAAAGATAAAAATAAAAACGATGCCTCTGTTGTTGTATCTGCCACGTCAGAAACTTCATCACAGGATTTTGATTATGTATACTCTGATAAACACGAATACACAACCGCGGCCGAAAGCAGCCGGAACATCCCATCAAAAATGCAGCTAGATGTTCCTTTCATCAGCCAGGAACCCGATCTTCCTACAGGATGTGAGATAACATCGCTCGCCGAGGTTCTTCATTTTTACGGCTTTAATGTTGACAAAGAGATTCTTGCAACCAATTACCTGCCGATGCGTGATACCGCTGATGCCGGATGCTTTATAGATTATTTTCTCGGTTCACCATGGGACGAACACGGAAGCGGATGTTTTGCACCAGCTATTGTAACTGCAGCAAATTCATTTTTAAAAAATAATAATTCAAATTTGACGGCTCATGTAATAAGTTACTCATCTGTACATTCACTTTTTGAATATGTTGCCGCAGGCAATCCGGTTATTGTGTGGACTTCATACGATTATTCTGTAAAAGACATCACTTACCGCGAAGTTCCCCTTTCTGACGGAGAGTATTTCTCATGGCCGTCATATGAACACTGTGTTGTTCTATCCGGATACAACCTTACAGACAGGACGGTAACTTTTGCCGACCCGACCTATGGAATTGTAACACATACAATAGATGAATTTACTGATTATTACCAGAAATTCTTTTATCAGGCTGCTGTAATCAAATAAGTTCAATATATTCAAATAAATTAATCGTTCCACTTCATCTGCCTGCATATGCCAAAATACCGCCACACCGGAAAATCAATCCGATATGGCGGTATATTTTGTAAAACGTCCTAAAAAATACTTCAGAAAAGTTTCCGTCTGAAAGCTGATGGGGGGAATTGGACCCCTGACCTCTTCATTACCAATGAAGTGCTCTGCCACTGAGCTACATCAGCAAGACAAAATCTATATTATTACAGCTTTTATCTTTTGTCAAGATATGCTGTTTGCCTTAGCTCTTATCCTTTGAATGGCATTATCTATTGATTTTGGAGTTTTTCCCAAAAGCATTGCAATCTGCCTGTAATCATTATCTTCCATATACAGCTGCAATACCTGTTTTTCAAAGCTGCTAAGCCTGTCAAACAACTTTTTTTTGAATGAATCACTGTACTCCCTGTCTATAAATAATTTTTCAGGATTCTGCTCTGATTCAGGTTTTAAAATATCAACAAGCCGTGTTTCATTATCTTCATCAGGATATGCCGGCATATCGAACGACACATATGTGTTTAACGGCATATTTTTCTTTCTGTTTGAAACTGTCACGGCATTGATAAGCTGGCGGTTAATGCACATGCTTGCAAATGTCTTAAACGCAGCCTCCTTTGTATCATCATAATCCCTGACAGCTTTATAAAGTCCAATCATTCCCTCCTGAATGAGGTCATCACTGTCGCCTCCTGCCAGATACATGGCTTTTGCCTTTTTTCTGACTATGTCTTTATACCGTTCAAATAGAACTTCTATTGCCGCTTCGTCACCTTTGCGGTATATATCAATCAATGTTTCATCACTGCATTTATTGAAATCCAATTCAGCCTCCATAAATCTGCTGCGGCATTATTTTGTCATTCTCTGTCGTACTATTTCATAAGCCAGCACTCCGGCGGCAACTGAAGCATTAAGTGAATCAATATCACCTTTCATAGGTATAGATGCAACAAAATCACATTTTTCCTTTACAAGCCTGCCAACGCCGCTTCCTTCATTACCTATTACAAGCCCTATAGGTCCTGTGAGATTAAGGTCGTACATTGTTGTTCCATCCATATCTGCACACACAAACCACATTCCCTGTTTTTTCAAATCTTCTATTGTCTTTGAAATATTTGTCACTTTTGCAACAGGTGTATAGTTAATTGCACCCGCAGATGTCTTTGCAACTGTAGCCGTAAGTCCTACAGCTCTTCTTTTTGGTATAATTACACCATGTGCACCTGCCTGATTGGCCGTTCTTATTATAGCACCAAGATTATGAGGGTCTTCTATTTCATCCAGAATAAATATAAACGGAGCCTCGCCTTTATCTTTTGCAGCCTTTAATATATCTTCAACTTCTGCATATTCATATGCTGCCGCCTGTGCAACAACACCCTGATGGTGTCCTGTTCCGGCAAGCCTGTCAAGACGTTCCTTATCCACAAAATTAATTATAGTATCTGTCTTTTTAGCTTCTCTTATAATGCTTTTTACAGGACCATCCTGACAGCCATCAAGCACAAAAAGCTTATCAATTGTTTTTCCGGAACGAAATGCTTCAAGCACCGAATTACGTCCTTCTATTGTGAATTCTTTATATCTCATAAATCCTCCCTATTATGCGGATAAAATTCTTAATATTTTGCAGAAAGAATTCTATTTTTCTTTATCCAGCCCCGCTTTTATAAGCTGTATCATACGCTCATACTCACCTTCAAGGTACAGATATCCCATAAGAGCCTCAAAACCTGTAGCTCTTCTGTAATCTGATATTGAAGCATTTTTTGCTGATGTATATGATTTTGCATTACGTCCTCTTTTGTATACCGCTTCTTCCGCCGGGCTTAACAGCGGCTCTATAATCCCTATCATTTCTGACTGTGACTGTGCCTTTACAATATTACTTGCAAAACGGTTAAGTTTATTAACCTGCATATTTCCCTTTGTATCTAAAAGATACGTTTTTATGACAAGGTCAAATATGCTGTCCCCGATGTATGCAAGAACAAGCGGTGAAAGCTGTGCCGGAGAAATTTCCTTTAATCCAAGCACATTTTTTATACTCTCAGTGAGATTTTGTGTCAGGCTCTCTTCCATCTTACACCTTCTCTTGTATCTTCAAGTACAATTCCTTTTGCAAGAAGTTCATCACGGATTTCATCTGCACGGGCAAAGTTTCTGTCTTTTCTTGCCTGCTGACGCTCTGCAATAAATTTCTCAATATCCTCATCAAGAATTTCTTCTTTTTTCTCTACTTTAAGTCCTAAAACATCTGTAAGTGTTGTAATTTTCTTTACGAGTGTATCTATATATTCCTTTGTATTTTCAGCACTGCTGTTTGAGTTGGCAAATTTTACAATTTCAAAAACTGCAGAAATGGCATCTGCTGTGTTAAAATCATCATCCATTGCCTGTTCAAACTTATCATACATCTCTTTAAGTGATGCAATCTTTTCTGCTTCATCTGCTGCCATGCTGCCTTCTTTTGCATTTTCAGATAAATGCTTGAGATTAGCTACTGCTGTAACAATTCTTTCAAGTCCGTTTTTTGCTGATTCCATCAAATCATGGCTGAAATTAATAGGATTGCGGTAATGTGCAGAGAGCATGAAAAATCTTAATACCTGAAGGTCATATTCTTTGCTTATGTCACGCACTGTAAAGAAATTACCGAGTGACTTTGACATTTTCTTATTGTCAATATTTAAAAATGCATTGTGCATCCAGTATTTTGCGAATTGTACTCCGTTTGCAGCTTCTGACTGTGCAATCTCATTTTCATGGTGAGGAAATATAAGATCTTCACCACCTGCATGGATATCTATCTCATCTGCAAGATATTTCTTTGCCATAACTGAACATTCAATATGCCAGCCCGGTCTTCCGTCGCTCCAAGGTGACGGCCATGAAGGTTCACCTTCTTTTTTAGGTTTCCAGAGTACGAAATCAAGCGGATCTTCTTTTTCGTCCTCTCCTGCAACCTTTATATCTCTGTGTCCTGCCTCAAGGTCATCAATATTTTTCTTTGATAGCTTGCCATATCCTTCAAACTTTCTTGTTCTGTAATATACAGTACCATTGACATTGTAAGCATATCCCTTGTCAATAAGTGTCTGAATCATATCAATCATGCCACCGATTTCCTGTGTAGCAAGAGGATGTGTTGTAGCAGGCTTGATATTCATGCCTTCCATATCTTTTTTACACTCAGCAATGTAACGTGTTGAAATTTCTTCTGCTGAAACGCCTTCTTCATTGGCTTTCTTTATAATTTTATCATCAACATCCGTAAAATTAGATACATAATTCACTTCATATCCTTTATATTCAAGATATCTTCTTACTGTATCAAAGCAAATCATCGGTCTTGCGTTACCGATATGGATAAGATTATAAACTGTAGGTCCGCAGACATACATTTTTACCTTATTTTTTTCAAGAGGTTCAAATTCTTCTTTTTTCTTTGTAAGTGTATTATAAATCTTCATATTTTCCTCCTAAATTTTATATGACATTTCCATCATGACATTTTTTCACTAAACATCTTAGTTATTTGCTGTTAGCTTTTCTACACTCATTAAGTTTATCTTCAAGCTGTATAATTCTTTCTTTAAGTTCATCATTCTCTGTTTTTAATTCATCAATGTCATTCATTACTGGATCCGGTAAATCAACCTGATCCAAATCATTTGCATCAGCAACCCTGACATCGTTAAGAACTACTATTCTTCCAGGCACACCGACAACCGTCGCATTATCCGGAACATCTTTTAAAACAACTGAACCGGCACCTATCTTGCAGTTATTTCCAATTGTAACAGAACCTAATACTTTCGCTCCTGCTCCAATCATTACATTATTACCAACTGTAGGATGTCTTTTTCCCTGCTCTTTTCCTGTACCACCGAGTGTAACACCCTGATAAAGTGTTACATTATCACCAATGATTGCTGTTTCACCTATTACCACACCATGTCCGTGGTCAATGAAAAGTCCTTCACCAATCTGTGCTCCCGGATGAATTTCGATACCGGTCTGTCTTGCCGTTTTTTGTGATATTCTTCTTGCACGATAATAATGTTTTTTCAGGAAAAGCTTATGTGCCTTTCTGTATTTTAATATAGCTTTAAAACTTGGATAAAGAAACACCTCCATCGTTGATTTAATGGCAGGGTCTCTGTCCTTTATTACTGCTATTTCCTGTTTTACAAAATTTATAAATTTCATATCTGCTCCCGATTTTAATCTGATTTACTATTCTTGATACTTAGTGCATCCATTACATCCGGAACAACAGTTTTTCATATCCGCCTCACCATATATATAATTTGACACTGATGTCAAAGCACATATTGCCTGAGAAGATATGCCCTCACCGCTTCCTGTAAATCCAAGACCTTCTTCGGTTGTAGCTTTTACATTTATCTGATTTAATTGTATTCCAAGAACGCCCGCAATATTCTCTCTCATCTTCTGTATATGAGGAAGCATCTTAGGACGCTGTGCAATAATTGTTGCATCTATATTTTCTATTATATAATTATTCTCATTTAAAAGTCTTCCAACTTCTTTTAACAATTCAAGACTTGAAATACCTTTGTACTTGTCGTCTGTATCAGGAAAATGCTTTCCTATATCACCAAGTGCCGCAGCTCCGAGAAGTGCATCCATAATCGCATGAAGAAGCACATCCGCATCTGAATGTCCAAGGAGTCCTTTTTCATAAGGAATATCAACACCACCAAGTATGAGCTTTCTACCCTCAACCAACTTATGAACGTCATAACCCATTCCAACTCTCATGTGCCCGCTTCCTCCTTTATTTACAAACATCTTTTATTATTTCACATACCTTTTTTAAGTAAAACATATTTTTATTTATTTTACAAGCAATATCTGAACTTTATAGCTTTACAACTTTATATCACATACAACATCTGAACTTTGCAGCACATGTGCTGACATAAAATGAACTATAGCAAAAAGAGCTCAGGCAGCCGCCTGAACTCTTTTTAAATTAGTAGCGAGAGAGGGATTTGAACCCACGACACCACGGGTATGAACCGTGTGCTCTAGCCAACTGAGCTATCTCGCCATATTAAATTAAGTAACTATGGGACCTACAGGGCTCGAACCTGTGACCCTCTGCTTGTAAGGCAGATGCTCTCCCAGCTGAGCTAAGATCCCATGTCATGCACTCCGTACAAGCGGTTTGCTTTGCTTGCTCTCGCGAACTTGCTTTGCTATTGTAATATATAAATCCGAGGTTGTCAAGCATTATTTTAAACTTTTTTCAATTTTTTTCATTTTTCGATTTTGGGTTCTTTTTTCACGGCAGCCGGGACCAAATTCATGCTTTTATAATTCCTGTCTTTATTTGTCAAATCTTCTTCTGACGGATTATCCGAGAACTATACGTATAAGTTCCTTATCAAGCATAATTGTACGATTCCATGGATTAATTATTATGCCTTCTATTCCTTCTGCATTTATAGCTGACTCGAACATTTTTTCTATGTCTGCCATAAATGTTGACATTACACTGCCACTGCCTTTTAATTCTTCATCAAAACTTGTAAACGCCATCCACCAGCATTTTCCGTCGTCCGTCTTAACTGACTGTATATTAAGATTGTTATCTCCCATCGATGGCTCTACTGCTACTATCAGCTGACCGGCTTCTCTCATGCGGCGTCTAATTACGGTAAGTGTGTGTGCAAGCATTTCCTGCGTTGTTTCCTGCTGAAGTGCTGCAACAGCTTCTTCTATTTTCTCATTTCCCAAAAGTCCCTTGTCTGTCTTATTTTTATTATCCACAATTAACCTCACTTTGTAAAATTAATTTTGCCGGACGTAAACTGCGTCCGGCAAAATCATATGCTATGAGAATATGTATATATTAAACATTAATCTCAGCTGTCATTCCGAGTTCTTCTTTATTAGCATCAAGAATAGGATTGATAATTTCTGCAAGATATTCTTCAACCTGCTCTTTTGAACGTCCTACATACTTTGAAGGATCAAGTTTAGCTTTAAGTTCATCAAGTGTTACACCAAACATTGGATCTGCCGCAATAAGTTCAAGAAGATTATTTTCAAGACCTTCTTGCTTAACTCTCTTTCCTGCTTCCATAGAAAGCTCACGGATTCTTTCGTGGAGTTCCTGTCTGTCTCCGCCGGCCTTAACTGCGTCCATCATAATATTTTCTGTTGCCATAAATGGAAGTTCTGACATAAGTCTTCTGTTAATAACCTTCTCGTATACAACAAGTCCGTCAACAACATTAAGATATAAATCAAGAATACCATCAACTGCGAGGAATCCTTCCGGAACTGACATTCTCTTATTTGCTGAATCATCAAGCGTTCTCTCAAACCACTGTGTTGATGATACGATAGCCGGATTAAGTGCATCTGCAATTACAAAATCTGCAAGTGATGCCATTCTTTCGCTTCTCATCGGATTACGTTTATAAGCCATAGCTGATGAACCAATCTGTGATTTTTCAAATGGTTCCTCAACTTCTTTTAAGTGCTGTAAAAGTCTGATATCGTTAGAGAACTTATGTGCACTCGCTGCAATTCCTGCAAGTACATTGAGAACTCTTGTATCTACTTTTCTTGAATATGTCTGTCCTGATACAGGAACACACTTGTCAAATCCCATCTTTTGTGCAATCTTTCCATCTATCTGACGGATTTTCGTATGATCTCCATTGAACAATTCAAGGAAAGAGGCCTGTGTACCTGTTGTACCTTTACATCCTAAAAGCTTCATTGTTGAAAGTATATAATCAACATCCTCTAAATCCATAACAAGTTCATTAAGCCAGAGTGTTGCACGCTTGCCTACTGTTGTCGGCTGTGCCGGCTGGAAATGTGTAAATGCAAGTGTAGGAAGTGCCTTATATTTATCTGCAAACTTAGAAAGTTCACCGATTACATTTATAAGTTTTTTACGAACAAGCTTCAATGCCTCTGTCATAACAATAATATCTGTATTATCACCAACATAACATGAAGTTGCTCCAAGATGGATAATTCCTTTTGCCTTAGGACACTGAAGTCCATATGCATATACGTGTGACATTACATCATGTCTTACTTCTTTTTCACGCTTTTTTGCATCTTCGTAATTGATATTGTCTTTGTTAGCCTTGAGTTCCTCAATCTGCTCGTCTGTAATATCAAGTCCGAGTTCCTTTTCTGTCTCAGCCAGTGCAATCCAAAGTTTTCTCCATGTCTTAAACTTCATATCAGGCGAAAAAATATACTGCATTTCTTTGCTCGCATATCTTTCCGCAAGAGGTGTCTGGTATCTGTCATTCATGCTCAAATCCGCCTTTCGTATATTAAATTTATTGCTTTTGCCATTGTAACATACATAAACTGCTATTTCAAGTAAACTACTTTGCAGCCATGCACTTCATATATTAAATTATTTCTGATTAAAAATAAGCGTCATACACGTTACATACAAAATTTATGTATCAGATTTGTCAAAAGTTTTTCTGTAAATTAAATAATTTATGACACACTTTTACCTTGAATTTATCTTTAAATAAATATATTCTACAGATAAGTTATTAAATGTATTTTTATATAACTGTACTTTAATTTTTATTTTGTATACAATATTTTTTCTGAGGTGATAAGATTATGCTTTTTAAAAACCCTGTTATTCCGGGATACAATCCCGACCCAAGCATCTGCCGCGTTGGCGATGATTTTTATCTTGTTAATTCAACATTTGAATTCTTCCCCGGTGTACCGATATATCACAGCCGCAATCTTGTAAACTGGGAACTTACCGGATACTGCCTTAACAGACGTTCGCAGCTTGAACTTGAAGGCTGCCGCAATTCCGGTGGTATATATGCACCTACAATAAGGTACCACAAAGGAATGTTTTATATGATAACAACTAATGTTACCGATAAAGGAAACTTTGTTGTTCATACAGACGATATAAACAAAGACTGGTCCGACCCTGCATGGATTGACCAGGGTGGTATAGACCCATCACTTTTCTGGGATGATGATGACTGCTGTTATTACTGTTCAACCGGTAATCTTAACGGTGTAAGAGGTATTGTTGCATTTAAAATCAATCCGATGACGGGCGAAATTCTTTCTGACAAGCACCTTATAAGCACTGGCTGCGGCGGTCAATGTGCAGAAGGTCCACATATCTACAAAAAAGACGGCTGGTATTACCTGATGATTGCGGAAGGCGGAACAGAATATGCTCACCGCGAAACAATACAGCGTTCAAAAAATGTATTCGGTCCTTATACCCCATGTCCACACAATCCTATTATTTCTCATAAAGAGTATAAAAAATCCGAAATTCAGGCTACCGGACATGCTGACCTTGTTGAAGATGCAAACGGAAACTGGTGGCTTGTATTCCTCGGAATAAGACGCTTCAGCCATGCACTTCTTCACAATCTCGGCCGTGAAACCTTTCTTGCACCTGTCACATGGAATGAAGACGGATGGCCTGTTGTCGGATACAACGGAAACGGAACTATTGAGCTTGTAATGGATGCACCTCTTCCGGGCATAAATGAGCCGGAGACAATTGCTAATACAATAACAGACGATGCAACAGGCAGACCATTTTTACATGCAGACCACAGCGTCAATATTGACTTCCACAATGATACTCTTGACAAACGCCTGCAGTTCACAAGAAATCCTGATATGTCTCATTATATTTATGACAGTAAAAACGGATGTCTCACACTTAAAGGTACTGATATAACATTGAATGAACCAGGTAAATCCCCGACTGTTCTTTCATTTAAGCAGCCGGAATTTACAACATCACTTAAAGCTGTATTAAAAATAAAAGACAGTACAGCAAAACGATTCGGTGTTGCTGCCTACTATAACAACGATTATCACTATGAAATATATGTTGGCAGCGATGAAAATGGAAAATATGTCGGATTTTATAAACATATACACGACATGGGTGCAGAACTTGCACATATTCCTATATCTAAAGAAGATGAAAATCTCAATCTTCTTGTAAAAATAGATACTGACCGCGAAAAATATACTTTTTCTTATGCCCTTGCTGATACAACGAATCTCAATGCAAAAATTGCCTGCCATGAAATCGGTTCGGGACTTAATGCCGGACTCAGCACGGAGGGTACACGTACAATGACTTTTACAGGAACATTATTTTCACTTTTTGCCGAAAACGGTAAAGGTACATTTGAAACCGGTGTTGCACTCACCATAAACCCTGATGTTGATTACAAACTGTAATATGCTAAACATAACATATTGAATTATTTTCACCGCAGACATTAAATGTGTCTGCGGTATTTTTTGTTTCGCCAAAAATCAGCCTTTTATTCTTTCATATCAATATCATTCCGTATCTTTTTTATCTGTTCATACCAGTCTTGTACTTCTCCTTCATTTTTTGAATTTAAAAATACAATTTTTCCACCACCTGTTATTTTAAGGATGGGTTCATATCCGTCAAATATGAAAAGCATACACTTTCCTGTATCAGAACCTTTATAATAACCTATATCATACGTATCAGTTGAACCTCCGTTTACGCGGTAAAAACTTTCACCGGGCAATTTATCAAGCAATTCAATAGTCTCTATATTATCTGCGTCCACCTGATATTTGTAGCCTGCTGCCGATACTTTCATTTTTTCTGATGAAATATCCACATTCAACTTCACATTAGAAAACGGAAGCAACACAACCAGCGTAAACACTACAGCTGTTATTATAACTATATAAAGTCCGCCGCATATAAATCTTGCTTTGGGATTAGCCAGATTGAATGAATAATTACCATCAAACATACGATTCTTCACAAGAATATGATTATCATTCGGATTATAATAATATCCTGTTTTCCAATATTCATCATCATCTACATAAACTGGTTTCATATCTGATGACAGAAGTTCTTTTTTCTTTTTTATCAGAATCAGATACGCCGCCACAAGAAATATTGTTGAAAGTGTCTGAATAGTTATATACAGCATCATCGACATAAAAGATACTTCCCTGTTTATCATATACAATATTGTAAATAACAGAAATGCTGCGGCATTGCACACGCTTAATGATATAAAGCCCTCATTGAAATACTTCCTTGACAGATTCATAACGGCCTTGTTTATATCGGTATCTTCGCTATAAACCGTGGTATTTCTTTTATTAACATATATATTTAAAATCATACATGTTAAAGAAATTGATATTGCAGCTAATGCGAAAATCAAACCTTCACTTCTGCTGTATGATTTATTAATCATAAACGGGATTGTCATTATAAATTCTGAAGCAATCGTAATAATGTGATATCTGTTATTTGACTTTAAACTGCGTTCATCTGCCGAAAGCGATGTATCCACATAAATCATCTGAGTGTTCTTATTTATCCACCCGTTCTGAATCTTTATTTTATATAATCTGCGGTGTGCCGAATTAAGAATGTACATGTATCCTATCATATATGTACACATCCATACCGTCCATATTATAACCGACGCAGCTTCCCAGAAAAAGACCGGTATGCACAATAAAACCGATAACAGCATGTTAATATTCTGGAATATCTTCTGTCTTTTTACCTCTTTTTCCATGAATGGCCTGACTATCTCACTACCTTTTTCTTCCGGCGGAATATGCACTCCAAGATACATCCCCTGCGTATATTCATATTCTGAAAAAACTGTGAATCTGCAAATAAGTGTTATCATAAGCCCGGAAAACAAAAACATCATAAATAATACTATACTCATACCTGACCTTCTTTCTCACGCCTGTAGCGGCTGTGGATTCATCGTTGAATAAATACTTTCACACATTTTCATAAATTCACTCTTATCCATTCCGTTAATACTTGCCTCAGCAGATAAAAGCTCCAGCTCCGATTCAAGCTTTTCACGAAATTCCTTATTCATGGTAATGTTGCGTGCAACCATCGCCCCTTGCCGCCTGTCGGTCTGTATATACCCTTCCGCTTTAAGAATCTGGTACGTCTTATTGACCGTCATTGTATTAACTCCCGCATCCGACGCAAGCTGTCTTACCGTCGGCAGCCGCTCTCCCTCTTTCAGTTCTCCGTGTCCGATTCCCATAACTATCTGATTACGAAGCTGTACATATATCGGAACTGTACTGTTCATATCTAACTTTAATATCATAATTTTCGCCTCACATATTTTGTATTGTTTGTATTATATACATTAATACAAACATTTTAAAATGTCCATATATTTTTAAATTTTTAAATAAATATTATACTTTCAATTATATTCAATGTGTTCTTCGCATCGGGTACACCAAATGATGAAAGCGGCAGCATCGGATTTTTTTCTGGCATCTGCTATCCTCACATAGTGTAATATATCGAATTCATCCGGGAGCGGCTGCATATAGTTCCATATGTAATGCCTCCATCAGATATATTTTAATATTTTAACAATTCGTTAAATATCTCCACCGCGTATCTGTCCGTCATTCCTGAAATATAATCAATTATTGCCTGAGCATATATTTCTTTTGTCTCTATATTTCCATAAATCTTTTTATTTTTGTACTTTTCATTATCACCTTGTATATTGGAATATACTTTGATATGTTTGTAAAAATCACCTGCAAGCATAGGATATGCTTTTTTTATGCAATCTATATTATCAAGGCTTTTATAAGGATTACAAACATCATATGTCTTCATCAGTGTATTAAAAATACTTCTTATAACAAGTGCAACATAGTCACGGTAAACTTTGAATTTTTCATTGTTATAAATTGCTGAATAATTAAAATCTTTTATTTCTTTAAGCATTTTATTATATTTATCACTCAGCCTGATTCCCTGTTGAGGCGAGCTGTTCTCACATATGCTTGTTATAAAATTATGTATTATAACTGTTGTATTTATCGTTTCAACACCATACTTTTGTGAAATCTTTGCAAGCTCATCAATCTCTTTTTCACCAATAAAATTAATCCGGACCGCATCTTCTATATCTCTTCCGAGATATGCAATTTTATCGGAAACTTTTACAACGCAGCCCTCCCATGTATACGCCTGGAACTGTCCCGGTTCGCAAAACGTATCCAGATCTATTTTTTCTTTTCTTGGAAAAATACCATTCTCATCAACCTCTCCGCAATGTGAAATTATACCATCACGGACTGCATACGTAAGGTCAAGATTTTTCAGCTCGCTCTTATCGTCTTCAAGCAGTTCAATATTGTCTATTATTCTAAGACTGTTTCTTTCATGCCAGAATCTGTCCATTCCAAAGTCTTTTCGTATTCTCGTTAACTCAACTTCTCCTTCATGTCCAAAAGGTGCATGTCCCAAATCATGTCCCATTGCTATTGCTCTTGTAAGGTCAACATTCAATCCGAGAAACTTTGCAATAGTACAGCTCACTGACTCAACATGCTGTACATGTTCCATTCGTGTGCATATATGGTCATTGTCGATATTAAAAAACACCTGAGTCTTATGCTTTAATCTTCTGTATGCAAGTGAATGTAATATACGTGTATAATCTCTCTCATATTCTGAACGTATGTCACTTTTCCGATGATACAACTGTGTTTCACGCTCTATATGATTCTCCCAGTCAGGATTATTCTCATCAGAAGCATATCTGCTAAATAAGTTTCTTGTCATGCATGTACCTCCGTTTCTAATATTTTCTGTGGTTTAATATATATTTTGTATTATAATACCACTGTTAATAATATTTGTCAAAATTTATATATATATAACGACATTAAATCTTTTAAATTCAAAAAACAGGTAAAAAAACAGTAATAATTTTTCAAAAAACATTTTATAATCAATATAAAATTTTACTTCAATGAAATTACAAATTATCAGTATGGAGGTAATTATGGAAGATTATATTTTACTTGATGAAGATTTTAAGAATTTTGCTATTGGTGAATTCCCATATGACAAAAATCATTCGGCAATGGGCGAATATCATTTTATCCACTATCCCGGATATTATGGAAAATGGTATGACCCCGTGTGTAACCACACTTATAACGGACAGGGTGCATCATGGATTATTACTGAATATAATGGAAAACATTATATGGAACAGATGCGTATCCGCAATGACAAGCCACACCGCACTTTTCCAATGCTTACAAGCGGCGACCGGTTCTGGCGTGATTACACTATAACTGCAGGCGTGCGTATGTTCACAACAAAATGGGGCAATGCAGGTATCGGATTTTGCTGTCAGAATTCAGCAAATCTTCTTGTTCTCGTTTTTGAAGAGCATGAATTAAGACTTGAATACCGCCATAAAGAAGAAGTTACTATTATCGCTTCAGTGCCTTTTGATTACAACTGTGATGACACTTATGTACTCAAAGCCGATATTAAAGGACGCCACGTTATATGTAGTGTTGATGATAAAGTATATTTTGACCTTGATACAGAATATGCCGCACAAGGTGGAAAAGTTGCCATTACTGCAACTATACCCGCACAATTTGGCTTTGTAAATGTTACAACTTCTGAAAGCACTGCTGCCTCTATTGACGCAGCAAGAAATGCCTATAAAGCTGAATGTGAAAAAGCACAGGCTAAATATCCTAAGATGAAGCTTCTTAAAAAAATCGACCTCAAAGGCTGTGGCACAGGCAGACAACTCCGTTTTGGACATCTTCTTGGCAATGGTGAGTACCAGATGGTTATGGCACAGTGCCAGAAACGTGTAAACCGTGATGCTTACGGAACGATAAGCTGTCTCACTGCATTCGACCTTGACGGAAATATATTATGGCAGCATGGCGAACCAACAGATAACCACGACATCGGAACGATATCTGCCGATATGCCTATGCAGATATATGACATTGATGGTGATGGTTTTGATGAAGTTATCACCGCCAAGAATTTTGAAGTCTTAATTCTTGACGGAAGAACCGGTGAAGTTAAAAAACGGGCTAAAACGCCTTTCTCTACGTCTGAAGAAGACGGAACTATTATAGGTGTTCCTGATAAAATATATGCATTTGACAGAATTAATCCTGACGGCATGCGTATATGCAATTTCCGTGGTCTTGAAAAACCCCGCGATATTCTTATTAAGGACCGTTATTGCAGAGTTTATGCCCTAAATGATAACCTTGAGGTTATGTGGCATTTCCAGAGCGATAAAAATACGGGACATTTTCCTTTTGCAATCGATATTAATGGTGATGGACACGATGAGCTTTTAGTCGGTTATAACATGCTTGACTGCCACGGAAATAAAATGTGGACAATGCCTGTCAAAGAAGACCATATTGATGAGATTGTTCCGGGCAGATTTGAGTCCGGTCCGCATAAGGGCACTAAATTTTTTGCCTGCGTTGCCGGAAAAGAAGGTTTCCTGATAAGTGATTTTAATGGAAATCTTCTTAAAAAGGATGGCATCGGTCATGCACAGCGTGTCAGTCTCGCCAATTATCTCCCGGACCGCCCAGGATATGAAATGGTTGTTGTTAATTTCTGGGGACATCAGGGAATTATATATTTCTATGACAGCGAAGGCAATCAGCTGTGGGAAATGGAAAATGAACTTAACGGCAATCTCTTAACTCCTGTCAACTGGACTGGCGACGGTCAGGATTTTATCCTGCTCAATGCCGATATTGAGCGAGGCGGCATGATTGACGGAAACGGTATTCAGGTCGTCAGATTTCCTGATGACGGACATCCTACCCTGTGTGCCGAGGCTGTAAATCTTTACGGTGACGCCCGCGACGAAATTGTCACATGGGATTATGACTCTATGTACATATACACACAGGATGACGCACCTAAGGATGACGTATATGCACCATTTAAGTATCCTGATTATAATGCTTCCAATTACCGTGGTGAGTATTCTTATAAGGAGAAATGGTGGTAAACCGAAAAAATCAGGGCTGACAATCATATTTGACTGCCAGCCCTACTTTTATTGACCAGAAATACAAAACACAGCTGTTATAATGCCTCCTGGAACTTTTCCCATTGTATATACCAAATGCTGATTAATATAAATCAGGCCAATACCGGTCAAGCATTCTATACATATTTTCCCTTCCAACTGGGTTTGCTGTATGGATTTCCACTAGATAAAATGTTTCTCTTTCCGCCAGATAATCAAGAAGCTTTATTGCATCGCCGCCATCATAAGCATAATCATCTAACCAAATTTTCATATGTACCTCGATAAATTAATGATTTTTAATTATACCACAGTTCATAAAAAATAGGCATCGCCTATTTTTTATCACAGTATCATTCTCTCCCTGTTGGATTTGAAAATGTATATGTACCCTTCTGATATATCCACTTGTTTCTAAAATAATTTACAAATGCGATTTCAAAATTTTTATTTTAAAATTTCTATAATTGCATGTTCAACTTGATGCTCTTTTATTTTGTCAATGATTATATGCATATTTTCTATTTCTAATTCTATTTTTGTATCCCCATCCTTTGGTACCATACCAAATTTTTGAAATACAAATCCAGTAAATGTGTCACAATCTTCTGCTGTAAATGTAACACCTATAGCGTCTTCAATATCACTTAATCGTATATTTCCTTTCACTTCCCACTTGTCATCACTTATTCTTATAATAACAGTTTCTTCTTCCAACGATATTGGTTCAATATCGTTTAAATCGCCAACAATTTCTTCTAATAAATCAAAAAGAGTCACTATTCCAACCATTCCACCATACTCATCTAATACAATCGCCATAGATTGCTTCGATTGTTTCATATTTTTAAAAAGCACATCTGCTTTTGTAGTTTCCATAACGAAATATGGTGCAGAAATTGCAGAATCTATAACCATATCCTTACTTTTTTCTTTTAATCTAAAATAGTCTTTTGCATTTAAAATACCAATAACATGATCTATCGAATCTCCACAGACAGGATAAAGGGTATGTCGTGTATTATGAATTGTTTCATCCCACTCCTTCACATCATCAGACATCCATAATATTGTCACATCTGTTCGATGTGTAGCAATCATACCAGCCATAATATCATTAAATTCAAAAACATTTTGAATAAACTCTTTTTCTTGATGATCTATTGTTCCTTTTTCACTTCCCGCATCAACAAGCATACGTATTTCTTCTTCACCTACTTGATCTTCTGCTTCATTTGGATCAATACCACAAATCTTCAAGACAATATTGGTTGATATTGAAAGAAATGAAACGATTGGCTTAAATAAGATAGAGATTCCCGTAACCAATCCTGAAATTCCCATTGCCAGTTCTTCAGATTTTTTCATTGCGATTCTCTTTGGAACTAATTCGCCAAAAACCAACGTGAAATATGATAAAATCAATGTAATCAATATAACAGCTATGGTATCTAAAGTAGAACGTGGAATATTCACACCCATCCCAACAACCCAATCAACTAAAGGTTCTGAGAAATTATCTGCTGCAAAAGCACTTCCTAAAAATCCCGACAATGTGATTGCAACCTGAATTGTCGCAAGAAATCGTGCTGGCTCTTGTGTTAATCGTACTAATCTCTTTGCCCGGCCATTACCTTGTTCTGCCATTCGTTCTAGTTTTGTTTCATTCATTGATAAAACAGCAATCTCTGCACTCGCAAAAATCGCGTTTAATATAATTAAAATAATCTGTACTAATAAAAGAATAAAAATTGATGTACTCACAAATAAAACCTTTCTACAATAAAATTATCTAAATATCACACTTTATAAAAGCAACAAAAGACATGGTCTATGTTCCGAATACATAGTCCATGCCTTGAGATATATAAATAAAAATTCTATTGAATTGGTTCGCATCAGAATCATTATCACTTTCGTCCAAGTTAAACATTCCTCCTTAAATAATATTTTGTAAAGTATAACAAAAAGTCCTCACATAGTCAATCTAAAAGCTGTAAACATTGTGTTAATTTTATGTAAAACATAAAATCCTATCTCTTTGAGAGCATTTGTATATCCTGAAAAGCCCAGAAATAGGGAATTTACGGTTGACATTGCTGCATATGTGTTGTATACGGTTGGCTGCCCACACATTCCCAGAGCTACTCATTACTTTAACAAAGAAAGGACTAATACTATGAAAATACATTTTGCTTACTATAACCAGTACAAGAACGGAATTGATATTGCTTTTGCTGATAATACACTTCTATTCTTATCCTGTGCTGAAGCTGAAAAGAATCTCCATACTACACCTAACTCTCAAAGGCTTATTGATAACCTTGCAATTGATAATCCACTAATGTATGCTGCACTTGCTCTCGATTGCGAGTTGCAGGCATGGGCTGATGTTATGGATACAAACTGGAATCCCTATTAAATTACTCTATAATCATTTATTTTTTGAATGCAGGATTATTGGCAAGTTCCAATAATCCTTGCAATTTTTGTGGTTCCTTAATTATATCCGTCATCACACTAAACATCGCTGCATTACTTTGCTGCTTTTCATTGCTTTCTAAAGCATTTTTATGTTCAATCTGCATTATTTCAATTTTATGTTTATGCTCCTGCTCACATTTTTCAGTTTCAAGCTGATGTTTTTCTTTTAATGATTCAATATCCACTTCATGTTGCTTCATTAACTTTTCTATTTCATGCTTATTACTTTCTTGTAATGTTGCGATTTCTGCTTTGGCTTTTTTATTTGCTGTCAAATAAGAAATAATCCCTGTTATGATAGCTGGTACACATGAGACCAATAATGTATTTAATATTTCTTCCAAATCTTTTTACACCTCCATTTCTTCAACACTCACCTCATAAGTTAGATTTAAACTATATGAAGATTTATTTCATATCGCTAACAAATTACTAAAGTTTATTTTATAGTTGCCTCTATTCTATTCTTCAATCGCAAAGGAATATCTTTTTCATCTTCCCACATAATTGTATTAATCTGTGCAATATCAAAATGTAATTCAACACCCTTTTTGCATAACTGAATTACTGTTTTTCCCAATCCCATTGCATATCCTTCTTCAAAATACGCCCCATTATTTCTATGTGTTAAGTCAACAACAACAAATCTACTCTTATTAATTCTACTTAATAACTCTGGCGTTATAAAACCATTATGTTCAACTTCATCGATAAATATCGCGTGATATCCTGCTTCAAAAATTCCTTCTCGTATTGCTTCTCTTAATTTTAGAGTTTCACTTCCAAATCTCATTGCTACTAATACATCTTTTCCATCATTATCTCTTTGTTGTAATTGATCTATCCTATCATAGCCCTTAGGGGTAATAGAAATCTCTCCATAATAACTATCCGCTCTTGAAACATCACCATTTATACAATTTATTCCCTTGACATATCCTATTTCAAACAAATAAGATGTCATATATAGCGCTTGCTTTACTAATTCTTTATCTTCCACAGTTTCTCTATTGTCTGATTTAAACCTTCTAACAAACATACAACTTAGAAGTGATGGAATATCAAGTTTAATTTCCTGTCCAACAAATTCTGTCAATTCATTTAATTTAATCAAAATCATATCAATTTTTTGAGAAAAACTTTTTGGAAACCACAATGAAATAATTTTCTGATCCATATGGACTGGCATTTCTGCAATATTATTATCATTTCTAAATTCCACTGTATATGTATCACACCATTCTCTTGATTTTGTAGAATAATACCTGTGTTCAACTCTACCCTGCTGATTTCTGAATCCCTCATAAAACAAAAATGGTGCTAATTCATTATAATCTAATTCTTCATATGCATTATTCTCCATTGAGTATTCATACCGTCCACAAACTGGACATTCATAAAAAACTGCGGTAGGATCATAACATACTTGCTTAAATATTCCTCTCTTGCCGCATACCGGACACTGTTCCATAGCATTCATAATTTCTCACCTTTAATAGATTATTAACCTATGCTTTCTTACAAATATTCAAAGTATTTTATTTATTTGAATTATTCATCTGTTTCCTCAACAAGTATAATTCCAGATGATTGTTCTCTATTGTCAAAATTATTAATATAATATGCCAATATTTCCATTCTATTTTTTACTCTTTTGAATGAATGCCCCCCTTTAGATATCAGCGCAAGCAATCTATACTCTTCTATTACAGTATTTGAATAACCAGAAAAAGCTTTCATTACGCTATCTGCTTTTGCTGAACTAAATGCTGACAATTTTTCATTTATGGCATCTAATGCTTTTAATTTGTTTTTACAATCAGTTTTAAAATCAACCAATCTCAGAACTATTAAAAGCAATAAAAATTTCATTGCTCTTGCATTACATGAAATATAATTTACAGGTATAGATTCATCATCAGCTATTTCATTTAATGTCTCAATCAAATAATTTACACTTTTTATCGTATCATCATTTAAGTCCTTACAGCTATCTAGGAATTTCATAACTTCCTTGTCAGTCACGCCAAAACCTATTTGACCATCTATTAATCCTACAATACTATAGAAAACGCGATCAAACTGCTTCCTTTTATTTTGAAACGCTAACTTTGATAATAAAATTTCCTTCTTTTCAATCTGATTCAAATACTTTTCAAGCTCTGTATCTGGTATCGAATTAAGTAATTCTCCTGCCCTAAGTCTTTCTTGATTCTGCAAGTAACGAAAATACTCTGTTATCTCATCATCAGATGCATTTGTTATATTTGTAATAGATATATTATATGCTAAAATATTATCTTGTATTGCCTCAGGAAGTTGCTTAAATGAAATAGATATTTTGCCTTTATTATGCATTCTTTTTTTTAGCCTATTTAATTTTTCATCCGTATCTTCCCCCATATATTCTATAATGTATTCTATAATATCTTTAGATATATCACTTTGAATAACATACTCGTTTTCAATAAATTTATATATTGTAGTCAATCTTTGTTGTCCATCTACAACCTCTTGCATAGCTCCTTTTTCATTTTTTTCAGTACGTACTCTTAAGCTCACATTTCCAATAGGATAGCTTTTAATGATACTATATAATAATTTATCTTTAAAATCCGAACTCCATATATATCCCCTTTGATAATTAGGTTGAAGATCAATACCATCTCTTTTATTTATATTCCTAATTTGATTCAATATGGTCTGGATTGGTCTTGAATCATACGAAAAAGCCATAACAAGTGCCATAAAATACCTCCTAATATTATTCTTATAGTTAAGATAACACTATCCAAAGCTTTTTTCAATAGACTCTATCGTTTTTTTTATTATTCCTTGTTTTTTTTCGTCATACATCAATGACTCTATTTAGTGTCATAAATATAAGATAATAAACAAATATATATTATAAAAGCACTCCAGAAATCAATCCTGAAGTGCAATTAAACCAAATTAACATATAAATAACAATGCCACTTATGAAATTATTCTAAATCTCCTGTCCATTATACATACCAGTTTCTCTCACAATACTATTCTCATACCATTCTTTAGGTGACCCGTCCGTTTTATAAGCTGCATCTAACATTTTGTATATCTGTGGATACTTAACATCAAATCTTAGTAATGTTTTAAGCTCTGTAGTCTGTATAGGGAGAATTTTCATTCCTGTAATATACTTTGTTCCTGCATTGTTATAATACTCCATAAACCTTCTAGCTCGGAAATCTGATATTACATTATTATTTAAAAATGTTGTGATAAATACACAATATGCTTCATCTTCTGGATGTGCCAGACAATAATCTCCCAAATGTCTTGATACTGGCTCCATTTCCATTCTTCGCTGATTCTTTTTATCCGCAAGTGTAGCTTCTATTAACAATGTATGCTTAGGATATTCATATGTCATTTCATACTTCCATACTATATCAGCTTCTCCGCCTCCAGCATGAGTCTTCGGTAATAAATCTGCTTCTAATGATAAATTCATATATTCAAGAACATCACCTTTTCGTTCGCTGATTATATACCATGCTATACCAAGTACATATTCAAATATTGTAGGAATATCCGCATTGTCTGTAACTATGCTTCTTATTTCATCGTCATTTCTGCTTTCAAAATCATCAAGCAGTCTAATAATAGTATTTTTATCAAACTTGTCATCTATAAGCTTATTAAATCTTGTGTAACGCTCATCTTTTATAACCATCTGAGCCATCTCTTTATTAGCTACGCTAGTACCTAGAGCACTTCCCAATTTTTGATATAAAATATTTATATCTATATCAAAGAATGAACCTACATCTTTAAGCATTGAATTTTGGGGTAATAACTCTGTCTGTTCAAAAGCTATATTTAACAGATTTCTCGCTATAATCTCAACATAACATTGTGGAAGTACATCTAATTTCACTTTATTATCCTCAAACAAAACGACATCTGTTATTTTGAAATATCTCCTGTTCAAATCAAAGTAATCTGATAATGTTGCTCTAGCCTTAAAAATATGCACCACCTTAAAAAATTCTTCATTAAACTGTTCTTCTGTTGTTACCTGTAATATTGGAACAGTATTAAGTACAGATAGCCCCTCTCTTGAAATTACACTTCGTGCACTACTGTTGAAGAAATATTTTCTCCAAGCTCCTCCAACCTTACTATTGGTTAATTTCTTTGTAGCTTCATAAAATTCTAATGCAAGATTATCTTTTGAAAATACAATCTTTTTCAATAAGGAATATAAGGTATAATACGGCTTGTCATATTTTGCACTTTTTCTATTGATTCCAATGTTACATATCAATTCTTCTGATATAGGCTCTGTTTTCAACAAATTCAACGCCTGTTTATAATTATCTTTTTCCATCAAAACGGATAAGATAATATCATCAAAATTCTTCTCTCCAGTCCCTCGATAGCTCTTTATACTCTTAACTATATTTTTTGTAGTATGCTCATCAACACATAATGGTAATAGGTATGTAAACTCATCATTTGTAAGATAACCTAACTCATTTACAGCATACAAAAATACAACAAATGGTCTTACGATTTTTCCTTCTACAACATTTGCTGTTTTTAACATCTGTTTGAAATATAAAAAGCTGTCTTTCGGAATTTCCAAAAAATTATCTGCTGAAAAATTAGCTGAATCAGCGATTCTTAACAATTCTAATCCCGCTTCTGTTATATTACGCTCATCATCTAGAAGTCCTATATCTCTTAATCCTGACGTTTTTTCTCTTGCATCTTTATCTGGAAGAGCAGCCTCTCCTTTTACAAAGTTGTTTTCTTTCAAAAAATTGTAATATTCGGCTTGAAACTTTTTATTATTTTCCCACTTCTTGTTTTTATTTTCTTCTATCTCTCTGAACTGCCTCAGTAAATGCAATTGCTTTTCTATACTCAGATTAAAATTGTCAGTACGATAACTTGTTGTACCAATAGCCCAACAATAACTTTTAAACCCTATCTTTTTTGCCATAGAATATCTCCTCTAATCAATAGTTTACTACTAACACTTCCTTAGTTATTCCATCCTTTCTTGTATGATAATTTGAATTAGTATAATTATAATTCAATGGAATAACTTTAAATTTCTTATTTTGATTAATCCATTCCGAAAGTATTACATTTTTCTTACCTTTACTTTCCAATACATTAGATAAGGCAAATCTAATCCCTTTTTTATCAAGCACATCAAGATAATTCAGCAAATCTTTTTCATCATTTTCCGTCCATCCAGCTTGTTCATTATAAGTTGCACATGTTATCAAATAAGGTGGATCAGCATAGAAAAAACTTTTATCTGTATATCCTTCCATACTTACATTCCTAAAGTCATCTGTTGTGAACCTATAATCTCCACTCTTAACTCTATCAATAAATGCTTCCAGCTTTCCCTGCATCTTAGAGTTAAAATCCCTTTTGCCAACAGGTAAATTAAATTCTCCTTTCCTGTTGAATCGTAATTGATTATTAAATGAATATACAATTAATAAATATAGCATTAAATAATACTCATTATCTTTGCTGGCTTTTTTATTAAAATCATTTCTAAGTTTATTGTAACCGGCTTTATTATATTCACCTAATCCCTTTGAGCTTTCACAATTATAAAAATCATATCCATTCTTACTTACTAATGATAATCCGTATTTATCTATACTTTTATATATCCAATCAAATATCTCTTCTTTTGTTAATCGTCTAAATGTATCTAATAACCCCATAAGATATTCATTACTATCATTAAACAAAACTTTGTTACAATCTACATTTATTCCAACATTACAACCACCACAAAACAAATCTACAACCTGATCTACATCTTTCGGAAACAGTGGAAGAATTTGCGAAAGCAATTTATACTTTCCACCTGTATAATTCAATGCGGATGGAATAACTTCTTTTCTTTCATTATTACATATGCACAAAAATAATCTTTCCTGATTTGACTGTATATCAGACTTTCCAGTAGAAAATGCTTTGTAATCTTCCGAGAAAACTTTTACTTTTCCCTTTTTACTTAAAATTCTCATAATGTCATCATCACTTATTTTGGCATTAGATCTGTCATTTCCTTTATTTGCCATATTATTATATGAAAGTAAAATATACTTTGCATGAATTGAATCAATAAGATTTTCAAATGCTACTGTTGCCTTTTGGGTACAATAATCGCTTTTTAAAGCTGTTCTGTCCATTTTTCTAGCAACACCAAATACCTCTGGCTTTTCCCATCTAGCTACATTTTCTAATAAATGATACGCATCACAATACTGTCTTGAATTATATGGTGGATCAATATAGATTAAATCCGCTTCTATCTCTGGTGCCAATTCGTTTGTATCCATATTATAACAAACATTGTTCTCATTAACATCAGGTTCTGGTTGTGGAACATACATTTCCAAATGTTTTTCATATTCCACTCCCTGCCTGTAGGCATCATAATGTCCACATGTATTAGCAATCTTATCCATTGCATATAACAATGATGTTATTAGTAAAGCTCTCTCCCTTGCGTTAATAACTCCTGAATTAAATTTATCCTCTATATCCTGCCTAATAAATCCTATTTTTCTGCAATCATCTAAAGAAAAATAAGTATCAGAAAAATTATCACTCATATAATTATCTTCAACAACTTTCAAATTGTTATATTGTGTAATAATTTTTATAATTTTCTCTTCTGAATAATGTTCACTACTAAACCAGGCAACATGACATATGTAATTACTATACATAATATCGTTGGTAATAATCTTCTTATCAATAAAAGCAGAAGCAACAGCACCTGTTCCTGCAAAAATATCTGCTACTGTATTTATATTTTTACATTCATTTTCAACCACTCTTGTAATAAATGGAAGTAACTTATATTTATTCCCCAAATATCTACGATTGTTTATTTTAGTTGTTTTATATTCTTTTGGCGTCTCTTTAGAATCAACAGAACTACCTACTTTGTTTTTCTTTATATATTCACTAAGTTTTTGGTATGCTTCTTCATTCCATATAACTCTGCCATTATCATTTATCTCAACTTCAACTACGCCATTATCTTTAAGATAATATAAATATGATCTAGAAATGTCTAATTTTTTTGCTAATTGTGTTGCTGAATAACTCATAATTTCATCTCCATTTTATGCAACAAATTTTATCCCTTATTGGACACTTTTATAATTAATTATATCATTTTTTCTCTATTTTTCAATATATATATTAGGGAATAGCCTAAAAAATGGATGCTAACTTTACATTTAATCCATGTAAAATTAGCATCCATTTATACTTCAAATAAACACCAAATGCTTGGCATTGGTAAAAAGAAGCCCCTGCAAACCAGTGTTTACAAGGGTTGCGAGTGTTCTGATTATTATCTCTTTGAAAATATTTTGATAACTTAAAAAAACCATAAATAAGGAATTTGTATATGATATTATTGCATATGTGTTATATGTGGGGGACTGCACACACGTTTCCGGCACTACTCTTCACTTTAATTTAAAAAAAGACTTCTATGAAATCATTTTACTTGCAATAACCAATACAAAAAGGCAATTGTTATTGCAAAGACATATTTATTTTTATTAATTAAATATATATCCACAATCATTACATATTATCTTACTATCTGTCACTAATTTTTCTTCTCTTATAATTTTTTCTTTTTATTCACTAATGTAAATGATTTTAACAGATTAAGATTTGCTGTATAACTTGTTTTTTGTTTTCCCCGGTATGATTTTCCGTTCTTGACAATGTGAGCAATACACACTACTACAACGTGGGCAATACACTTCCTTCTTTCCACCAAACAATGAATATTTATATATACCACTAAATTTTTCTTTTACTGCTTTTGACTTTCTTTTCCTTGCCTTGACTGCTGTTTCGTATAATATAACTCTTTTGTTGAAAAACTTCCATCCAAATAAATAACTAAAATTTTCTTTGCTGTTCTTAAAATGCCTCCCTTTTCTCGTCGTAGCGTATTAATAATCTTTATTCTCTACCCATTTTATGATACATATATTCTATCAAGTAATATTTTATCCTCTGTTCCCAATTCTATTTTTTTATTTTCCTCTTTTACTTTTCCTTCTGCACCCTTCTCTAAATATTCTTTTATTGGAAAATCTCAACCTATACACACATTTGCTTTGTCTGAAATTTTTCTTCCACACTCCGGGCATTTTATTAAAGCCATAGCGTTATCCTTCTTTTTATTTTGTTTGATATAACATTCTTTATCTTTTTAAAATTATATTGTTTATCGATTCAAATTAAAAATACTCTTTGCTATGTTAGCACAATAAATAAAGTCTAAAAAAAATATACACCAAACACTTAACAAGACTATCGACAAATACCTATATAATTTGGCTTAACCTGTTTTGAACTTGGATATACGCTCAGTAAATCGCAAAAAATAATCGCCTTATTCTGATAAACTAAGGCGATTGTTTTTGTCTATTCATATACTAGGCTAACCATTCATTGATAGTATTTTTATATTTATACTAATATTAATATAAAAATAAAACAATTTTTAGTTATTTTCATTATTTTATTTAATTCCTATTGAATTTAGAAAATTACATAATTCAATAACATTATTTAAAAATTGATTTGCTTCAATATTAATTTGAGATTTTATAACAAATAATTCAAATGTTTCTCTACTGATTTGATTTTTAAAATCTGCTGTCGCATTAAAAAAACATTCAATAAAATCCTTAGCTGCATTGATAGCAGTCTCCTTGTTTTTTATCTGGTTTTGTAAATCATTATTCATCTTTTTGCATCTCCTTTAATATAATTTAATAAAATTATATTATCATTTTATTTATGCAAAATTTGTCGAAATAAAGACTATAAAAAATTCACACAAAAAAACACCTCGAAACCGAAATTCCGAGGTGTAATATACTTTTCTGAAACGCCATAAGACGCTTTGGATTGTAAAGATTATCTCTTTGATAACTCCAAACGCCTATTTTACGGCATTTTTTGACCGTTTGTCAGTTACCCGTCTTTTACGCATATTCTCTCAAGCGTTTTCCCGTTGCTTTATTATATCACAACTGCTCGAACTGTACATGCTCGGATTCTCCGGAGAGGTAAAGGTCACCGATTGTTCTGACCATCTTCTTTCCGTCGACAACATGAATCTCTTTCACATAATATGACTGTCCTCTGATAGCACGACCGCAGATGTTGTCATTGCCCCATTCTGCCGAACGTCTGATATTGAGTGAACCGTCACAAATGACTGTCACCCTCATTTTGCCCTGCGGAATGATGACCTTGTCCTCCTGCTGTTCCTCTGTCGCCTTGTCCGGCTCTGTATTCGCCCCATTTTCGCTGTTTTCCTGTTCGGTCGGTGGATTTGTCGCCTTATCCTCATTTGAGGCGTTCTCGTCGTCCTCTGCGTTCTTCTGCGATGTTTCCTGCTCATTGTCTCTGGTTGCAAGTTCGCTCACATCGTCATTGACCGTTGTCATTTCCTTGAGTGTCTCTGCGTCTACTGTTCCGGTCTTGTTTCCGTCCGCATCGTATGTGTTGACACTGCCGTCCGGATTTGTCTGCAACGCTCCCTCCGGAACATCATCCGTGAGCGAACCGATGACCTTTCCGGTTTCATCCCAAACAACGAGGCTCTCGTCCTTTGCTGCTGCCCTTAATGCTGCATCAAGTTTCTTGTACTCTTTGCAGTCCTCTTTCTTGAACTCTGTTCCTTTGCCTAAATAGTATAACATGTTTATTCCTCCTGCTATCTCAAAATTCTATTGACTTCGTTCTGAACTGCCTTTGCATCATATCCCGCTGCTGCGAGGCGGTTTGTTCTGTCGCTACCGTTTCCCCACTTTCCGTTGATGACCTCTTTCGCTACTTCATTGATGCTTTTGCTCGGTGCTGATGTTCCGGACGCTTTTGAACCTGTTGTCAGATTTGTCGCAACGTGAGCGTTGTCGTTGAGGAGAATGTCTCCCGCAAATAAATATGCATCCGATGTCAGATATTTGCTTTCTGTCAGCACCTCGAATCCTGCTGCCTTGAGTGCTGCCCGCAGGTTTCCAGTATAACAAGCCGTACTCACCTTTTTCAGTGCGTCAATTCCCAGTCTGTAACCTGCTCCCTTTACGATTGCAGCGACACCGGATGAACAGTCTGCCTCACATGCGACTGTAATCTGTGCAGGGTCGTAGTTGGAATCTGCAAGGTTCGTCCAAAATGTACCCCTCTGTGACTGGTCATATCCTATGAGGTTGTTGTTTGCTGCTGCCTTTGCCATGCTTGCAATCATCGCTCTCACATCCGCATTCGGATGACGGAGAACACATTTCCACGGTCTGTTATACCAATTTATTACCCGCCATTCTGTACCTGTCTGGTCTCCTGCTTTTCCTCCGGAATATCTTCCGTTTTCATCATGTCCGCAATTTGAAATCATTTGTTTTCCTCCTTGTCAAAATCGTCTGCTTTGAATCCGCACAATTCCGGATTCTTTTCTTGTATCTTGTCATATATCATCAATCCCGCCACGATTAGAGGTGTACACCACCACATCACCGCAGCAGGAATTGAAATGATGAATCCGGTCAACCTTGTTATGTGTTTCCCGAATTTTGCCTCGTCCGTGTCAGAATAGCAATCCCCGTATTCTCTCATTTCTTCCCGAATTTCTCTGTCTAAATCAAAAGAAATTTTCCAAAAATACAGATTTACCGCCACCCATACGATGGCAGCGACGATTGCATATATCAGCACGATTGTGTGTGCGTTTCCGGTTGCGAAATCACATATCCTTTTCAACCGTTTCACCTGCCTCACCGCTCACAAGCGTCTGCATCGCTTTGTTGCTCTCAAGCATCTTTTTCATTCTCTCAAGTGCCTCGTCGACCATCATCGAAAAAGCCTCGAACGAAATCACTCTCGCAAGCCATGTGAACCGTGCGACGAACATATCATATACATATCGCAGTTTGATTTGACCTGTACCGCCTCCCAGTTCCTTTTCTGCTTTTGTGACTGCATAGAGCAGCCATTCTCTAACTTTGTTCAACTGCTTGTCTGACGGCATTTTCACGAAAACATATACTGCATATCCTCCCGCTGCACATACTGCAATCAGACCCACAATCACAAACCAATTCTCGACGATGTATTTCATCCTTGTACCTCCTCGTCATCCTGTTCCGGTTCGTCATTGTGTTGTATTTCTCCGTTTGACTTTGTTCCCTTGACCGTTTTCACGGACTTAATGAGTGCCATCGCCCCGCCCTCGACTGATAGAAAACGGAATACATTCTCAATCAGTGTCGACGGTTCTGAACCCATCCGCAAAAACACAAATATCATCACGACTGTAAAGATAAATGCTGCAAGAATCAAAGTGAATACAACACGTTTCATGAACAGACCGGACACCTTTTTGTCATGTCTCTCTTTTCGCTCCCTTATCCGGTACATTCTTTTCAGATGCCGGATTCTGATGCGTCGTTCCTGTTCTGTCATTCTCATGTATTGCCTCTTTTCTGTGAGGTTGATTCTTGCCTGTTTCCTGCCCTCCTGTTATCGGTCGGAATGCTGTTCTCCGTCCAGTCTCTTGTGATAACTCTTGAGTGACTGTTCCACAATGACAACACGCTCTCTCAACTGTTTCATCTCCTCACGGTTCTCTCTTGATTCCCGTTTGATGTCCTTGATGTCGTCTGCGATGTTCTCAAGTTTCACAACCACCATTGTGTCATTTTCTGCTCGTCTCTCCGTTTCTTCCTGTGTGTCTTTTTTGTCGTTCCTCTGCTTTGAGCAGATTCCGAAAAAGATTGCGAATGCAACCGACACTCCGGAGATTAGCAAGGAAACCTCAATCGTCAACGGCGTTCTCCTTTCCGAACTCTGTCGCCTCGATGTCGTCGGTGTCGCAGTATTTCCGCATGTGATATTCGAGAACATCCATCTCCCTGTCTGTCTCCTCTACCTCTTGCCGGAGTTCCGCTCTGACCGCCTCCTCGATTTTCGACTGTTCAATGATTGTTTGCTGTTTTTTCACGATTGCCGATAGATTTTCCGTCACATCGCACAATCGTGATATTATTTCAAGCGGACTCATTCTGTATCACCGCCGGAGAATTTTTCTCCTGTGATATATTCATATTCATCCGCTGAAATACTACCCTTTGCGACACGCTCTGCAATCTGTTCCTTTGTGAGAGTGCCTTTTTTGTACATTCTTTTGAGACTTTCAACAAGCATTTTCATACTAAATCAACCCCTCCTCAATCAACTGCTGTGTGTATTCGTCTATGACTGCATCTTTCTGAAACTGTGTCACTGATTCGACGATTCCGGATGTGTTCTCCTCAACGACTGACTTCATGAGTGCCATGTTCTCATATTCCTCAACTGTCATTTCTTTCTCGTCGTACTGCCATTCGGTCACTGTCTGTATCTTTCCGTCGCTGCCATCAACCTCTCTTGTCACCTGTTCGATGTTCTTACGCAGGTAAACCGTTGACGGCGACGATGTCCTGTCGACCTCCTCCGGCTTGTCCGGCTGTGTTCCTGTCACCTTTTTCCAGTCTGTCATGTTCATTCTCCTTTCTGCTATGCTTTGAAACTATCCTCTTGAGTTTCTTGACGTTGATTTTAGGTTTGATGTAATCAATGTAATAGTTGTATGTGTCCGTGTGTTTGAACAATCCCATATATGACAACATCACCGATGCGTTATACCATGAGATTTTATCCTGCTTTGAGATGTGGTTTGCCTTACGCCTTGCACTCTCAATGTTTGACTTCCGGATGGTCGTCCGGTCGTGGTGGAACTGAAATCCCATAAAATCAAGCATACGACCCTTTGTGACCTGTTTTCCGTTCTTATCAAGCACCGGATTCCCGTCTCTATCAAATACCGGATATTCAAATCTAAATACCTGCCAGTCACCTTTTATCTCAAGGTCGAGTTCCTCATTCAGATATGTTTCTATTGCTCTATGCATCTTGTGCAGTTTCTTTTTGCTCTTTCCCAGTATCACCATGTCGTCCATATATCGCATGTAATGTTCTGCATGGAGTTCCTCTTTGATGTAGTGGTCGAGTGCTTTCAAGTAAAAATTGCCGAACCATTGTGATGTGAAATATCCCAACGGAACGCCTTTTCGCATCTCCTCAATGATTTCTTTCAGTTCCTCGAACATCTCCTCTGTGATGCCGATTTCCCTCAATATCTCCAACGCTCCGGAGATGTCGTCAAATGCTATGCATCCGACAAGCGTTTTCGTCTGTTCTGCATCAATCTCAACACCTGCATCCGTCAAAATCTTTGCAACGAGTGCTATTTTGTCATGTTCAATCAGTATGCAGAGTAATCTATAAAACCGTTTATCCCGAATTACTGCTTTGAGTTTTCTCTTGAGGATTCTCCGGTTTATGGATTCAAAGAAATGGTGTACATCCATCTTGAGAACAAAGAACTTTTTCCCGTCGTATGAATCAAGCCATTTCCGCATGTACTTTTTCCCGTAATGAACGCCCCTGTCCGGTATGCTCCCGCAGGAAAATTCATACAATCCATTCATCACAATCGGTTTGAACTGACCTATTGCACAATGATGAATAACCTGCTCATATTTGTAATGCGGTTTCAATATACGGCGTGTTTTCTTGCTGCTGCTCTCGTTGATGATGCTCGGTTTGTGATAGTCCGGAATGAACAACTCCTCTGTCAACATCTTTTTCAAGAGTTCTGTGTGTTCATCGAGATTCTCTAATACCTCCCGCACATCATTCCTGTTCTTTTTCTTTTTGGATGCATTTATAAAACGCTGTTTTATGTAGTCGTCTTGCAACATTGGTTCATATAGGTTGTTGTAACTTCTCATATAGTATTTTCTTATCTCCTATCGGTTTTTGTGCGGATGCTTACTCAACCGACCCTATATCCGGAATGATTTTCGCCTTGTGGCGTGGGATATAGGCTGCATTTGATTAAACGCTCCGATATGAGAAGAAATTGGACGCACCGATGTTCCAGTTCGCATTGCCCGCAGAATTGTTCAAATTCAAGTAATCCGCACCGCAGTTCTCGCCATTGTTACAGTTACCGCCGACAAGGGCGACCGCAGGGAGCAGGAACACCGCCCGACACCGCACCCTATATCCCTATATTCATTTTTTCTAAAAACGACCACACCGCCTAACGGCGGGAATAGCGGAGGCGTTCCCCCTCCGTTCCTCCCCCTGCTGCTTACGCAGCGATAGGCTGTTCTAAGAAAACGGACGCACCGACGCTCCAGTACGCATTGCCCGCAGAATTGTACAAATTCAAGCAATCCGCACCGCAGCTCTCGCCAGAGCTACAGTCACCGCCGACAAGGGCGACCGCAGTAATTCCGGCATTCCACCAAAAATAATCACATGTGTATGTGCTACTGCTGCCACCTATTGAATTGACAATGCGTCCGAATCTGCTTGACTTTGTTCCTTTCTGATAACCGCTGCCGGATGATGCGAATGTGATTCCGACCTTTTCAAAGTCCTTTCCTGTCAGATTGTACGGAGGTGTCATTTTTGCAAGGATTTCACCGCCTACCATCAACAGACCGTTGATTCTATCCCAACGGTTGCCCCACCATTTTTCAATGTAGAACACTTTGACCTCATGTGTTGTGTCGTTATATCCGAAAAACTGTCCTTTGTCCTTGAGCGTTCCGGTTGCAAGATGCCCGTAATTCTGTGATGCATCGTTCACATATCCGGATGTCTGACCCTGTCCGAATGCAGTCTGTGAATTGTCTGTCTTTGACATAATCTTGAGCATGCAATTCAACAGGTTTCGTTTGCTCCATGAGCCGATATTCCATCCCGCACCGTTTGCCTTTGCTCTTGCAATCTCTGTTGATGCGTTTGTGTTATACATGAGTGCCTGTCCTGCAAGTGAGCGGATGCGTGTTCCGTCATACGAACCGCCGAACATCGGGAAATAGAGTTTGTCTGCATGTGAGCCGTCCTCTCTGACATATGCGTCATCGTTGTATGATTCATCGTACTGGACGTTTGAAATAATCATGTACTCATAATTTCCGACCTCAAACTGTGAGAGCCAAATCTTGCCCTTGTCACCGCTGCCATCGAATACGCTCATTGCATTTCCTCCGTATGCCGTGTTTGAGACATCGGATGCCGTTTTTCCGTCTGCTTTCTTTGTGTGGTCGTTCGGGTCGAGTTTATAATCTTCTGTACCGTCATATTTGACCATTGCCGGATAATTGTTCTTTACAAAAAAGACGTTTCCCCAGTCTCCGAAATCGAATCGTCCGGCAGAATAATTCATCGCAGCGGGTGTCATTCCCACCGCATCGAAAAGATATGTGCATCGTGTCGCCGGATTGCTGTCATTTTTGTTGATTTTCATTCCGTAACGCTTTACACCCTTTATTCTTACATCTTCCCCGACTGCTGCCAGTATAGCGTTTGTATTCGCATATGTGCGGTCGAGTGTGTCTTTGTCTGCTACTTTTACAATCAAGTCTCCACTTGCCATTTTTTACGCCTCCCTTATCGTCAAAATTCCATCCTCAACCGTGAGGACACATGATTTCTTTGTGACGGTGTCAACCATAGTGTTGAGACCGTTCACAATGCCTTGACACGCTTTTGCTGCTGCACTTGCTGTCGACGCTGCATTGTTTGCCGTTGTTGCTGCACCGTTTGCACTGTTCGTCGCCTCTGTCATGTTCTTGCTGAAATTGTTCACGGTGTTCATATATCCCTGTGTCAATGTCAGTATTTCCTCATAACGGGCATTGTTGACGATAATCGGCAGGTCAAAGAATTTCTTTTTACCATCTCCCTGTCTGATTTGATAATGACCGGATGTGTCAATCTCAACTCCGATTTCTCTTTCCTTGAGAATCAGAGTGTCCTCAACTGCTTTCCAGTCTGCCGTTGTTCCGGTGCATGGTCTGATTGCTGCCATTGTTCAACCTCCTTTGCTCCGTGATTATGGAATATATCACACAATCACTCCTTTGTGTTCGTTTCGCCGTCTGTTTCCAGTATCATGGAATTATACTGCTAATTGTCGGGAGGTCGGCGTTCCTCCGTCAAAATCAACGCCCTCATTCGCATTTCTGACCTGTGGCGTTGCTCCGTCAATGAATACTGGTGTCACCGTTCGCAGATACGGCGTTTCTCCGTCACAATCAAGATACATGCTCGAATATAACGCCTCTGCACGGTTGAAATAGTCCTGCACACTCTCAAGAATTTTCTCTGCTGATGCAAGCAGTGAATTTTGAATCGTGTCATCAATATCCTTTTTGTCCTGCTCGACCTGTTTCTTTGCCTCTGCAACTGCTGTCTGCATCTGTGACACATCCTGTCGAATCTGTGTCGCCGTGTTCAATGTCGCCTCAAGCTGCTCTTGATTCTGCAATGCGTCCTCTGCCCGCTCTGTGACCTCTTTGCAGGCTGTTGTCGCCCTCTTTGATTCATCCGTTGCATCGTTTGTATTCTTGACCGCCTGCGAGGTGTCCTGCTGCCTCTGCTGCTCCTGTTGGATGCGGGTGTTTTCATTCTGCTGTCGATTATTCTCTGCGGTCGCCCTTGCCTGTTCTGCTTTTACTCTCGCATTTTCTGCGGTCACTCTTGCCTGTTCCGCTTTCTTGACTGCCTCATTCGTGCTGTCAATACTCTCAATGTGACCCTTGACACGGTTCTCAAGTTCTGTGAACTCATTCGCTGATAGAATCGCATTGTCGTTCCTCTGCGACGGTTCAATCTCCATTGTGAACGATGCGGATGTGATAACCTGTGAATCGTCACTCGTCCGGATTTCAATGTCGCAATACGCCGTTCCGGAGGCTGCAAGTGCTTGATTTGTCAATTCGACTGTCACATCCGAACCGGAATATGAACATGTGTTATATACATGTTTTCCGTCCGGTTTTGCAATGTTGATGACTGCTCTTGCCCCTGTCGGGATTGTGTACGGTTCGCCGTTGTTGAGCAGCCTTGCGATGATGAATCGTGTTGCCTTGTCTCCCTGCTTTGCAGATACTAAATATCTTTTAGTGTCTCCGGACATTTCAAGATTGATGTTCGTTGTCAGTTTCGTCAATGTTGCCATGCTCTCACCTCCTCTCGGTGTTTACTTCTTATTCTTCCGGATTCTCCGGTGCATCCTGCTCCGGCTGCTCCTTGTCCGGTTCTGTTTTCAAAACTCTCTTTGCTGCTTTCTTTGCCTTTTCGAGTTCCTCGTCCTTTGATGCCATCATCGCATTTGTTGAGTTTATGAGTTCAATCTTTGCCTCACTCCTCACCTCTGCCAGTACGGACGACAACACGCCGTCCATGATGCAGGGAGGCAACGCATGTCTTTTCTGTATCGTCTCCATAGCGTTGAGGATTTCTCCCTTTGCACATTCAATTCTTACTGCAATCGGTGTATTCATGATTATTCCTCCTTTGCTGCCTGTGTCGCTGTTTGTGCTGCAAGCAGCATGTCAAGTTTCTTGTCAATACTCTGCAAGAGTTCTGTGTTTGTCTCCTCTGCTGATTCCCTCGTCACAACCTCTGCTGTTTCGTTTGGTCTTGAGTTGTCGGTAGCATCTTCCGGAATTTTATACTCCGGTTCTGCTGCTCGTTTGACTTCCTCTGTCTGAATATTTTCGTCATTCATCTGCATTTCTTTTCCTCCTGTTTTATCCATTGCTCCATGTTCCGGACACTAATATCCCTCTTTTGAACTCAAGCGTCGCCGTTGACCACTTTGTCAATTTCCCGTCGCTGCCTACTTCTAAAGGTTGTTTGAATGTTAGCGTTCCGCTTATTGAGCCATCCTCAAAACTTACATTCCTTAATGTGAAGAAATGCATGTTGATGTCTGCCCCTGCATGTAGCATGTTCGCCTCGTAATTTCCACACTGCTGTGTGCAGTACGACCATTTCATCGTGTACACATCTGCATTCTGCGATTCTTTATTTGACCATGACATATACGCAGTGTTGTACTCAATATCAAAAACAAGTCCTCTCTGACTGTCGTTGTCTTTCATCGTGTTCGTTCCGATTTTTCCGACATAATATCCGTCACGATAGAAATGAGTTCCGTTGTAGTCAAATCGTGTTCTTTTTTGGTTATCCGTAATCGTTCCGGTGTACATTGTGATTGCAGTCGAATCAAACTGCATGTACGAACTGCCTTTATTAAATGCAATTCGGACATTGTATGCGTTCTGTGTGATTAGTGTTCCGAAATCATCGCTGTTCACTTTTTTGTTGACCTCGGAGGTTATCTCCTCCGCAGTCACTTGAATCTTTGCATCCGCATACAATGAATACAGTCCTAATACCTCAATATCCGTGATATACACGGGTGCGTTCTGTGCGTATGCGTAAATGTAAATATATTTCGTTCCCTCTGATACCGTGATTTCACGTTCAATCGTCGTGAACTCTTTGCTCTTTAGCATTCCGGAGGATGTCGTTGAATAACTTCCCAACGCCCCCACCTGCACCCTTGCCGTGTTTTCGTACCCTGCTGCTGTTGCTGCCTTATATCTCACACGGTACGTTCCCGCAGGTATTTTCCCTAAATTCTGCCGTATATACGAACCGCTTGAGGATGTTTTCAGTATTTTCGCAACCGTTCCCAATCCGGACACATCCATCACGGCATTGTTCGTCTCATTGCTGTTGTACCAATTATCATCAAGTCCGTTTGAAAAGTCTCCATTCACAACATAGTTGTGCATTGAGTTTTCCTCAACATGCTTTACCTCTTGAGAAATCTCCTCTTTCGTGGCTTTTATCAAGGAATCCATCTGCACGGATGTATAATAATTTTTCAGAGTGTAGGCAACACCTGCCTCGACTGCCTCTTTCGATGCCGTGATTTTGGTTTCAATCTCCTCCGTGGTCGAATAGTTCTCAAGGACTTTCTTGGTTGCCCTGTTGGAGATGGAGACCGCCTCCTCTGTGGCTGCTGCCGTCTCCTCTTTCTGAATCTCTGCGAATGTCTTTCTCGCATTGGAAATCTCAACCGTGTTCTTTTCCGGTGATTCCGGATATTCTGTGATTTTGACAATCCTCTGCTTTTCCCTCGTCCTCGTTTTCTTTGACACAAGCGTGACTGTATCTCCGATTCCGTATGAGAGAATGTCTTTGTATTCCTCTGATGCTTTCGCAAGGTCAACCACCTCTGCGGTGTATGCCTTGTATGGTCTTGACATTTCCTCAATCTTTGCTGTCGCATCCTCAATCAGACTTGTGGTATTGGTATATCTTTCGTCTTTCCAAACATACGCCTTGATTTTGGAACTATACTGAAAATTGTCGATGTAATCTTTTCCGGTCAGCCACTCCGGTGTGATGCCGTCCTTGCCTATCGGATAGATTCTTGTGTAAAAATCGTATGTGTCCGATTTCAATGATATTTTCCGGAGGTTCAACCCCTCCATGAAATAGCACCCTTTGTCGCTGCCTATCCGGTCATATATGTCGATTGTCTTTGTCAGTGAATGAATGATACACTCGCAGCGGTATGTTGTGAGGCACTTTTGCAGGACATCCCATGCCGTGACGCTCTCCTGCTCGTCAATAGTTCTTTTCTTTTTTACCGTGCATGTTCCGACATGCCATCCCGTACCCTCGAACGCAAACTCAAGACACGCTTTGATTGTTTGTTCATTCGATTCAAAGCCATACGGGAACGGCGTTCCCTCCAATTCCTCCACATTGAGGACGGCTGTGTATTTGTTGAACTGTTCACCCTTTTCGACTGCTTTGATAACAAATTCGTCCGTTTTGGTGCGTATATAGTATTCTTCTTTTAGCAAGTCAACCAACGCTCCCGCTGCCGGATAACTGAACGACAACTCTTTGTCTCCGGAATCCAGTGTCGTGGTGATTTCCCTGCTCTTGAACCCGGACAATGTTCCGATTCTTTTCTTTTTGTCATTAAAAATCTGCAATGTTCTCACCTCCTAAATCCACATAGGCGTGTATCTGATAGTCACTCTCGCCTTTGTGTTGGAGAATGTGAGTGCTGTTTCTCCGGTCTTTAATACCGGAAACGTCCACATATTCACCTTGTCGAATGCATTTGCCCCGTCGATTGTCACAAGTCCGGTCTTTGCGTCTATCACAACCGTCTTTCCTGCTGCTAAACTCTCAATGATGATGTCGTCGTCTCCCAGTCCTGCGATTGTGTAATTCGTCAATGTGCTTTTTGCATATACCTCTACAATGCACGGAGCGTCTCTTGTACCCACTTTATAGAACGATGCAGAGGTTTTCCCGTCGAATTTGATTGAGAGGTCGTCATCGACAAAAAAACCGTCAAATTCAAGGTTTACAACGTACCTCTGTTTCACATTCTTTTTTTCATAGTCATTTGATGTGATGAATCCGATATATGTTCCTTTGTAGCCGTCAAGTTCCATCTTGCAAGCCTTTGTGAAATTACTCATGAACTCCGATGCAGCACGGATGATGTTGTTCCTGTCCTTGCCTTTGAAATATATTGACAGTTTCAAATGACCCATCTGAACCTCTGTCTCAAATTCCGTCGGCAGTGCTGCACCCGTCAACCATTCGTATGAATTAGCAAAAGAGGGAGGCTGCACATCGGCGGTCAACTGCTTTGCATCATATTTTCTGATGTCTATTCCGTTTATTTTCATCGCCCTGTTTTACCTCCCTTTTCGTTTATTTGTTACCATTTCCGCATCTACCTTTGACACGGTTCTGCTTGCGATTTCGTCGCCGTCAATGTATGTGTGATTTGTCACATATACAACTTGCGATTTCTGAACTGCATCAAGTTTCTTGTCAAGTATGCTGTTTAATTTGTTGTAAAACTCTGCAAGTGGCAAGATTGCCTCGTCACCCGCCTCGCCTCCTACCATGAGGCTGTTGCCGTTGATTCCGAACACGGTCGGATTTGTCATAATACCACCGGATTTGTACCACTGAATCGAGAATGACGGGAGTGAACCTTTTCCTCCAATTCCGAACGGTGCAACGCCTCCGGACACGCTGATGTGTGGCAAGTTCAAATGTGGCAATGACCATTTGAAATTGAACGCCGATTTGATTCTTGACAATGCACCTGTCACCGCTCCGTGTGCGGATTCCATCTTTGAGGAGAATGATGATTTGATATTCTCCATCGCAGACGATGCGGTCGATTTTGCACTCGCTAATTTGCTTGAGAACGCCGTTTTGATGCTGTCAAGTTTCCCGCCTGTCAGAGTGTTCGCCGTACTCATGAGAGAGTTCATTGTGTCCTTTACGCCTGTGAACGTAGCAGACACGATTCCCTTGATTCCCCCGCCTTTTTCACTGTATGCGGATTTCATATTATTGAGTTTCGTTGAAACATTGGACTTTGCTGTCTCCATGAGTGAGGTTGCCTTGTCCTTTATGTTCGTGAAATCCGTCGACCATTTCGTTTTTATCTCCGAAACCTTTGAGGAAAATCCGGATTTGATTTCCGTCAATTTATTCGATGCATTATTTTTCCATTCCGTCATTTTTGTGGTGACGGTGGTTTTCATGTTCTCCCAACCTGTTGAAACATTTGACTTGATGTCTGAAACCTTTGTTGAGAAATTCGTCTTTATTTCATTCAGTTTGTTTGATGCGTTGGTTTTCCATTCCGTCATTTTTGTGGTGACGGTGGTTTTCATGTTCTCCCAACCCTCGGAAACCTTTGTTTTGATTTCCGATGTCTTTTCAGAGAATTTTGATTTGATTTCAGAGAGTTTCCCTCCGGATAAATTATCAACGAATGTGAATCCTGCTGAATAATATCCTTTGATTCCCTCCCATCCGGCAGCAACAACGCCTTTGATACCGCCTCCGTTTTCTTCATAGGCGGTTTTCATGTTCCCCAGTTTTTCCTTTGCCGTTTCGGTCGCTGCCGACATGACATTGTGAACCGTGTCCTTTACGCCGTTGAATACTTTCGATGCAGCTTGTCCTATTGTGCTATTTTTTATGTTGTCACCGATTTCCTTGACCTTATTCGTGACCGCCTCTTTTGCTTTCGTGAATGCTCCCGTGATGGTCTCTTTGATTGCATTGAATTTTTCTTTGATGTTGCCCCACAATTCGGACAGTTTTTCTTTGACCTTATCCCAGTTTTTATATAGGGCGACACCTGCTGCAATCAGTCCGGCAATCATTGTCACAATCAAAATAATCGGACACAAGTTCATAACTGCATTGAGTGCCGTTTGTGCCACTGTCATTCCTCCGGTTGTTGCCGTGGCTGCTGTTGTGGCTGCCGTATGTGCTGCCGTGGCTGCCGTTCCTGCCGTATCTGCTGCCGTTCCTGCTGCCGTGGCTGCTGTCTTTGCCGTAATCTTTGCGATTATCTTTGCAGCTCCGGACACAAATTTCTGTCCGGTCGTTACCGTGTCAGAGATTCCCTTTGCCACTTTTCCGAATCCGATTGACAACGGACCGATAGCAGCGACCACAAGACCAACTTTGAGAACTGTTTCTTGCTGTGCCGGAGAGAGCGACGTGAACCATTGTGTCAACTCTTGAATCTTTCCGGTCAATTTTTCAATCATAGGTGCTGCGGATGTCTGTGCTGTGGATGCCAGTGTCGACAACGCCAGTTTTGCGTTGTTCATCGCAACCTTTGCATTGTCAATCGGGTCGAGTGTTCCGTTGTATGTGTCCTCGACTGTTGAACCGTATTCCTCCATTGATGACGAAAGACTGGTGAGGTCAATTCTGTTCTCACGAATTGCCTTTGTCATTTCCGCAGCACCTTTTTTTCCAAACAATTCCGTTGCAATCTGCATCGCCTCGGTCTCTGTCTTTGCGTTCTTGATGCTGCCGATAGTATCTGACAACGCCTCGTCCATTGATTTTCCCTCTGATGTGGCGTTCTGCAATGCTTTTTTTAGACCCGCCATTGCTTGAGTTGAATCAACACCGTTTGCGTCGAATTGAGCCATCAAATTGATTGCTTGAGGCAATGACAATCCCATTTCTTTGAATTGTGCGTTGTTGTCGAGGACATATCCCTCTAATGTATCAACAGAGATTCCGGTTTCCTGTGCCTTTGCCGTGAGCAATCCTAATAGATTTCCCGTCTGTGATGCATCGACGTTCCACGCTTTCATGATTTTGTCAACTTGGTCAACTGACTGTGTGACGTTTGTTCCGTTAATTGTTGCAAACTGTATGAACTGTTTAGAGGTCTTTTCAAGTTCCGTTCCGGTTGTATGGAATCTTGTGTTGACTTCTCCGATTGCCTCTCCTACCGTTGACATATCCTCCGGCATTGTTCCGAAAACATTATCCGCAGACTTTGTCAATCCCTCAAGTGCCTCTCCGGTTGCTCCGGTCTTTGTCACTATTGTGTCATAACCCTCGTCGAGTTCCGTGAATGCTTTGATTGATGCTGCACCAATACCCGCAATTCCGGCAGAGACAACTGACATTTTCTTTCCGAAACTTTCCATCTTTGTTCCCGCTGTATCGCAAGCGGTCGCAAATTTTTCAAGTTTATTATCTTTTAGCTGGTCATTAACATTTTTCAGTTCTGCCTCCATGTTCATGAGGGCAGTCTTTGACTTTTCCGTCTTTACCGTCTGATTTGCAAGTGCGGTCTCTGTCTTTCCGATTGCTGTCTCATTTGCGGTGAACTCTTTCTCTAACTTGTCGAGTTCATCCTTGAGTGCTTTTGACTGCTCGGAGTTCTTTCCGGTCTCTGCCGTTGATTTCTCATAAGCCTCTTTCGCAGCATCAATCTTTGTTTTGAGTTCCTCCTGCTTTGTCTTTTGGTCTGACAGTTTCTTTGTCAACTTCTCCTGCTGCTCACTGTTCAACTGCACGATGTTCTTTTGCACCGTGATTTTTTGAGTGAGCGATTCGGCTTTTGCCTTGAGGCTGTCTGTTTCTGACCCGAACAACTTTGCTTTCGTCGCTGCCGTCGTATATTCCGCAGACAAGACTTTCATCTGCGATGCTGCCGATTTCATTTGTGATTGATAACTGCTCGAATCTGCCGATATTTTGACGCTTGTATAAGCCATTCGGTCGCCTCCTCTCTTACTGATTTTCGTTGATTGTATCTAATTCAAATTTTAAGTAGTCCAACAACGTGACAATGTTCTCTTTCATGCATTGACTGTATGAGTTTTTCAATAGCCGAATCGCAGTTTTCACAACACGGTCAACAATTTCCCCGCAGACTTTCCATTGATTTTCCTCCGGTTGTTCATCCTCGTCCTCATATCCGTTTTCACGGTCATAGTCATCGAATGCGGATGCCTCTTTTTCTACCTGTTCAACCTCGACAATGCTCAACATCTTCTCTGCAACAATGTTCTGCATGATGAAATGAACCGTCTTGATTGCCGTCAGAAATTCAACTGCATCAATCTCCCCAACTGCTGCAAGCGACAATTCATTCCCGAACATCTCCTGCATTATCTTTTTGTTGAAAAACATCACTCCGGAGAATTTCTCCGTGTCATTCTTTTCCATGAGACTGATGTATTTTTTATACTGTTCTACCGTTACGGAATTGATGAAAAGTCTCTCACCTCTGCAAGTGACCTCGATTTCCGGTATCACTTGCCACTCTGAAAATTTTTCTCGATGTTCTCCATTCTCTTGGTGAGTTCGTCTGCAATTCCCATGTCGATGAACTGGAACTCAAGAATCAAACCTGCTGCATCAAGTCCGGTCTCCGGATTCTTTAATTCCTCAACGCTGAACTGGTCTCCGTATGCTTTGCAGATAAAAAGACCCATCGCCTCAATGTCCTGCTTTGAATATCTCTGTTTTGCGTCGATAACCTCTGCAAGTTCGAGATATTCCGTGTATGTGTCGATTGACATTTTCGGCATTGTAAACTCTTTGTTATTGACTATAATTTTTCTTTTCATGATTTATCCTCCTGTTATATGCCCTCTTATTAGCCTAAACCGCCGTTTTTCTCCTGCACTTTGCTGAACCATGCCTTGATTGCCTCTGCTGCCTTTGTGTCTCCGGAAACGAGGTTTGATTCGTCGACCGAAATCTCATACGCATTGTCAAGACTTCTCTCATAGAATGAACCCTTGATGCTCTTTGTTGTCGGAGACAATTTGCCCTCTTTTGTGCTCGCCTCCTCACTGATGCCCTCTGCAAACTTTCCGGCGTATAACCATTTGAAATCATACTTTCCGTTGAGTTTTCTTTCTCTCCATCCGACAGCGACCTCCGGTGCTTTGTCATCCGCAGTCTTTACAAGAAAACCGTTCTCGTATAACTGACCGAAAAGAATCTGTCTGTCCTGTGGTGCAAGTGCATTGACCTCAAGTTCGATTTCTGTTCCCTCATAGGAATTGATGACTTCCTCTGTTCCATCGTCAGAGTAAATCTTTTCAGAACTCCACTTTTCGTCAACCTTTGCTTTGATTGCTCTTGCCAGTTTGACCGGAGTTTCTGCAACGTATGCTTTTGCATCGTCCTGTGTGAGTTTTGCGATGTAGAAATCTCTACAACCGCAAGTTCTACTTCTAACAATCTTCTGTTCTGTCTCGCTAACCTGTGTTACTGTTTCGCTCATGTCTATTCCTCCATTTCATAAAACTTTGAAAACCTTTGTGCTTTCATATAGATTCCGTCCTCCGGCTTGGAATCGTCTCCGTTCCTGCCATCAAACGAAAAATTATTTTCTTTCATGAGTGACTTGATTTCCCTTGCCAGTTCAACCTCGTCATTTTCCGAAAATATAGTGACCTGCAATGACAACGTCACTCCCTCTGCATTGTCGTCCGAAAAATTCTCGTCATTTTCTCCCAAATCCCACAATGTCACATGTCTGTCATGGATGTCTTTGTCATACCACCCTTGCATCACAGTGATTCCTCTGTCTGATATAGGTCTCAATGCGTCGGATGCATCTTTGATGATGTCCGGACTGCTGCTCATGCTCTCACCTCATTTCAATGTGTTGTCTAAATAGGATTGATATTCCTGTTCTGCGATTTTTTGCAGTTCCGCATCTGCCTCACGCCCTGTTGCGTAAATAAATTCTTGAGGCGGTTGATAGATAGTTCCCCAGTTTATGAATTTCACATAAAAGTGTTCGCTATTGTCCGACTTTTCCCATCCGACATCTGCTGTTGCTCCTGTGTCTTTCATTTTGACTGCTCCCATCGGTATGCTGTCCGCTGCATGTGATGTCACGGATGACTTTGAACCGAAACCTCTACCGGATAATTTGATGTCTGCCGATTTCGGAATTTTGCCGGACATGATGTTTTTCACAACTGGTTCGCTTTGCTTTACAATCTTTTGATTGACCTCTTTTATGTCCTCGTCGCTTGCTGCGTCCTCAAATGCTTTCATGAGTTCTTTCAAACCTTGAAATTCCATTTCGATTTTCACTGCATCACCTCCGGTGTCAGATTATGACACTATGCTCCCGCTCTACATTTCAACTGATATTTCCTGTCGTCTGTGAACATCGGACACGCATCATATATCTTGAACTCAACGCCTTTATATACTGCGTAGAACTCTTTCAGATTCAATCTGATTTCCTCCATCTTGTCGCAGGCTCTCGTTTCAAACATGATTGTGTTCTCAAGACCTATCTGCAACGCATTGTATTTTTCATTTGTTCCCAAACTCTTGACATCACACCAACATGAGAAAAACTCCTTTTCCTCCTGCTGTCGTCTACCGTCAACAACACTTGTTGTCTTGCGAATTATCTTGATTCTGCCTGTCATTCTGCTGCACCTCCGTATATTTCTTTCAATAGCATGGAGGAAACGGCAGCGGATAGCGTTTTCGTGTCGCTCCGGTACTTGTCACGGTTGTCGTACAGTTCTTTCACGGACATAAATGCAAGCAGTTTTTGACGGCTTGTGAGGTTGTTCCGGTCGAAATTCCGAATCAGTTCCGTCATTTCATCCAGTGTCGTGTCAAGCATCAATTCAAGGATTTCGATGTCGTCATCATAGTCGATGTGACAATATGTCTTGCATGTAGCAATCAGACCGCCTCTGTACTTCTCTTTTTCTTCATCCGTCATGTTCTCACCTGCTTTCAATAGCAGGACGGATTCACCGCCCTGCTGCCATATTACCCGTTGATAACTTCTGTAATCTGACCCTTGATGACTGCTCCCTTGTCAACAGGCTGCACATCGAATCGGTCACGCACCTTGATTCCGGTCATGTCCTTATCCCATAAACCCGCACCTTTGTCATTGAGGTCGATTGTGAGGACGTTTCTGTCAAAGAGTGTGACTGCCTCTTTTAAGTCACCGCAGAAAATAGGATGCTTGTACCCGTCGATTGTGTGACCATCGGTGTTCATAATCTTCTCGGATGCAAGAGTTTTCTTTGATAATTTGATGATAGGATATTCACCGAAAAGCATCTTTCCCTTTGTCTGCTGTGTCGGGTCTTTCTGTAAAATATAGTTGCCGTCTTTATCCTTTAACTTGTCAAGGTAGTTGAAGCCGCTCTGATTTGTGATAACAACTGCATTGTCAGCGATTGCAGGGTCTAACTGCTCATTGAAAATGTCCTTGAGGCTGTCAAGGTTCTCGACTGTGACCTCTTTCCCTTTTGTCATCTCGTTGAGTACCTTGAGAATCATTGCGTTACGGGTTGCCTTTGTTTTCTTGGCAATCCATTTGTTGATGCATGCCATGATGTTGGATGCTGTGTCCTCAAGTAACTCTGCTGTCATCTTGAGGATTCCACCCTTTTTCTTTACCTTGTACTCAATCGGTAAAAATTCCGGTTCGTCCATCTCCGGAAAATCCGCAGCCTCGTCAACATTGTCAAATGGTGTTGATTCTGCATCAACCTCAATGTTTCGTGTTCCTGTCTTAGTTGTTACGCCCTCGACATTGACATACTGTTCAAGGTTGTCGGATGAACGACGCAACTCGATGATGTCTGTTCTGATGTCCTCCGGAATTGTCACGCCGATTCCGACCTCTCCCTCACTTCCTGCGGTTGTGTCGGATGTGAGTGCATCCTTGTACACCTTGATGTCTGCCTCGTCTGCCTCTTTGTGCAGGAATCCGGCTTTGACAATGTTGACAAATGATTTCACGATGTTCTTTTTGTCCAGCTTGACATCCCCGCCGACCTGCTTTGCAGTTCCATCCTTGACCTTGTTCTCGATGCCGTCCTGCTCGTCCTCGTCCAAATCATAGAGGAGGTCGAATCTGTTCTGTAATTCTACGAGTTCCTCCTTTGCTGCTCTTGCCTTGTCGAGTTTTCCATCGTTCACAAGGCTCTTGACTTCATTTTTCTTGTCGTTAATCTGCTTTAATAACTTCTGTAATTCCTTATTCATGACTTTCTGTCCTCCATTTCTTACATACCATAAAGGTATAAATCATCAAGAATCTGCTGCTTTTCTGCCTCGATTCTCTGTTTCTCTGCCTCTGCTGCTGCATTGTTCCGGTTTTCCAATTCCGCAATTACCGCATCGACAATGTCCTTTGTGTCGATTCCCTTGAGTGCCTCCGGAATATTGTTGTATTTCTCGAAAAAGTCAGATGCACACGCTGCAACTGCTGCCTTTTCCTCGATTTCAACATTGAAATACTGTTGCATCTTCTTACTGTCGAACCATGTCTCATTGCTCATGAGAGATTGAATTTTGTCTCTTGTGACACCCTCCTGCACATGTTCCATGTAGACATCAAGAATTGAATCCTCGCAGAGATTCAACTGCTTTATGACTGCCTTGAAATCGTCTGCGTTTCCGTATGCCATGCATAACGGTTTGTGAATCATTGCTTGAGCACCTGTTGCGAAATGCAGTTCGTCACATGCAAACATGATGACTGATGCAATGGATGCAGCCATTCCGTCAACATATCCGACTTTGTGTCCGTCATATCGCTTTAACTGGTTGTAGATTGCCAGTCCTGCAAATACATCTCCACCGCCGGAATTGAAATAGATGTCAATGTCCTCATATCCATCTAACTGGTTGAGGAAATCTGCGATGTCCTGCGGACATCTGTCCTCCTCATACCACATAGATTCCCATGTCGCTGATACAATGTCACCGTAGAAATACAAGGAACATCTGCTCTGCTCCTCGTCCTGCTCTAAATCCAAATAGCCGACATTCTCAACTTTTCCGCTGCGTTTATTTTTCTTTGTGAAATCAAAACGTCTTTTCTTTGCCATGCTTATTCACCTCCCTCCTCGTCAGTCTCGTCCTCTGCCGTGTCGGTTTCGTCCGGTTCTGTTGCTGTGTCCGGCTGCTCTGTGTCCGGCTCTGTTTCTTTCTCCGGTTGCTCCGGTTCATCGGTGTTCTCCTGCTCGGATTCACCTTTCAAATATGCTGCACCCGCCATCGTCAACGGTACGATGCTACCGTTAGCAAGTAGGACATCGCCTCCCTCCGCATCTTCCATGTCGAGTTTACGTCTTGCCTCATTCGGTTTGATAATCGTTCCATTGACACCGTTTCTCAAATACTCCATCTGCGTTTTTGAATCGGTGCGGAACAATACCTTTTCGTTGAATTTGTAATAATATCCGTCGTCTGTATCTTCATCCGACAGCATTTTGAAATTGATTTCCTCCTCATACTGCTTGATGATGAACAGTTCTGTGTCGACGTAGAATGATAACTGCTGCATCTCGCTATTGCTATATGACGACTTTGAATAATCGTTGATTTGATTCGGTTTCACTCCGAACGCTCCGGCGATTTGCAAGGCGTTATATTTTTTCAGTTCAAAGAACTGTGAATCAGTCAGTTTGATGTCAAGAGGTGTGAGTTTCATTCCTAGCGGAACAGGTAGGATTTTTCCTGTGTTCTTTGCCCCGCTGCCGAACTCCTCAAACGATTTGACAAGTGCCTCTTTTGCCTTTTCGTTCAACTCTCCTGTGTATTCAAGCGTCGCTTTTGCTGTCAGACCGCTCTCATACAAGTTATTCATAAACGCCTGTGATTCGGATGCACCTGCAACCGTGTCTCTCAATATCTGTTGCACTGGTAGTCCTGTGATTCCGTCAAAGCTGAATGATGTCTTGAAATGCATCACCTCGTCTGTACTAAACACATATTGACGACCGGATGTCGGGTCTGTGTAGACGTACCACAAACGCCCCACTCCTGCGAATATCCCTGCATCATCAACGACTATCTGCACACAATTTGACTGCATGACCCACAAATCAACGATTTTTATTTCACCGCCGAATTTCTTTCGGTCAAACTTCTTTCTCATATACACATAGCCGTTTCCGTAATGGTTGCGGTTGATTTCAACCGTGTTCCAAAATGTTGTTGGTGTCATGAACGGATTCGGTCTTTTTGAGAGCAGTTTTGATGTATCTGTCGCCTCTGCCTCAATGATTCCCTTGTCCGTTTTCTGATAATATTTGATAGGCATTTTTGCAAGGGTTTCTGACAGCATCTTGAGACATGTGAAATATGTGACCTCTGATGTCGGTTTCCCTTTTCTTTTCAGTCCTATTCGCTCAAGGAACGACGGTGAGTTCAATGTCATTTTCCCTCCGTCGTTCTGTGGTTCGCCTCTCCACCAATTTGAAATTTTTACTCCCAATCTCTGAAACGGATTCATTTATTTCTCACCGCCTTTCTTCATATATTTTTCATATTGCTCAAGCCATTCATTGACAGTTTCATTCACATCCGGACGGTATTCCTCTTTCATTGCGTGTTTCCATGCGTCGATGATAGCGTCAATCGGGTCGATTCGTTCTGTCGTAATGTCTTTGTCAATCTTTATTTCACCGTAATTGTTTGAAATGGTCTTTGCATTCGCAATCGACCAAACAAGCAGGCTGTCAACCGGAACAACTATCTTGTTGCCCTCTTTTCCGACTTCCATTCCCTCAATCTCCACATTGCCCGCAAGAATCTCAAGTCTGAAATCAGCGGTCGCATCGTTCAATTCTTTTGCTGTCTGTGTGACAGAGATTGAATCGAATCCCATCGCCTCAAGGTCTGACAGGAACGCCGATGCGTTGTGCGGGTCGTAACAAATCAACTGCGGTTTGAGGTTGTATTCCCTCACTAAATCCTCAAGGTATCTGATGATGTATTTGTAATCTGTCTTGATTCCTCCCAGTGTTTCCGTTACCGTCACAAGACCTTTTTCAATCCATACGTCGTATGGTACTTTGTCAGTCTTGATGTGTTCATCCACCCTTGAGGACGGGATGAACGAATGTGTGTGAACAAAATATTTTTTCGTGTCCTCCACCATGAACGGAATCACGATTGCGATTGATGTCAAGTCTCCTCCGGATGACAAGTCAACGCCAACATAGCACTTTGACCCTCTGAAATCCTTGAGTGATTTCAAAACTGCACATGCTTTCCATGATGCAATGTCCTTGATATACAGCGAATTTGACCACTGCATCCACATATTCAACTGCTTTACGAGGAAATCTCTCAAGTCCTCCCCGCCCATATCACGGGCAGTGTGTGCAATCGGAATGAGGTTCTCAAGTGCGTCTCGGTCAAACTCAAGAATCGGGTTCGCTTTTATCCAGTTTTCCGGCGTGTACCTGTCGTCGTGTTCGTCCATCTGTGCGATATACACAAATTGACTGTCATTCTCGAAAACGCCCTTGAGTAGATTGCAGCAATACTCATATAACTTGTAGCACGGCGACTTGAGGTCGAATCCTGCTGTTGTAATAACCGAAATCAACGCCGACTTGAGTTTCTTGATACCACCCTCAAGCAGTTTGTACATCTGGTTTGTTTTGTGGGCGTGGTACTCGTCGACGATTCCCAAATATGCACGGTGTCCGTCGAGTGACTTTGTATCTCCGGACAATGCTTTGATTTCCGAATGCGTCAGCAGACAGTCAATCGTGTGGTTGTGGTCGTGAACCTTGAACCACTCTGACAAATCCTCGTCGGAATTGATAAATTTTGCGACCTCGTCAAAAACAATGTTTGCCTGGTCTTGCTTTGTCGCCGTACAAAATATTTTTCCGTACTTGTACCCGTCGAAATTGCCGTAATAACACGCCAAAATACCATTGATGAACGATTTTCCGTTCTGTCGTCCTAATTGCACATAAGATGTTCTGAATCGTCTGTATGACTTTTCCTTTGTTCTCCATCCATTGAGTGACCCTAAAATGAAACACTGGAACGGATATGCCGTCACATGCTCATTTTCCTCACCCTCTGCAATGGTCAATTCCTCTGCGAAATTGATGATTTCCTCCGACTTTTCAACGTCGAAATAGTATTTGTATGGTGCTGCTTTCGATTTTTCGATGTCGTCAAGATGTCTCTGACATGCAAGACGGACATATTCTCCGGCTGTTATCTTGCCCGATACAACATCAAGGGCGTATTGTGTGCAGCGGTCTTGTGTTTCTCCTGCTTTTGCCATGCCTTAATTTGCATATTTCGCAAATTTGTTCTCCGGCTTTTGCTGTTGTGGTTTCGGTACGACCAAACGGCAGCGGGAGGAAACTGTCAGTCCGAAATCTGATGCTCCTTGCCTACACTGTTTCATGCAGCGGTCTTGAATTATCATGAGACGTTCTCTTTCTCCGTTCACGACCTGTCTTGTACCGACCTGCACACGTTCTTTTTCGCCTGTGTCCGGATTTTCCCTCGTCTCATAGACTGGAACATCCTCCATCAATGGAGTTTCTCTGATTTGTTCCGTGATTTCGATGTACTGCGTTTGTGCAATGAGTAGCCTTGCCAATGCATCGCAATCAAGGTTTGAAATCAGTTTGATTTCGAGTAATTCTTTCGCAATCTTCCGGAATTGTTTCTTTTGTTCCGGTGTCAAATATGACGGAGGTCTCACTTTGTCGCATGGTGCTGTGACCTCGGCGTTTTTCCGTGCCTCAATTTCTGCTTTTGTGAGGTGTTTTCGCCCGTTCATTACAACCAAATCTGTGGGTTGTCTCTGTCCTGCCATGATGCAACAAACCTCCTTTCCGTCAGCATTTCAGTATTTTGTGTCACATTCTGACACCTCTTTCGGATATACCTTTCTACTGAAATTCCCGTGGGGAGTTTTCTCCAAGGAAAAGAGGGGGTGCGACTAAAAACGAATCGCACAAAACTTTTTTATATCCCCCTGCCTCTCGAAAGTGGTACTCAATCAGTGACCTCAACTGTTTTTGTGTTGCTCTCATACTTGCTTTGCTCTGCTTATATAAAGCAGTGATTGTGTTGTGTGTCTTATGGTTGAGAGGTATGAGGTTGAACGGATTCAAACGCTGTTCCCAGTCGTCCTCAAGTTCAATGATATGGTGAACCGGATTGCATGTGAGCAACTCATGCTCGACATATAATGCGTATATATCTACGTTGTCATAGACCTCAATGATACGCTCTCGCATTGCCCGCCATTCCTTTGATACATAGAACTCTGCTGCTCTCTCGTCTCGCCGTGTGTTGTTATATGTCATGTGTCTCGACTGCTGCCGTTGCTCGCATTCCTCGCACATCTTCATTGACTGCGGAATCAACTTCCCACACCTGCATGATTTCAATAGCATCTGTGTTCTCCTCTCTTGCTGTGTTCTCCTGCTGTGTTATCCACAAGAGGCGGGCAGTTATGCACATGACTGTGTATATCCCACCCGCATATAACAGGAGGGCAAACAGGCAAGAAAAAAGCGACTGCATATCTGCAATCGCTCGTCTCAACTGTTCACGCTAACATATTATCACGTTTATTTTGTCTTTTGTTCACCCACTTTTTACCCCTGTTTTCACCCTCATTTCACCCTGTTTTCACTCCGTTTTTATCATTTTCAATCGCTTTTGCACCGAATAACTTGATTGACAACCGCTGAATCATCACCCTGCACCACTTTTTCGGTGAGTTGCGTCCGCATCCTGTCTCCCTCACTATATCCTCGTATGACATGCCCTTTATATAGACCGCCTCAAGAGCGTCGTATTTGTACCCCTCACCTGCTGCCTCTGCATCTTCCTTGAGCGATGCAAGAGCCTTTTTCAAGTGTTCAAACAGAATGACCGTCTCTGCACGGCACTCTCTGACCGATTGCAGGAACGCCTTTTCTGCTGATATGTTGTATTTGCCTATATCCGGCACTTGAGAGGTCTCTGATACTGCCTCATTGATATATCGTTCCATTTCACGATAATTCTCAAGATATAGCAAGGTTTTTTCAATGACCGTCTGCTCCTTTTCCTCTTTCATGCTTTTTCCTCGCTTTCTGCTTTCTTCTCATAGGCAGACCGTGCATTTTACGCCAGTTATTCGTGTTTTTGCGGTTTTCCGCATCTCTCAAACTGCTCATTTTCAAAATTGCCGTTTTTGCCTGTTGCAAAGTCGTTCTCATTTGCAAAACTGCCTCAACGAACGCCTCTGCTGTTGTTTCAATCTTGATTTCCGGTTTTTGTGGATTTTCATTCTTTGCAACATTCGGATTCACTGTCGCCTTGTCCGCTGCTGCCTCAACGATGCTCGAAATCTCATTTTCTGTCTTTCCCATCGCCCGAAATCTGTCAATTATGCCTTTTAAGATTCCCATATTATCACAACCCTCCTTTTCGCTTACATAAAAGGCAAATCGCCGTCAATGCCGTCCGGAATACTCATGAATCCGTCTCCTGTGTCTGTATATCCGGCGTTTTCTGCCTGTTCTCCTGCTGCTTTCTTACTTTCTGCAAATTCCTGTTCCTCAATCACAACATCCGTCGTATATACCTTTTGCCCGTCTCTGTTGGTGTATGAGCCTGTCTGAATCCTGCCAGTAACAACAATTTTTGTTCCCTGTTTCAGATATTTTTCCGCAAACTCGCCGTTTTTCCCAAATGCCACGCATGAGATAAAATCTGCCGACTGTTGCCCGTCTCTTGCACCTCTCCGGTCGACTGCCAGTGTATAACGTGCCACACACATGGATTCCTGTGAACCGTTCTGCTGTGTATATCTTACATTCGGGTCTCTTGTGAGCCTACCCATCAATATGACTTTGTTCATTCTCTTTTTTTGTCCTTTCTTGAATCAATCTCTCGTATAAACGCAAATCATCCGGCGGGATGTCGAGATTCCAGTCTCTCGCAAATTCTATCCCGCCGATGAACGCCTCTTTTTCTCTATCAGTCATTTTCCCGCTGCATAACATATTCATTTTGCATTTTCTGCAATCTGACAAGTCCTTTTTTGAACTCAAGGTCATCACCATTCATGCACACATCGAATATTTTCTCATAGTCGACAATGTGTGTCTTGATGAACTCTGCCTCTGCTGCCGTCCTGCTCTCATTGATGAACATTCCCTTGACTGCCTCTTTTATCATTTCACAATGGGTCTGTTCCTCCTCTGTCGTTGGAGGTGTGGTTGCAATCATTTTCTCATACGCATTGTCAATCGCTCCTGCAATGAGTTCTTTCCAACCCTTGCCCCGCTCTCCTAATAACTGACATTCAATATCCTCGAAACGGTTTCCTTGCCCTGCTGCCGTGATTCTGATGTCCTTTTTGCCCTTTGCTGCAATCAGAATCAAATCGTCATCGTATGCCTCCATGTAATAGTCAAATTTCGCATCAAAATTCGCATTCGGATTGATGATGATTTCCGGTTGACTGCTGCCCTCTGTCTGAATGCTCACGCCGATGTATTTCGCATCTGTTGCCTTTGCATTGATAAATATTGCCTTTAACTCGCTTTTGTTCATGCTGCTCCTCCATTCACTAATCTATTGAGTAACTGTTCATACATGGTTTTGTATGTATCTCTTTCGGTCTGCAATCTGATTGTGTCCTCTGCCGATGCCATATTCGCAATTTTCTTGTTTTCCTCAACATAGACTGCTGCATCCTGTTCAATCTCTGCGATTGTATCCTCATGCTCCTGCTGCAACATCTCAATTTCTCTCTTGAGACTGTCGATTTCCTCCTGCTGTTCCTTGATGGTCTTGTAATACTCTTTTGCTGTCTTGATGCCATTATCCAACTGCAAGGAAATCATGAGAGCAATGTCGATATTCTCCATTTCCTTGTCTGTCGTCTCTCCGATATATGTTCCGATGCGTTCCGTTGATACCGAATAAACCTGCTCACACAATACCGTGCTGATTCTGCCTGTTGACCTTATTGTCACATGTGTCGGGAGGTCTGTTTTTGGCTGTGTGGTCATATATACAACTTCAACAACATTGCTGTTCTCATTGTTCTTGTTGTTGCTAACCACTACCGCCGGACGGTCTGCGTGTTGTTCGCTCCCGTTGTAGGATGCCCCCCCTCTGCTGATATAGAACATTTCGCCTCTTTTGATGTCATTCATGATTATTCCTCCTTTTCTGCTACAAGACCAATGACACACCATCCGTCCGTCAATCCGCTGCATGTGATGTCGTCGTCTTTGCATGTGATTCTCATGTCTGCTGTTTCTCCGGTTGCTTTGCCTGCTGCAAATACTACCAATTTGACGACATTTCCGACCTTGAAACCGTCGTCTTTTGTTATCATGTACGGTTTTCTATGTTCTCCTGTGTATTCCTCGAATTTCTCCTTTGATACTCTGATGCTCTTTATCTCCCCCGTTGCATCTGACGGGAGGTTTTTCGTTTTCTCCTCCTGCTCCATCTCACGGAGTTTTTTCTTTGTCTCACGGTCGATTGCATCCTGTTCCTCTGAATATCTCTGCTCGTCGGTCTTGTATGCCTCTGTACGGTTCTTGTACTGGTCGCATGAGATACATGTTCCGGTCTTGACGTTACATGTCTCATATTCGGTGCAGGAATAGCAGATTGATGTGATTCCCTCCGGATGTGGCGTTTCATAATCGTCGCCCGCTTTTGTCTCCGGAGGATTCATGCCGATTTCTGCCTCTGTGTCGGATTCTGACACCTGCTGTCCTGCTGCCTTTTCTGCTTTCATATCTTTCACATCTTTGTGCGTGAGTTCTCCGGTCTCTGTAAATTTCCCCAGTGCCTCCCGCTGCTCGTCCTCTGTCATCCCGCTCAATTCATAGGCTGCGGAAAATGTGAGGCGTTCGCCCTTGAGTTCCTCTTTCCATTCCGGAATCAGATTGTTGTTGACTGCCTCTATTTGAGCAACCTTTGTTTTGCTCATGTGCAGCATTGAGGAAATCACCTCTCTCAATCGTCCGGATTGCAGGTCGTATCCCTTGATTTTCTTTCCCGCTGCTTTCATACGCTCAAGAGATGCCTTGAGGCGTGTTTCCTCCTCAATCATGTCTGAAACGGTCTTTGTACGATATGCGTTCGCAATTATGATTTCAACCTGTTCCTCGTCATCATCCTGCGGTGTCGTCAATTTACTGGTCGCAAGTTCAAATTCTTTATATCCCTTTGATACGAGATACTTGAGAGCCTCCCACCGTCTTTCACCTGCCACGATTCTATATTCGCCCTTTTCGCACGGTGCATATACAAGTTCAAGGTTCTGTTTCAATCCGTACATGAGGATGTCTCCTGCCAGTTCCTCGACCTGTTCCACACTGTAAAAATTCATATCGTTCCGGTACATCTTGAAAATTGAGATGTCCTTTGTCCGGAATCTCGCTCTCGGAGATTCATCAATCCCCGCTTTGCTGTTCTTGTTGAGTGCGTCTTTCACGCTGAATCCTGCTGCCATCTGTTCAACCTCCTGTCATTACTCTGTGAGTTTCTGTTTCTTTGTCTCTGTACGCTCGACGTTGATTTCACCCTTTGCATTCTGTGAAATTGATGCTTTGACCCCTCCTCGGAGGTTCAATGTGACTTTCGCAAGTCCTCCGGTGTAAATCTCCTCGACTGCTGCCTTTAAGATGTTCACGATGCCCTCACCGCATCTCTTGTCCGGTGTTGCGTTCTCTCCAAACAAGGCAGACACATTCATCATTGCCTTTTCTTTCCTCTGTTTCTCTTTCTGATACTCGACCGCCTCTGTGCAGTTACATGTCATTGTTGCCTGTTCCTCTGCTTGTGCTGCTGTCAGTTTTTCATCTGCCTCAATCTGCGTCATCTGACCGCAGAATCTACATTTGCTGTTTTCACAATATTTCCCATGTCTATTCCTCCTTTTCTTTCTTCTCAAGTTCCTCTTTTCCCAGTCTTATGAAATCGTGCAAATCCTTCAATCTTCTGTTATATGTTTCAAGTGCCTTTTTTGCGTTGTCATATTGCCATTTCAGAAAAGTATGTCGTTCTGTTCCGTCTTTTTCTTTCAATTCCTTTTCCGCTTTTTCAATAGCCTCTCTCAAATCTCCGCTGAACTTGAATGTTGTTCCGTCTTTTTTATGTACTGCTCTCATTCCTGCCATCCGAATCAACCTCCCATCTCGTGACGGTCTCCTATTGCCATCGGGTCAATCATGTATGAGCGACACAGTTCCGAATCTGATAACTTTTTCTTTATGTCACGAATCTCTTTCTCTTTTTCTTTTATAATCTTTTCCTTTTCTTTGATTGTTTTCTCTGCCTCTTTCAAACGTTTCACGACACCTGCTGCCGGACAAGAATCCTCAAGGTCGCATTTTTCGTCTGTCATATATACCTCGCACATTTCGCATATATTTTTCTCCTGTTTTCCTCCCTTTGACTGCTGCCCTCTTGGTATAATCAACGGAATCGTTTTGAGTTCCTCTGTTGACATCTCGCTGATTGCATAATGAACATCACTCTTTGTTTCGTCTATAAACTCGGCAATCAGTTTCCGTATTACATTTTCATTTATTACAATTTTCACTGTTCCTGTTGCTTTTTTGATTAGTTCATCAAGTTCCTCGTCTGATATTTCATCCGGAGAATCGTCGATTTTCTTTATTTCCTTTTCGTATTCCTCTGTTTCAATATCTGCAACGATTCCTTTTAATGTTTCTCTTAAACTGTTGTACCATTGTTCACGCTCTCTCAACTCGTCAAGCGTTTCTATGCTTATGGTTGCTGTTCCGTCAATTTTCTTCATGTCTATCCCTCCATTTCCTTGAGTAATTCATGCACCACGCATCTATAATCTTGAGACACGATTCCTCTCTTTGAAAATTTCGGGAGCGGAATCATCGCCGTTGTTGATTTTTCTGCAACGATGGAACGACGAATCGGTGTGACGAACATGTCAAATCCGGATTCTGTTTTCAACCATTCCTCTACCTCAAGAGAGGTCTTGTTTTTCTGTCGCATTGTCATGAGTGCCTTGATTCTCAAATCCGGATTGATGTCTCTCAAATCCTCAATCTGTTCCTCAAGGTTCTGCAATGCCTCGATTTCATATCCTCCGACCTTTACCGGAGCGATGACGAGTTCTGCTGCAATCAGAATGTTGATGACGACCATGTCAAGCAAGCGACCACAATCACAAATGCAATAATCGTATGCGTCAGATACTTCCTCCAATGCCTCACGCATCCTTGTGACTTGATTGTCCTCTGACTTGAGCAGCAGATTCATGTCGGTTTTCATGAGATAGCCATTCGCCGGAATGATGTCAATGTGTGAATAGTCGGTCGGTCGAATCAAATCGCCCGTTTTATATGTACCTCCGACACATTCATGTTTCTCAAGCAGTTCACTCATGCCGATTCCGTCCGGTTCATATACCCCGAACGTCTTTGATGTGTCTCCCTGTGGGTCTCCATCTAACACAAGCACTCTTTTTCCCTGCTCCTCGCCCAACATATAGGCGATTGAATCGGATGTCGTTGTTTTCCCGATTCCTCCTTTTGGTGACATTACTGCAATAATTTTCATGTCTTTTCCTCCTGTTTTCCTGTTATTGTCCTGTTATAAATAAATTGTGTAATACAGTTTCATTTGCAATTCTTGAAACTTGAAATCCGGCGTTTCGTCCGGTCGTAATGGTGACATGAGGTTCAATTCTTTCCACTTCCTGTGAGTAATCTCCGGAACTGCTCTGAATTTCACGACCGTGTCGTTTTTGTGTTGCTCATAGAGTGTGCAGTTCGTGTGACCGACCTCCGGTGCAAATAATGTAAGATAGCCGACGAACATCTCCTCGCCTCCCTTGATGATTCGCAGCATGTCCGCACTCTCTAATGTGTTGAGTAAATCCGCAAGCGTCATGACCTGCCTCCCTTGACTTTCCCATCCTTGAGGATGCTGTTGTTCGGGATGCTCATGTTCAAATTCCTCTCCATGTGCAACGCATCCGATAGATTCAAATATTCCTCAATGACTTTGATTGCCTCCTCTGCTGAATAGCAGGTTGCGACGAAATGTCCTGCTGCTGCCATGTCTGCAAGGAACTCTTTTTGCGTGTCCTGCTGCCTGTTGTTACCGAATTTCATTTCAACGAACAATCCGCAGTATGAGCCTTTCGGATATGGGAGGCACAAATCAGAAACACCCGCCTTGACACCCATCTGCTTGAATTTGACTGCCTCCTGCTTGTTTCTGCTGCCTCCGTTCGGTACATGGAACAACCATCTCAATTCCGGATAACGGTTCATGTTCCAATTCGCCCACGACACAACATTGATTTGCTCTGTGTCCTCACTTCTCATTGCATATTTCATGTTCATTTGCCTTTGTCCTCCTGTCTGCATGTGTCATAATATTCGCAGAACAAACAAATGTGTCTGCAATCCTTGACCTTGAACATCCATGTGAACCGTTGCAGCTTGTACCGCAGTATGTACCCGATTTGTGCAATGTACGGATGTTTCTGTCTGTATGTTTTCATTCGTCCTGCTCCTCCATTTCTAAAATCATAAAAGCATGTATGAAAATGCTCTTGTGTTTCCTGCCGAACTGGTCTTTTGCCGGAGGCACTTCATGCATGTTCTCAATCGTTCTCTTTGCCTCCCGCCATCGGCGTGTTTTCCCGTCTCTCGAAATCGGTTTGAAATGTACCTTGACCGTTCCCTTGACGACGGAAAACTGGTCTCTGTCTACCCGCAGGATGTCATTGAATCCCGCTGCCTTGACTGCTGCCTCTGCTTTTCGGAAATACCTCTCTTTCGATTCCGGTTTCCAGTCAAACCTCATTTCCCGACCACCTCCTCAATCTCTTTCATTCTCTGCATGATTGCCGTGTTGTATGAATAGACATACACGCCGTTGTTCCACAAATGTTCCCTTGCACCTCTTTCACCGTAGTTGTACGCTGCAAGTGCATCCTGCACCGTTCCGTATTTCTTGAGGAGATACGAGAGGAAATCAATCCCGACTTTCACATTCTGATATGGGTTCATGAGGTCGGTGCAGTTCAATTTCTGCATCCGGTCGGTGTGCCATTTCTCATATATCTGCATATATCCCTTTGAGTTCCCGTTGTCTCCGGTCTTGTCGAACTCATATCCGGATTCATACTCTATGATTGCCAATATAAGGGCATACGGAACATCGTTTTGCTTGCATAGACATCTTGTGTATATCTGCATTTTCTCCGGAAAATAGCCTTTGTCTGCATACTTCTCCGGCAGGTCGTAGAACACGAATCCCTCAAGGTCATCACTCCCCCAGTCCTCGGACATGGTGTCAAAAACCTTGTATTTGTCCTCGATACTCTCTGTCATCTGTGTCATTGTCTCCGGATTCTGTATCACTTCCGCTTGCGTTGTCTCCGGTTTTTCCTCCTGCTGCTCCGGTTCTTTAACATTGAACAATATCACACAAAATCCTGTCAGCAATACCGCAATCAATGCGATGTGAAACGCATTATACAAACCTGCTCTTTTCAATGCCCGTCTTATCCGTCTTATTCGTCTTATTCGTCTTTTCACCTGTCGACCTCCTTTTCCGCATTCGTGCATGTATATAAAACATGCAGTTAAAATCGTTGTAGTACACTTTTGCATTCGTGAAATCCATGTCTGGATACCACTTTTTCAGTATCTCCGGAATGGAATCCCTGTCCTTGACCATCTCGTCAACGAATGAGCCTATTTTTTTATAACTGCCTCCTGCTGCCGGACGTTTGGAATGAACGACCTTGATTCGTGGGTCTCTCAATCCCTGTGAACTGTTCCATCTCTTTTCTGACGGAACACGGTTCTTTTCTTCAACGATATAGTTCGCCATGCCGGACAAACCGTTTTCGTCTGTCTGCAACCTGCGAACCTCATTCCTGCTTGACTGTTTCCAACAGGATTCAACCGTCTCCATGTCTAACGCACCATCCATGACAATGTGATGATGCCATCTGATTTCCGCATCCGGATTGTATGCGGTCACATAGACATATTTTGCATTCGGGAGACCTCTCTTTTTCCTCTGATAGTTGATGCGTCGGATGTACTTTTGCACATTCTTGATTGCTGCATCCACATCCCCGTTCGGTGGGAGATGCTCGTCATCATAGGTCAATGTCATCCAAATATCACGGTCGCTGAAATTCTCATTGATTAGCCTCTCAACATATTTCCGTGCATTCTTATCATTCAGATTCTTTTGAGCCTTGTTGTTGTCTTTCTTGATAGTTCTCCCCTCCGGAGGTACTTCATCTATACTCCGGAATTGCGGATATATCTCAATTTCAAACTGGTCTCCTGCTGTTATCTCTTTCAGTGCATATATAACTTTCTTTCGATGTTGGAACAGGTTCTCAATGAACCACTCATGCATGTCCTCCATCGCTTTGTTATATGCTGCCTCATAATCATACGGGATATATTGCATCCCTCTTTTTCTTGCCATCTGACACAATCCTCCTGTTATGTTTTCGCAGACTTGTTATTATCTATTACAAGGACGATAAAAGTTCCGAAAACCTTTGATTTTATAGACCTTTTCGGTCTCTTTTCAAGTTGCTTTTTTGTGTCAGATTTGCTATAATATTTCTATCAGTTAGCGACTGACACAATCAGTCGATACAAGGACGACCACTGCAATGGTTGTCCTTTTTCCTTTTCTTAATCTCTGTATTCTATTGTCATATTGCCGTCTTTTGCACATCTAATCTCCTTTGACATTCCCTCCGAAATTCCGAATTTTTCGCCGACAATGATTCCGTCGCATCTTCTCAATATGTCCATTCCTGCTGTCAATCCGATATTTCTTTCTTTTTCGTTTTCTTCTGACAAGCACTGCGTCATATATAAGTGAACTGTAATTGCAGCATCTCCTCTCAACAAAATCTCTCTCGTTAGTTTTTTCGCATATTCGATATTTCTTTTTAAAATTTTTTCGCTACCCGCATGATACGGTGAACATATATATATTATTTTCATTCATTTACTTCCTCGAATTTACCGACTTCATTTCCCCAACAATCCCATCCGGTTGCTGCCTGTCTTGCAAATAATTCAATTCGTGGCACATCGCCCGTGAACTCTACAATCCTTTTTCTAACTTCATCCGGTTTTTTGCTGTGTTCTTCTCTCACTGTTTCCACTAACTGTGATACCGTATGATGTACGCTCTTTTTCGGTGGTTTCCCTTTTGTCGCAATCAAACACACTTCACTATTTGATTTGGTATAGAATCCTATTCCCTTGAACCAACTACCGTTTTTATTTCTCTTTACCCAACAAAACCCGATTGTTTTATATTCAAACCCCCACGCTTTGATTGTTGCAAGAGCCTCTTGCAATTTCGGGAAAGTCGCCCACATGAATAATATGCAGTTCTTGTCTGCAATTCTTTCAACTGGTAATTCCTCAATATCCTTTTGTTTCATCGTTTCGTAATGTGCTTTTGCTGCCCCCTGCTTTTTATTACACCACTGTTGATAAGACCATGGCGGGTCTGCATAGATTACATTGTATTTTTTGTTTGTGTTGTAAAGATTTACTTCCATTCTTTTTCCTCCTATTTGTCAGACACCTGCTGCAACAAGTGCCTTTTTCTTTGTTTTTGCTCCTGCCATGTACTGCCCCGTCATTATGACGGGGCGTTTTCATTAAACGGCTGCAACCGCCTCTTTCTGTTCCCATCTGCGACGCTCCTCTGCTTTTCCCGCTGCCTTACCCTCGGCATACGCAGACATCACCATAATGGTCATTGACTTCCCCTCAAGGTCGTCGATATTCATGAATTTTTCTGCCATGCTCTCAATCACTGCCTTTTTCTCGTTTCTCGTCATTTTTCAACACCTCCTCGGATTCGCTCAATCTCTTTTTCTATGTTCTTTCCGGAATAATCTGCAAGCAGTTTTTCCGAAATGTGATACGTCCAAATTGAGGACATCTGCACCGCCGTTCCTATCGGGAGTTTTCCCTGCTGCATTGCTACCCTCACGAATTGCGGTGACACATTGAGGATTGCTGCTGCCTCTGTCGGCAATATTCGTCCTATATCCATCCTGTTTCCTCCTGTTGGTGGCTCTCTCGGTCTTTTCATTCCGTCCACCTGCTTTCCGGCATTGTCTACCGTGTTGATGCTTTTCACCTTAAAAACCATCGAAAACCTGTTGACCATCCACGCACTTTTTAGCAGGTGCGACCGCTGCCATGTTTCCCACGGTATCGCTGCACGATGTCTTTCGGCTTGCCATCGTCAGAGTGTCGGTTGCCATCCGGACACTGACGGGGCGACTGTTGCCCCGTTTCGGCTTTAATAAAATGAATCCCTCTGCATTTCGTCGTCAACTTCTTTCGGTATCGGGATAGGCTCGAAATCATCGTTTTCCCCGTTCCAATAATCAAATAATTCTTTTATGTACTGGTTCAATGTCTCTGCATTGCTCATTTCTGTTCCTCCTGCTTATATGAAAATGAATAATTTTTCATCATTGAAATTGAGAACTCTTTTCACCTCTGACATTTTGATTCTGTATGCCTCATTCTGCATTGTTTCGCACGGATGCAAGAATTTTTCAACATCTCCGGAGAAAATAACTGAATCCTTGTCATCCTCAATGATTGTCAGTTCCTCAATGTCGAATTTGCTCATATATCCTTTTATTACATTCAACACTTTTTTCTGTTTTTCCATTTCTGTTCCTCCTGTTCGTTTCGTTTGAATACATTGTAATTCCGTTTGAATACTTTGTCAACTCTTTTTTGTTGCGTTTGAAAACTTTTTTATTGATTTTTGTCTTTTTCGGTGGTATGCTTTAGAAAACAGAGGAGGTGATTCCAAATGACGCAAGGCGAACGAATCAGAGAATTGCGAAAAACTTTGAAAATGACGATGGAGCAGTTTGGCGAAAAAATAGGTGTGACAAAATCCACTATTTCTAATATTGAGAACGGAAACCGGAACGCCACCGAACACATGGTCAAATCAATCTGCCGTGAATTTAATGTTGATTATATATGGTTGACTACTGGTGACGGTGAGATGTTCGTTGATACCGACGACGATTTCATCGAAAGAATCGACCGCATCATGGTAGGTGAGGACGATGCCCGCAAGAATCTTTTCAAGGCACTACTTGAGGCAAGCGACGAGGACATCGCAGCATTTCAAAGAATCATAGATTTATTTGCATCAAAAAAAGACTGACAGTCTTTCAACTGCCAGTCTCATGGGTGTAGAGATACAACACGAATTTGTATATCCTCTTGAGGATGCGTTCGCTGTGTATCTTTCCGACTATTTCGACAATAGCCTCTTTGTAATTCAAGGGAGACACCACCCCCTTTCCGAATTGCATTGTATCATATATTTCCATGATTGTGGAAATATCGAGGCTGATTTCCATAATCATGGAAATCGTTCCTCCTGCTGCCGGAATCCCGCTGCATTATGGTACAATTATTTGTATTCGGATTCAAACAGGTCGGTGATGTTCACGCTTAATGCAATCGCTATCATTTCAAGTTGAAACAATGTCGGTGACACCTTACCGTTTTCGATGTTGTTTATCGTGGATTTTCCGATTCCGGATTTCTTCGATAACTCCATCAATGTGAACCCTTTTGAGGTTCTCACTTCCCACACAAGGATTTTCATTCTGCTCACCTCCTCTCTTGAGGAAAGTTTACAGAATGTTGATTTTATAGAAATGGAGGTGTGTTCATGAAATACGGTGTCAGAAAGCCAAACATCAAGAAAAGCATCAAGGCAAGAACAACAGGAAAAGTCAAACGGCAGGTCAAAAAGGCGGTCAATCCCCTTTATGGTAAAAAGGGAATGGGAATCGTCAACGACCCGAAAAAGGCAGCATACAACGCAGTGTATAACAGAACTACCGTCGGCGTGTCCGACATTGCAAAAGGATTGACGGCTGCAAACGGAAATCCTGCTGCATCCAGTTCAACAAATGCACCGCAGAAAAAGGAATACTCTGCAAATACATACAGTGTTTGTGGAATCCTCATGATTGTTCTCGGTGCTGTCCTTGCACTTTTAGGATTGATTCTATTGCTTGCTGTTCCGGTTGCCGGAATAATTGCTGTTGTGGTCGGTGTCGCATGTGTTGTCATCGGTCGCAAGTATAGAAAAGTCGCAAAAGAACGCCGTGCAAATGAATAATGCACAATAAAAAAGACGACCCACACTGCAATGTGAATCGCCTTTGTGAAACCTCCGTCTCATGCTCCTGCAAAAAGCACCGACAGAATGTTCCTGCAAACACCATTCTATCATAAAACCGTGCTTTTTGCATTGGTTTTATTTTTTATACTCTTTTTTAGGATGGTGATTTTATGAAACTACCGAACGGATTCGGAACGGTTTACAAATTATCGGGAAATCGCCGGAATCCTTATGTCGCCAAAAAGACAAAAGGATGGGAAAACGACCCGAAAACAGGTAAATCAAAACAATTATATACGGTCGTCGGATATTACCCGACCCGCAAAGAGGCATTGACCGCACTTGCGGAGTTCAATGCAAATCCTTATGATGTGAATGCTGCAAAGGTTACATTCGAGGATGTATATGAGCGATGGTCTGATGAACATTTTCCGACTGTCAGTGATTCCAACGTCAAAGGCTACCGTGCAGCATGGGCGTTGTGTGATAAACTTGCACGGATGCGGTTTGTCGATGTCAAACTCGACCACCTGCAAATGATTGTCGATGAATCCGGCAAAAATTATCCAACACTCCGGAAATTGAAAGTCCTGCTCGGTCTGATGTATAAATACGCCGTGATTCATGAGATTATTCCAAAAGAACGGAATCTCGTTGAATACCTCGACATCAAAAAGGCAGGAAACCCGAACGCATACAACCGGAAACCTTTTTTAAAGACAGAGGTCAAAAAGATATGGGATGTCAAGGATTCAAATATATATTATACTGTCATCCTCATGCTGATATATACCGGATGCAGAATCGGCGAACTCCTCGACCTCAAGAAAGAAAATGTGAACCTTGAGGAAAGATATTTCAAGATTGTCGCCTCGAAAACTGCTGCCGGAATCCGTACCGCTCCAATCTCTGAAAAGGTTTATCCGTTCTTTGAATACTGGTACAACCTCAATGATTGTGAATATCTCCTCTCTACTCCGGAGGGTGAACATTTCAAATACCGGAATTATTATGATTCGTACTGGTCGCCACTTATTGAGACCCTCGGAATGAAACACCGTCCTCACGATACCCGTCACACATGTATTTCCATGTTGACGGTTGCCGGAGTGTCAGACAAGGTCATCAAGAAAATTGTCGGTCATAAAGGGCAGGACGTGACAGAGGTCGTATATACACATTTTGAAATTGAGGAACTGATTGACGCTATCAACAAAATATAGAGGTGTGCCATGAATAGAACTGAATACAAAAACAATTTCGGGCGTGAGCATTACGAACGAATCAATCTCGTTGTACCTAAAGGCATGAAAGACATCATCAAGGCTCTTGCATCCAGTAAAGGAATGTCGGTCAATGCGTACATGCAAGACCTTGTCAGAAAAGACCAATGCGGTTTATTTGATACAATGCAGATTGCAGAAAAGAACAGAGACATGATTTCCGGAATCACCGGAAACATGCACGACGGATATGACATCATTTTCAAGGACGGTCATTCCTGCCATTGCAGGACGAAAAAGGATGTCCGGTCATGTATCATTGAATACTGCAACGAAAAGGGCGATTGATTCGTCCTTTTTTATTGCGAAAATGTGTCTTACACAAGACTTGCAATGTCTTACACAAGACAGTGTTTTCCGTGTTAGTTACCTGTTAGTTATGTGTTAGTTACCGTTGAAATTTCGTGTGTTTTTGTGGTGTCTGATAGATTTATCGGAATATAAAGAAATCCCCGAAAACTCGATGTTTTCGGGGAAATTTGCTCTTTTCTGATATTCGTTTGAATTATCTCTTTGAGAACTGTGGAGCACGACGAGCTGCTTTGAGACCGTACTTCTTTCTTTCCTTCATTCTTGGATCTCTTGTTAAGAAACCTGCCTTCTTGAGTGCTGGACGATATTCGTCTGAATCAACCTCAAGGAGAGCTCTTGAAATACCATGTCTGATAGCACCAGCCTGACCTGTGTATCCGCCACCGTGTACGTTTACGATAACATCAAACTTATCAGCTGTCTCTGTGAGTGTTAATGGCTGCTTAACAACAACCTTTAATGTCTCAAGACCAAAATACTCATCAAGACTTCTCTTATTTATAGTAATTGTACCGTTACCTGGTACTAAATATACTCTAGCGATACTGCTTTTTCTTCTACCTGTTCCGTAGAACTTTGCGTTTGCTTTCTTAGCCACTGTTATTTCCTCCTTATATGTCCAAAATTAAAACTTTAATACTTCTGGCTTCTGAGCTGCCTGATCATGATCAGGACCAGCGTAAACGTGAAGTTTTGTGTACATCTGTCTTCCTAAAGGTCCCTTTGGAAGCATACCCTTAACAGCGAGTTCGATAACTCTTTCAGGCTTCTTATCCATCATTTCTCTGAGTGTTGTCTCTTTCATACCACCAACATACTCTGAGTGATTGTAATAAATCTTCTGATCTAACTTCTTACCTGTAAGCTGAACCTTCTCAGCGTTGATAACGATAACGTTGTCACCACAATCCATAGATGGTGTATATGTTGGCTTGTTCTTGCCTCTTAATACAGCAGCAACCTGTGATGCTAAACGACCTAATGTATAATCTGCAGCATCAACAACATACCATTTTCTTTCGATGCTTGATGCAGTAGCCATATAAGTTTTCATTGGTTTTCCTCCTGAAATATTGCTTTAAATGCATACTTAATTATTTAGATAAATATATTTGTTAATGACTTTACAGATGCTTTTCCGGGGCATTGGTGAAGCATGCAAAATCATATTAACCTGATTCAGGGCGTACTTTTCCACGCCACATTTAAAGATTATATAACACGATACCACGCGTGTCAATATTTATTTATCAGATTTTTTGCATTCCGGGAGGTTATCCACAAAATCATAAAAATCTTCATGATAATCAACAAAACACTTTTTTCAATGTTGATTTTCAACTTCCCTGTCGTCACCGTCAACATAATCTATATTCATAAGTGTCAACCCCTGCGGTGGAGCTGTCTGTCCTGCTTCACAGCGGTTTTTTGCTTCAAGCATTAAGTCTATATCCTGAGGTGTTATTTTGCCTTTTCCAGCCTTTACAAGCGTTCCTGCGATTATTCTTATCATATTATACAAAAATCCGTTTCCCGAAACCCTGATAACTATATACGCTTCATCCTCAGTCCGCACATCTACAGAATAAATCGTTCTTACAGTAGACTCCGCCTGTGTTTTTACACAGCAGAAACTCTTAAAATCATGCTCTCCTACCAGCCTTTGTGCTGCACTCTGCATTGCATTTACATCAAGAGGCTCTTTTACATGCCAGCTGTAATTTCTAAACTGTGGAATCGGAAATCTTGTATTTAATATCCTGTACTCATACGTTTTTACGGTATTACAGTGTCTTGGGTGAAATTCCGGTGAAACTTCGCGTGACTCAACAACACTCACATCTTCAGGAAGATATGTATTGATTGCATATGCCCAGCGGTCACCCGGAATTCCAGAAGCCGTATCAAACACAGCGACATTTCCCAGACCATGTACACCTGCATCCGTTCTGCTTGCACCGATAACGTGAACTTTCTCTCCTGTCACTTTATTAATCGCATTATCAAGAACCTGTTCTATTGTCGAAGCATTAGGCTGTATCTGCCATCCGCTGTAATTACAGCCATCATATGCTACTGTCAGTTTTATACGTCTCATAAATAACCTCATTTGCCGCGATGATTTTTCAATACCAAAAATTCACCGCGGCTTTATTAAAACATATTTATTATAATTATTATTTTAAATTTTTATATAATTCTTCCACCTAAAAATATATTAAGTGCTATCATTGCACACAGATATGCTGCAAGTATACCATATGCAATTCTGTCATTTTTCTTATATTTAAGCGGTTTCATTTTTGTACGCCCCTCTGAACCATGATAACATCTTGCCTCCATAGCCATTGCAAGTTCATTTGCACGTCTGAAAGCTGATATAAATAATGGCACAAGTACAGGTATCATTGCTTTTGCACGTTTAACAAGATTTCCATTTTCAAAATCAGCCCCTCTTGCCATCTGTGCTTTCATAATTTTATCTGTTTCCTCAATAAGAATCGGTATAAATCTTAATGCTATTGACATCATCATCGCTATTTCATGGACAGGAACTTTTATAACTTTTAAAAATCCAAGACTCTTTTCAAGTCCGTCGGTAAGATTGTTCGGCGTTGTCGTAAGTGTCATAAGTGATGAGCCCATAATAAGGTACATAAGTCTTATAACCATAAATACCGCCTGATAAATACCTTCTTTTGTAATTTTTAATTTCCATATCCGCACCAGCACTTCACCATCTGTCAGAAACAAATTGAATGCCGCTGAAAATATTATAAGAATAAGTACCGCTTTAAGACCTTTTACAATGAATTTCAGCGGAACATTTGAAAGCTTGATTATTACGGCAAGAAATGCTGTAACCGCAAGATACATCCATACACTTTTACCTAAGAACAGTGAAATAATAAATACTAATGTTCCCATAAGTTTTACTCTTGGGTCAAGCTCATGTATAACAGACTTTGTCTGATAATATTGTCCTATTGTAATATCCCTTATCATATTTTTCCTTTCAGCCGGAGTTATGCTTTCAACATTATTTCCAGCTTATTTCTTTCCCAATGCTTTAAGTATTGATGTTTTTGCTTCTTCTATCGTTATTGCACTCACGTCAACATCAAATCCTGCATTTTTCAAATCATTCATTATATATGTAACCTGCGGTGCCGCAAGTCCAATCTTCTCAAGCTCTTTGTAATGTGCAAATACTTCTTTTGGTGTTCCGTTATACATAAGTATTCCATCATTCATAACCATAATTCTGTCAACGTATTTTGCAACATCTTCCATGCTGTGTGAAACAAGGATTACTGTAATGCCTGTTTCTTTCTGAAGCTTTTTGACACAGTCAAGAATATCATCTCTTCCTTTAGGGTCAAGACCGGCAGTCGGCTCATCTAATATGAGAACCTCCGGTTTCATAGCAAGAACTCCGGCTATTGCAACTCTTCTTTTCTGACCGCCTGACAAATCAAACGGCGACTGGTAGTAAAGAGATTCATCAAGTCCAACAAGGCGAAGTGCTTCAAATGCTCTAAGTTCTGTCTCTGCTCTGTCAAGGCCAAGATTTTTAGGGCCAAAACATACATCTTTGAAAATATCAGTCTCAAAAAGCTGATGCTCAGGATACTGGAAAACAAGACCGACTTTGCTTCTCAATTTTCTCATATCAAAATCTTTGTCATATATATCTTCACCGTCATAATATATAGCACCTGAAGTTGCTTTTACAAGTCCGTTCAAATGCTGTATAAATGTTGATTTACCTGAACCCGTATGACCGATAAGTCCGATAAATTCACCTTTTTCTATAACGCAGCTTACTTCTTTTAATGCCTGCCTTTCAAATCCGGTTCCTATTTCATATGTATAGCTTATTTTATCAACTATAATTGACATATTAATCTCCATTCTGCATAACAAGTCGTTTTAATGCAAGCGTAAATTCTTCCTTTGTGAGTATCCCGTCAGGAAGTGGCACACCAGCTTTCTTTAACTCATACGCAAGTTCTGTTACCTGCGGCACATCAAGTCTTAATTCCTTTAGATGCTCAACATTTGAAAATATCTGCCGTGGAGTTCCCTCCATCATAATTTTTCCAGCATCCATAACAAACACTCTGTCTGCATCTATTACTTCTTCCATATAATGAGTTATAAGAATAATTGTCACGTTTTCTTTTTCATTAAGTTCATGAAGTACAGATATCACTTCTTTTCGTCCGGATGGGTCAAGCATTGCTGTCGGTTCATCAAGTATAATGCACTTTGGTTTCATCGCAACGATACCTGCAATTGCAACTCTCTGCTTCTGCCCTCCTGAAAGTTTATTTGGTGAAGCTTTTCTGAAACTGTACATGCCAACTGCCTGAAGGCTGTCAGCTACTCTCTGCCATATCTCATCTGTAGGCACACCTATATTTTCAGGGCCAAAGCCCACTTCTTCCTCTACTAATGTACAAATAATCTGATTATCGGGATTCTGGAATACCATTCCGGCAGTCTGTCTTATATCAAGGATTTTATCATCTTCCTTTGTATCCATGCCATCTACCCACACCGTACCTTCCGTTGGTGATACAAGTGCATTAAAATGCTTTGCAAGTGTTGATTTGCCCGAACCATTATGTCCAAGTACAGCTATAAACTGCCCTGCCTGCAAATCGATGTTGACATGGTCTACTGCTGTTGTAATTCCCTCTACATTTCCCTCTTCGTCTCGTCTTATATATTCAAATGTTAAATCCTTTGTCTTAACAATTCCCATAATTTCATTTCCATTTCATTTATATCAATACAGTCTTTGACATAATAATCTTATAATATATTTTATAACTATGAAAAAAACGTGGATATTGAGTTAAACAATATCCACGCATTTAAAAGTCCGCTAATTTTATCTCATAGGAAGAACTCTCCTTATGACTGGGGACTTCCAATTCATTATACTAACTCAAGGAGAACTTCCATTGCTGCATCGCCTTTTCTTAAACCGATTTTAACGATTCTTGTATAGCCACCCTTACGGTCAGCATACTTAGGAGCGATTTCATCAAACATTTTATTTGTAAGATCAACAACTTTTGTGTTCTTCTTTCTTCCAGCTGCTTCAGCAGGAACTTCTGTTACTTTGTAAAGAACCTTATCCATCTGCTTTCTTGCATGAAGTCTTGAAGGTAAATCTTTCTTGATTTCCTTTTCTACTGTCTCATATACAGTAACTTTCTTGCCATCAACAACTTCTTTAACTCTCTTGCCGTTGGCATCCTTCTTAGGAACCTTTGCAGAAACTTTAACTGTCTCGAAGTTATCTTTTTCTTTGATTGCAAGTGTTATAAGCTTTTCAGCCTGCTTCTTTACTTCTTTTGCTCTTGCCTCAGTTGTAACAATCTTACCATTCTCAATAAGAGCTGTAACCTGTCCTCTGAGTAATGCTTTTCTCTGGCTTGAATTTCTACCAAGCTTTCTATACTTTGCCATTTAATTTAACCTCCATTTGTAACGCACATACATGCGCTTATGGACTTACTGTATGTGTGTTTAAATCTACAAATTTACTATCGTGTGTATGTAACACACCTATTTATTTATTAGTCCTCGTTTGGACTAAGGCTTAAATTTAACTCTTTAAGTTTAAGAAGTACCTCATCAAGAGACTTCTTACCAAGATTACGAACCTTCATCATGTCATCAGGTGTCTTATTGCAAAGCTGTTCAACAGTATTGATACCTGCTCTCTTAAGACAGTTGAATGAACGAACTGATAATTCAAGGTCTTCAATGCTCATAGAGAGTACCTTGCTTGATTCGTCTTCCTGTGCAACAACCATAACCTCAGCGTTTGCAGCATTTTCTGATAAGTTGATAAATACTTTGAGATGTTCACTTAAAACTTTAGCTGCAAGGCTTAAAGCCTCATCAGGAGTAATTGTTCCGTTAGTAAATATATCAAGAGTAAGCTTATCAAAATCTGTATCCTGGCCTACACGAGTGTTCTGTACGGCCATATTTACACGCTCTACAGGAGTGTAAATAGAATCTACAGCGATAACACCGGCTGGCATATCCTCATGCTTATTCTTTTCAGAACTTACATAACCTCTGCCGTTTGTGATTGTAAGCTCCATAGAGAGCTTGCAGTCAGCACCGCCATTTAAATGTGCAATAACAAGGTCCGGGTTAACAATTTCAATATCAGGATCAACCTTGATATCTGATGCTTTAACCACGCCTTCTCCAGCGAAGTCAATATGAGCAGTAATCGGCTCGACTGAGTTGCTGTTATTCTTAATAGCAAGCTTCTTGATGTTTAAGATAATCTCTGTAACGTCTTCTTTAACGCCAGGAATTGAACTGAACTCATGAAGCACACCATCAATCTTAACACTGCTTACAGCAGTACCAACTAATGATGAAAGCATGATTCTTCTGAGTGAGTTACCCAGAGTTAAACCATAGCCTCTCTCAAGTGGTTCTACTACAAATTTGCCATATTTTCCATCTTCTGACTCTTCAGTCATCTCAATCTTTGGCATATTGAAATTAAAATCTGCATCAACCATGTATAGCCCCTCCTTTTATGGGTTAATTTGAGTTTACTCTTTAATTACTTAGAATATAACTCGACGATAAGCATTTCATCAACTGGAACGTCGATAATATCTCTTGTAGGGATAGCCTTAACTGTACCCTTAAGAGCTTCGCTGTCAGCTTCAAGCCATTCTGGAACAAGTCTTCCATTTGTAGCTTCAAGAATTTCTTTATATCTTGCTGATGACTTAGACTTTTCTCTGATTTCGATTACGTCTCCAGCCTTAACAAGGTATGAAGGGATATTGATGCACTTACCATTTACTAATACATGCTTATGATCAACAATCTGTCTTGCTTCTCTTCTAGTTCTGGCTAAACCCATTCTGAAGATTACATTGTCAAGTCTGAGCTCAAGCATAACCATGAGGTTTTCACCAGTCATACCCTTCTGCTTCTCAGCCTTCTTATAATAGTTACGGAAAGGCTTCTCTAATACACCGTAGATAAACTTAGCCTTCTGCTTCTCACGAAGCTGCATACCATACTCGCTAATCTTTCTTCCGGCATTCTTTGCCTTTCTGTTTGACTTCTTATCTATACCTAAATAAATAGGATCTAAATTAAGAGATCTGCATCTCTTAAGCACTGGTGTTCTATTAACTGCCATCTTAAATTCTACCTCCTAATTAAACTCTTCTACGCTTTGGTGGACGACAACCATTATGTGGAACTGGTGTAACATCCTTGATACTTGTAACCTCAAGTCCGCAAGCAGAAAGTGCACGAATTGCAGCTTCTCTACCAGAACCTGGGCCCTTTACCATAACGTCAACAGACTTTAATCCGTGAATTAAAGCAGCCTTTGTTGCAGTCTCAGCTGCCATCTGTGCTGCATAAGGAGTTGATTTCTTAGAACCTCTGAAACCAAGACCGCCGGCACTTGCCCATGATAAAGCATTGCCTTCTGCATCTGTTAATGTAACGATTGTATTGTTAAAAGAAGACTGAATATGAGCCTGTCCTCTTTCTACGTTTTTCTTAACGCGCTTCTTTGTCACTTTTTTTGTAACTTTTTGAGCCATTTCTAAACTAACCTCCTATATTAAAAGTCTACCTTATTACTTCTTCTTATTTGCAACTGTCTTCTTTGGACCCTTACATGTTCTAGCATTAGTCTTTGTCTTCTGACCTCTGCAAGGAAGACCTTTTCTATGACGGATTCCTCTGTAGCATCCGATTTCCTTTAATCTCTTGATGTTCATGGCAACTTCTCTTCTTAAGTCACCTTCTACAAGATTTTCTGTATCTGCATCAATAACCTTAGCAATTCTTGCAACTTCTTCGTCAGTTAAATCCTTAACACGTGTGTCTGGATTAACCTCTGCCTCTGCAAGAATCTTAGATGCTCTAACTCTGCCTATACCATAGACATAAGTAAGACCGATTTCAATTCTTTTTTCTCTTGGTAAGTCTACACCTGAAATACGAGCCATGTGTTCTTTAACCTCCGTTAATCAATGTATAAATAATAATTAAAATGAAATGTTGCAGTCCGACTAACAAAACGCAGCTCGTCACAAAATGTGCCGCCTGAAATGTGTGCGCTGCCACTCTTTCCGCATATATAAAATAGTGATTGAACCGTACAACTTAGCCGTGTGGTTCATCACTGCAGCCGCATAACTAAACATCTTTCCTTATTCAGAATAAAATCACAGGAAAGATTATTGTAACAAATAAAATATATTGTACCTGAAATATATTCTATCTGTAAACACACAAACATGAGAAGTATCACTACTTCTCCCATAAACTATAAATTAGCCCTGTCTCTGTTTGTGCTTTGGGTTCTCACAGATAATTCTGATAGCACCCTTTCTCTTAATGACTTTGCACTTTTCACAAATTGGTTTTACTGATGATCTAACCTTCACTGCAAAAGCCTCCTTTCAGACAAGTTCGTTTGATATTATAGCACAACATAAATTTTAATTGCAAGGTAATTTTGAAAATTTTTTCAAAAATTTTTGCTGTGCAGTAATACTGTTATCATGTTTCTTATTTATCTCTCCAGATAATTCTACCCTTGCTAAGGTCATATGGAGAGAGCTCAATTGTAACTTTATCACCAGGTAAGATACGAATGTAGTTCATTCTTAACTTGCCACTTATATGTGCAAGCACCTGATGACCATTTTCAAGTTCTACCTGAAACATAGCATTTGGAAGTTTTTCCACAACAGTTCCTTCAATTTCAATTACATCTGATTTTGACATTTATTGTCCTCCTTCATATTAGAAATATATTCTTTAATTGCTCTTTTAATATCTTCATTATGCAATTCTTTTTGTGTCTCGAGTTTCTCTGCAATAAGTGCATCTGCACGCTTTACGGGCTGGATATGTTTTAACTTCTTCTTCTTTGGATTCTCAACTTTTTTGAGTTTTCCGTCTGAAAGATATACATACCCCGGCTCTTCACCTACTATTATATAAATTTCTGTTTTGTCATGTCCTGCAAGGGACCTTGCAAAACAGCCGGTCATTTTATTTTCCATAACAGACCTCCATTATTCTTTGACCAGTGAAAGAATCTCCGGTCCATTTTTTGTTACCAGCACAGTATTTTCATAATGTGCTGTAAGTGAATGGTCTGTTGTAACCATTGTCCAGTCATCATCAAGGCATCTCACTTTCCAGTCTCCCATGGCTACCATAGGTTCAATAGCAAGTGTCATTCCCTCATAAAGCTTTATTCCTCTTCTTTCCTGTCGGAAATTTGGAATTTCAGGATCTTCATGAAGTTTTGTTCCAATGCCGTGACCGACTAAATCCCGGATTACTCCATAACCGTGCTTTTCGTTATAATCTGCAATAGCATTTGATATTTCGTGTAAATGACAGCCTTCTTTTGCAAATTTGATGCCTTCAAAAAAGCTCTGTCTTGTGACTTCTATCAGCTGTGCCGCTTCATCGCTTATCTGTCCGACTCCAACCGTACGGGCTGCATCTGACTGATAACCTTTATATATCACACCGGCATCAAGACTGACAATATCGCCTTCCTTTACAATCCTTTTCTTAGACGGAATTCCGTGAACCACCTCATCATTTATCGAAACACATATTGAAGCAGGATAGCCGCCATAACCAAGAAACGAAGGGACACAGTCAAAACTTCTTATCATGTCCTCGCCCATCTTGTCGATGTGCCATGTTGACATTCCAGGCTTAATCTCTTTTGTAAGATTATTAAGCACTGTGCCAAGAATTTTGCCTGCCTCTCTCATCAATTCAATTTCTCTGTGTGATTTTACCGAAACTGCCATGACTTCACTACTTTCCCAATATTTTTACAATATCTTCGAATACTTCTTCCATGTCTTTTGTTCCATCAACTTCAGCCAATACGTTCTTCTTTGCGTAGAAGTCAATTAATGGCTGTGTCTGTTCATGGTATACACTGAGTCTGTTCTTAACTGTTTCCGGCTTGTCGTCATCTCTTAAAATAAGCTTTTCGCCGCAGACATCACAGATTCCTTCTACCTTTGTAGGGTTATATTTAATATGGTATGTTGCACCACATCCTACACATGCTCTTCTTCCTGACATTCTGTTTATAATATTTTCATCAGGAACTTCAACATTGATTGCAAAATCAACAGCCTCACCCTTAGCAGTAAGTGCTGCATCAAGTGCCTCTGCCTGTGGAATTGTTCTTGGGAAACCATCAAGCACATATCCGTTTTCACAATCAGGCTGTTTAAATCTATCCATTATAAGGTCGAGTGTAAGTTCATCCGGAACAAGCTCTCCCTTATCCATATATGCTTTAGCCTTCTGACCAAGCTCTGTATTGTTTTTAATATTAGCTCTGAAAATATCTCCTGTTGAGATATGTGGGATTTTGTATTCAGCCGCAATCTTTTTGGCCTGTGTACCTTTACCGGCACCAGGTGCTCCTAACATTATAATCTTCATAAGTCTCTCCATTCCTGTAGAATTTAAACGCAATATACACAAACGACTCGCCCGGAAAATATCCCAGGCAAGTCCCTCATGTCTATATCTTTACTCGCTTAAAAATCCTCTGTAGTTACGATTTACCATCATTGACTCAATCTGTTTCATTGTTTCAAGAACAACACCAACAATAATGATGATAGATGTTCCACCAAATGATACACTTGCATTGAAAAAGCCTGTGCACATAATCGGGATTAACGCTACAATCATAAGACCAACAGCGCCAATAAATACGATATAATTTAATATTTTATTTAAATACTCGCTTGTAGAGCGGCCAGGTGTAATACCAGGAACAACTCCACCAGCTTTCTTTAAGTTATCTGCAATCTGTACAGGATTAAATGTAATCGATGTATAGAAATAAGCAAATACTACTACCAGTATGATGTAAAGTAAAAGACCTATAGAATACTTAGGCATCTGTACTCTGCACCAATATGACTGGCTTAAATACTTTGTCCACTCATATGAGTTACTTGTAAACAACTGAACGATGATTACAGGGAACTGCATAATTGATGAAGCAAAGATAATTGGCATAACACCGGCTGTATTTACCTTTAAAGGAATATTTGTAGCCTGACCACCAATTGTCTTTCTTCCTGCAACTTTCTGTGAATACTGTACCGGTATTCTACGTTCGCCATCCTGTAATATTACAACAAGAACGACTACTGCGATTACTATAGCAGCAATGATTACTGCAACTGTAACGCCCCTTGCAATACTCTTATTAGCAACAAATGTGCTGTAAAGTGTCACAAAATCACTTGGCATACCTGAAATAATATTAATTAACAATACTATTGAAATACCATTACCTACACCTTTTTCTGTGATACGCTCTCCAATCCACATAAGCACAGCTGAACCAGCTGTAAGTGCTGCTACTACTACAATGATACATGTAACATAATGTATTGTACTCATGTCTTTGTAGTCTTTAATAAGACCCTGACGGCCAAATCCTACTGCCATGGCAATACTCTCGATTAAAGCTAAAGCAATTGTAACATATCTCGTAATAGAAGCAATCTTCTTTCTGCCATCTTCGCCCTCTTTCTGCATTTCCTCTAATTTAGGAATTGCAATTGTAAGGAGCTGCATGATGATAGAAGAAGTAATGTAAGGTGTTATGCTGAGTGCAAAGAGGGACATTTTTTCAAATGAACCTCCTGTAAATGCACTCAGATAACTCAAGTCGCCGCTGTTAAAACCACTCAGAAGCGTACTAAAATACTCTGTATCAACACCAGGGATAGGAAGAAGACTTCCTATTCTAATTACAACAAGCATCATAAGTGTATAAAGCAATTTTTTGCGTATATCCTTATTTTTAAATGCGCTCGTAAGTGTTTTTATCATTAGATCACCTCACAAGTTCCACCAACAGCTTCGATTTTTTCCTTAGCTGAAGCACTGAAAGCATTAGCCTTTACTGTAAGCTTCTTTGTGAGTTCTCCATTTCCAAGAATCTTAACGCCGTCTTTAGGATTTTTAACAATTCCTGATTCAATAAGTGTTTCAACTGAAACTTCTGAACCGGCATCAAATCTTTCTAATGCACTAACATTAATTGCAACGATTTCTAAACGGTTTCTGTTTGTGAAACCTCTCTTAGGAATACGTCTGTATAATGGCATCTGGCCACCTTCAAAACCTGGTCTTGGAGCACCTGAACGTGCCTTCTGACCCTTATGTCCCTTACCGGCTGTTTTACCGTTACCAGAACCATGACCACGGCCTCTTCTGAAATTATCGCTTTTTACTGAACCCTCAGCTGGGCTTAAATTAGATAAATCCATTATTGCACCTCCTTCATCTAAATAAAATTAGATTTCTTCTACCTTTAACATGTAACCAATCTGCTGTATCTGTCCTCTTGTTGCTGCATTATCTGGGAGTTCTACAGTCTTATGCATCTTTGTAAGACCCATAGCCTCAACAGTTCTTCTATGCTTAGGAACAGCACCGATTGGAGACTTTACTAAAGTTATTTTTAACTTCTTATCAGCCATTTTAACCTCCATCTTGCCGCTTATCAGCGGACACTATAACAATGTTTTGGGCAGGAGAGACAGCAGTGTGCTGCCCTCTTACCCTTTACATCAAATTCTCGTGTGTTCTTGATTAGCCAAGGATTTCGCTTACTGACTTACCACGAAGTCTTGCGATTTCCTCTGGTGTCTTCATTGACTGAAGACCTGCGATTGTTGCAAGTACAACATTCTGCTTATTGTTTGAACCAAGTGACTTTGTACGAATGTTCTTGATACCTGCAAGCTCGAGTACTGAACGAGCAGGACCACCAGCGATGATACCAGTACCTTCTGGAGCTCTCTTGAGGAGAACTGTAGCTCCTCCGAACTTACCGATATAATCATGTGGAACTGAACCATTCTCATCAATCGGAACTTCTACTAAATGTTTCATAGCATCTTCTTTTCCCTTGCGGATTGCTTCAGGAACTTCAGCTGCTTTACCAACACCTGCACCTACATGTCCGTTGCCATCACCAACGATAACTAAAGCTGCGAATCTCATGTTACGTCCGCCCTTTACTACCTTAGTTACTCGCTTAATTGCAACAACATTATCATTTAACTCTAACTGACTAGCGTCAATGATTGTACGTTTCATACTGTTTCTCCCTTCCGCTTAGAATTCAAGGCCAGCTTCTCTTGCTGCCTCTGCCAATGCTTTTACTTTTCCTTCATATATAAAACCGCCTCTATCATAGACAACAGTTGTAATACCTTTTTCTAATGCCTTCTTAGCAACTACCTTACCTACTACTGCAGCAGCCTCAACGTTATTAGTCTTTTCACATTCAGCCTTTACATCCTTATCAAGTGTTGAAGCTGAAACAAGTGTCTTACCAACTGTATCGTCAATAATCTGAGCGTACATATGATTATTGCTTCTAAACACAGCTAAACGAGGTCTCTCTGCTGTACCGCTGAAACGATTACGTAATCTTCTATGTTTATTTTCACGAACTACTGTTCTTGACTTCTTACTAACCATAACATTCACTCCTTTAATTATTTCTTACCAGTCTTACCGACCTTACGTCTAATAACCTCATCAGAATACTTGATACCCTTGCCCTTATATGGTTCAGGAGCTCTCTTAGCTCTGATTTCAGCTGCGTACTGGCCAACTTTTTCTTTGCTGATACCCTTAACGATGATAACATTCTGACCTTCTAATACAGTCTCGATACCATCTGGGTCTTCCATTTCTACCGGATGAGAATAACCGAGTGATAAAACAAGCTTTTTACCCTGCTTCTGTGCTCTGTAACCAACACCGTTTACCTCAAGTTTCTTTTCATATCCGTCTGTAACACCAACAACCATGTTGTGGATGAGTGTTCTTGTTAAACCGTGTAATGATTTCATCTTCTTTAAATCGTTTGGTCTTGAAACGATGACTTCATTACCTTCCATTTTGATGTCCATTTCTGCAGGTAATACTCTCTCGAGTGTTCCCTTAGGACCCTTTACAGTCACTTTATTATTTTCTGCGATATCAACAGTTACTCCTGCTGGTACAGCGATAGGCATTTTTCCTATACGTGACATGCCGTGCACCTCCTAATTATAGTAGAGCATCTTTTAATGCCCGCTTAATGAGTTGTTTATATACAGCTATTGCTGTCTTATACTACCAGATAAATGCAAGAACTTCTCCGCCTACGCCGAGCTTTCTAGCTTCTTTATCTGTGATAACACCCTGGTTTGTTGAGATAATAGCAACACCAAGACCACCTAATACCTTAGGAAGTTCTTCCTTGTTTGCATATACTCTAAGACCTGGCTTAGAAATTCTCTGAAGACCAGAGATGATTTTTTCATTCTTATCTTTACCATACTTTAATGTGATATGGATATCTTTGAAGTTACCGTTATCAACAAGTTCGTATGCTTTGATATATCCTTCATCTAAAAGGATTTTTGCGATAGCAAGCTTCATCTTTGAAGATGGTACATCAACTGTATCATGCTTTGCTGTATTCGCATTACGGATTCTTGTAAGCATATCTGCAATTGGATCTGTCATTTTAAATGTTCCTCCTTAATTAATTAACCGGTTTCCCGCACATGCAGGACTTTTGTTAATGCAACTGACACAAATGTGTCATGCGTATCCAGCCGCCAGCCTTAAAGGCAATGGCGGCCTTCCTGGTAAAATCTTACCAAGAAGCTTTCTTAACGCCTGGGATCTGACCCTTGTAAGCTAACTCGCGGAAGCAAATTCTGCAGATTCCGTATTTTCTTAAAACAGAATGTGGACGACCACAAATTGTACAACGAGTATACGCTCTAGTAGAGAACTTAGGAGCTCTCTGCTGCTTAATCTTCATAGAAGTTTTAGCCATTGAATTTTCCTCCTTAAATTAGTTCTTAAATGGCATGTTGAACATTCTCAACAATTCACGAGCTTCCTCATCAGTCTTAGCTGTTGTTGTGATGATAACATCCATACCTCTTACTTTATCAATCTTATCATACTCAATTTCAGGGAAGATGATCTGCTCTTTAATACCTAATGCATAGTTTCCTCTGCCATCAAATGACTCAGCACTTACGCCACGGAAGTCACGTACACGAGGTAATGCAAGGTTTACAAGTCTGTCAAGGAATTCGTACATCTTTTCACCACGGAGTGTAACTTTACATCCGATAGCCTGACCTTCTCTTAACTTGAAGTTAGCAATAGAATTCTTTGCTCTTGTAAGAACTACTTTCTGACCTGAAATTGTCTCAAGTTCCTTAACTGCAGCATCAAGAAGCTTTGAATTTTCCTTAGCTTCGCCAACGCCCATGTTTATTACTATCTTATCGATCTTTGGAACCATCATTGGGTTCTTGTAACCGAATTTCTCTGTCATCTTTTTAGTGATTTCATTTTCGTATAAATCTCTAAGTCTACTCAATTTTTATTGCCTCCTTCCTGTATTAGTCAATTACTTCGCCAGTTGCCTTAGCAACACGAACTTTCTTGCCATCTTTGAATTCGTAACCAATCTTTGTTGTCTTACCTTTCACAACATACATGATGTTTGAAATAGCGATTGGTGCTTCCTGGTGGAGAATTCCACCCTGCTGATTAGCTGCACTTGGCTTAGCATGCTTTGTAACCATGTTTACGCCCTCAACTAATGCTGTATTGTTTTTAGCATTTACAGACAATACCTTGCCTTCTTTGCCTTTGTCTTTTCCTGCGATAACTTTAACTGTATCACCTTTTTTAATTCTTACAGCTGACATTGTGGCACCTCCTTATAATACTTCTGGAGCTAAAGATACGATTTTCATGAACTTCTTATCTCTTAACTCTCTTGCTACTGGTCCGAAAATACGAGTTCCTTTTGGAGTCTGATCGTCCTTAATAATAACAGCAGCATTTTCATCAAATTTGATATATGATCCGTCTTTACGGCGTGTACCTTTAACAGTACGAACAACTACGGCCTTAACTACATCGCCCTTCTTAACAACGCCGCCTGGTGTTGCCTCTTTAACAGAAGCTACGATTACATCACCGATATTTGCATATCTTCTTGTAGAGCCACCCATAACTCTGATGCAGAGGATTTCCTTAGCACCTGTGTTATCAGCAACCTTCAGTCTGGTTTCCTGTTGTACCATAATACTACCCCTTTCAGTAATATTCATGTCTTGCCGCCAGTTTCAACCGTGCCTGGCGTATCGACATTTTGAATTCTTTAACAATATTATTTAGCTCTGCTGATAATCTCAACAAGTCTCCATCTCTTATCCTTTGAGAGTGGTCTTGTTTCCATTACTTTAACAGTATCACCGATTAAACATTCGTTGTTCTCATCGTGTGCCTTTAACTTGTATGTTCTCTTGACAATCTTATTGTAGAGTGGATGCTTTACGTTATCCTCAACAGCAACAACGATTGTCTTATCCATTTTATTGCTTACGACTCTGCCCGTACGAGTTTTTCTAAGATTTCTCTCTTCCACAGTTCGTTCTCCTTTCTTAGGAATCCAAAAATTATTTATTCAACAATTAATTAAGCATTCTTCTGTGCAATTACAGTCTGAATTCTAGCAATGTTCTTTCTAACTTCTTTGATTCTGCTAGTATTATCCAACTGATTTGTTGCGTTCTGGAATCTTAAGTTGAAAAGTTCCTTTTTAGCAGCTACTAATTCATCACTTAATTCTGCAGCTGATTTTGCCTTTAAATCTTCTACATATTTATTAATTTTCACTGTTATCACCGCCTTCTAAGTCTGCACGTGAAACAACCTTACACTTGCAAGGAAGCTTGTGTGTTGCAAGACGCAACGCCTCTCTGGCTGTCTCTTCAGGAACGCCTGAGATTTCAAACATAACACGTCCAGGTTTAACTACTGCTACCCAGCACTCCAAGTTACCTTTACCTTTACCCATACGAACACCGATAGGCTTACCTGTTACCGGCTTATCTGGGAAAATCTTAATAAATACTTTACCGCCACGCTTGATGTAACGTGTCATCGCAATACGGGCAGCCTCTATCTGATTTGATTTAATCCAACATGGTTCTGTTGCAACGATACCATATTCACCATTAGTGATCTTGTTGCCTCTTGTAGCCTTACCAGCCATAGAACCACGGAACTGTCTACGATATTTTACTCTCTTAGGTAGTAACATTATTGTTCGCTCCCTTCCTTATTAGCCTTTTTTGCAGGAAGAACCTCTCCTTCATAAATCCAAACCTTAACGCCGACTTTACCGTATGTTGTATTTGCTTCTGCAAAACCATAATCGATATCAGCACGAAGTGTCTGAAGCGGAATTGTACCTTCGCTGTAGAATTCTGTACGAGCCATATCAGCACCGCCGAGACGACCTGAACAAGATGTCTTGATACCCTTAGCACCCTGCTTCATTGTTCTACCCATGCATGATTTCATAGCTCTTCTGAATGAGATACGGTTTTCAAGCTGCTGAGCAATGTTTTCTGCAACAAGCTGAGCATCCTTGTCCGGTCTCTTTACTTCCTTAATATCAATGCTTAACTTCTTAGCTGAAGTGAGTTTTTCAACCTGCTTCTTTAAGCTTTCGATTTCAGCACCGCCTTTACCGATAACTACGCCCGGCTTAGCTGTGTGAATAATAATCTTTAATCTGTCTGAAGCTCTTTCTGTCTCAATTCTAGAAATTCCTGCAGCATAAAGTTTCTTCTTAAGGAATTTTCTAATGTTATAATCTTCTACAAGGTTGTCAGCGAAGTTATCTTCTGCATACCATTTAGCATCCCAGTCTTTGATAACGCCAACTCTCAAACCATGAGGATTAACTTTCTGTCCCATTTAAATCTCCTTTCTGTTCTTCAGGAAACGTCCATTTCCAAAAGCCGTTCCGGCAATGCGCAATCAGCGCATCCGGAATTATCTTTCATTGAGTATTACAGTGATATGGCTCATTCTCTTTTCGATTCTGTAAGCTCTACCCTGTGCTCTTGGCTTAATTCTCTTCATTGTTGGTCCCTTGTTTGCATAGCACTCTTCGATATAAAGTTTGCTTGGGTCCATACCATTGTTGTTTTCAGCATTTGCTGCTGCTGACTTAATTAACTTCTCTATAAGTGATGAAGCATATCTTGGATTGTACATTACGATTGCAAGTGCTTCTTCAACACTCTTACCTCTTATAGCATCCAATACGAAACATGCTTTCTGTACTGAAACTCTGGCATATGATAATTTTGCACTAGGTCTTGTATCCTTAACTGCATTTCTTTCTCTCTTTATCTGGGATCTATGTCCTTTTGCCATGGTATTACAGCCTCCTTTCAATTAATGGATATTTATCTACTCTTCTTCTCGTCCTTACCATGTCCTCTGTAAGTTCTTGTTGCTACGAACTCACCGAGCTTATGGCCAACCATGTCCTCTGTTACATATACAGGAACATGCTTTCTTCCGTCATGAACTGCGATTGTATGTCCAACGAACTGTGGGAAAATAGTTGAACGACGTGACCATGTTTTAACAACCTGCTTGTCACCTGATGCGTTTAATGCATCAATCTTCTTGAGCAAGCTCTCGTCTGCGAATGGTCCTTTTTTAAGTGATCGAGCCATAGGTTCAAACCTCCTTATAATCTTAATCTTGATTGTTTACAGTTTTATTAATTACTTAATAGCCTTGCCGTCTCTTCTTCTGATAATCAGCTTATTAGACTGCTTTTTCTTCTTACGAGTCTTAAGACCCATAGCTGGCTTGCCCCAAGGTGTCATAGGTGATGGACGACCAACAGGTGCTCTACCTTCACCACCACCGTGTGGATGGTCATTAGGGTTCATAACAGAACCACGAACTGTAGGTCTGATGCCCATATGTCTCTTACGACCGGCCTTACCAAGATTAATCAGGCTGTGATCACCGTTTCCTACTACACCGATTGTTGCACGGCAAACGATAGGAACCATTCTCATCTCACCAGAAGGTAAACGAAGTGTTGCATACTTGCCTTCCTTAGCCATTAACTGAGCTGAATTACCAGCTGAACGAACGAGCTGTCCGCCCTTGCCAGGATATAACTCAATATTGTGTACCTGAGTACCAACAGGGATTTCTGAAAGTGGTAAGCAGTTACCAATTCTAACCTCTGCACCTGCACCATTCTGAACTGTCATACCATCTGTAAGACCCTGTGGTGCAAGAATATATGATTTTTCGCCATCTGCGTAGCAGATTAAAGCGATATTTGCTGTTCTGTTTGGATCGTATTCGATACCAATAACCTTTGCAGGAATTCCTTCCTTATTTCTCTTGAAGTCGATTAATCTATACTTCTGTCTGTTTCCGCCGCCGTGATGTCTTACAGTGATTTTACCCTGATTGTTACGTCCGGCTGTCTTCTTCTTAGAAGCGAGTAATGATTTCTCTGGTGTCTTCTTTGTGATTTCTGAGAAATCAGAACCAGTCATATTTCTTCTGGAAGGTGTATATGGGTTATATGTTTTAATTCCCATTATATTCTCTCCTTTCGAGTTGTGTAATATTGTTTTCTACACTGTTGCGTATATTTTAGAGGCCTTCAAAGATTTCGATATCTTTGCTGTCTTCTGTGAGCTGAACGATTGCTTTCTTTGTCTTAGCAGTCATACCTTCAACTCTGCCTCTTCTCTTTTTCTTACCAACGCTGTTCATTGTGTTTACTTTAGCAACTTTTGTTCCTTCAAACATCTTCTCAACAGCTTCTTTAATCATTGACTTATTTGCTTCAGGATGTACAAGAAATGTATATTTCTTTGTAGCCATATCAGCCATTGATTTCTCTGTGATAACAGGCTTGAGGATTACATCATAATACTGTACGTTTGCCATTATGCATACACCTCCTGGAGTTTCTCTACAGCAGCCTTAGTAACAACGAGAGTATCATACTTTAATACATCGTATGTGTTAATCTCATTTATAGCTGAAACTTTAACTGTAGGAATATTTCTTCCTGAAAGAACAACGTTCTTGTTCTCGCCCTCGAGAACTACGAGTGCCTTAGAAACCTTTAAGTTGTTCATAACTTCTGCGAATTTCTTTGTCTTGATTTCATCAAGTTTGAACTCATCAAGAACAACAATCTTGTTGTCAGCAACCTTTGAAGTTAAAGCTGAAAGAAGAGCAAGCTTCTTTTCTTTCTTGTTCATCTTGAATGAATAATCTCTTGGCTTTGGTGCGAATACGATACCGCCGCCAGTCCACTGTGGAGCTCTTGTAGAACCCTGTCTTGCATGACCAGTTCCCTTCTGTCTCCAAGGTTTTCTTCCGCCACCAGAAACTTCTGAACGTGTCTTTGCGCTCTGTGTTCCCTGACGATTATTTGCAAGCTGGTTTACTACAGCCATGTGTACAAGATGTTCGTTAATCTCAACACCAAATACAGCATCGTTTAATTCGATAGAACCAACTTCCTTGCCTTCAATATTGTAAACAGATACGTTTGCCATCTGTGTGGTCCTCCTTCCTTAGCAAAAACTACTTTGCAGCTTTTACTGTTTCTTTCAGTGTTACTAATGATTTCTTAGGTCCAGGTACTGCACCTTTTACTAAGATTACGTTGTTTTCAACATCAACTCTTACTACTTCGAGATTCTGGATTGTGATTCTCTTTGAACCCATATGTCCAGGCATTCCTTTTCCCTTGAATACTCTACCAGGTGTTGTTGCTGATCCGTTTGAACCCTGATGTCTGTGGAATTTAGAACCGTGAGCCATAGGTCCTCTTGACTGGCCCAATCTCTTGATTGCACCCTGGAAACCTTTACCCTTTGAAATAGCAGTTGCGTCAACTTTGTCTCCTGCAGCAAAGATATCAGCCTTGATTTCATCTTTAACTGAATACTCTGAAGCATTTTCAAACTTGAACTCTCTTACAAATCTCTTGTAAGGAACCTCTGCCTTGTCAAAATGTCCTTTAACAGGCTTGCTGACTAACTTTTCTTTAATATCAGCGAAACCTACCTGAACTGCATCGTAACCGTCGTTTTCTACAGTCTTAACTTGTGTAACAACACAAGGACCTGCCTGAAGAACAGTTACAGGTGTTAAAACACCGTCTTCATTGAAGATTTGAGTCATTCCGACTTTTGTAGCTAAAATTGCTTTCTTCATTGATCTTCCTCCTGTTTTAATCTACAGCGGACAAGATGATATGCCTGATTAAACATATGCACAGCGCATCCTGTCATCCTAGAACAGCTAATATAAGTGGAACCTGCACCACTGTTGCCAAGTTGCTTCTATATTAAACCCTTAGGATTAATGCTCTTAAAAATAATGAAAAAAAGTTTAAGGAATGATTAGTTCATAACCTTAAGATTGATGAATACACCAGCTGGCATCTCTAACTTAGATAATGCATCTACAGTCTTCTGTGAAGGTGTTAAAACATCGATAAGTCTCTTATGAGTTCTCTGTTCAAACTGCTCTCTAGAGTCTTTGTACTTGTGAACAGCTCTAAGAATTGTAACAACTTCCTTCTTTGTTGGAAGAGGTACCGGACCACTCACCTGAGCTCCTGTTTTCTTAACTGTTTCGATGATTTTCTTCGCAGACTGATCAACTAACTGATGATCGTAAGCTTTCAGTGTAATTCTTATTACCTGATTTGCCATAAAAAAAGTCGCCTCCTTTTCGCACTTTATAATGTAAGTACGACAAGCGGTGACTGTACACACTCCCACGCGTATCGAAAATTCTCATCTCAATAACTGCGTGTCATCTCTGCTCATGCAGATGATTAATATTTGTACAGTGACTTGTCGCCAGGTTCATCTGCCGGTTAATACCGGCCTTGACATTCGCTCCACGGAAAACCTGCCTTGCGGCAGCAACCTCACGCTTCTACGCTATCAATGTCACAGCAAGTGATAGTATACATGATAAGTTTGATAAAATCAATAAATTTTATTGTTCTTTTTTTAGTACAATATTAATATAATTTTCCTTCTTTCACATTGCCGTCTACAATTGTAAGAACTCTGTCTGCATGGTCTGCCATCTGCATATCGTGCGTCACCATTATTATTGTCTGGTTATATTTTTTTGATGCCATTGAAAGCATATCTGCAACTATTTTTGCACTCTCGGCATCAAGATTGCCTGTAGGTTCATCTGCAAATATTACGGCTGGATGCGTGGCAATTGCCCTCGCAATTCCCCCACGCTGCTGTTCGCCACCCGACATCTGTGAAGGATATTTTCCTTTACAATGTGATATTCCAAATGATTCAAGTATTCCATCAATCTCTTCTTCAGGTGCATTCTTATTGTCAAGTGCAAACGGAACTACAATATTTTCATACGCTGTAAATTCAGGAAACAGGCTGTAATCCTGATATATAAAGCCTATCTTCTCACGCCTGAACTTTGAAAGCTGTTTATCTTTCATCTCAAACACATTCATCCCTTCAATTTCCACAGTTCCTTCATCAGGTCTGTCCATAGTTCCTATTATCCTTAAAAGTGTAGACTTGCCCGAACCGCTCTTTCCAACTATAGCCGTAAACTCCCCCTTTTTAAATAATACATCACTTTTCTTCAAAGCCTCTACATCAACCGAACCTGCATGGTATGTTTTTGAAATTCCTGCTGCATTTAAAATTATATTTTCCATAATAACCACAACTCCTTTATATTTTCTTAATCTGACTTCTGTATACAATAAACTGAATTATCATCTGAAGTGGAAGCGTAAATACGCACCACAGCGATTCACGCAACACTTCTATCATAAATATGCGGACAATTCTTGACCTGCCGGCCCCCAGTCTTTTTAACAGTACTATTTTATCAGTCCTGTTCTCAATCCGGTTCTTTGTAAGCACCGTTATAATAAGAAGATTAATTATAATTACCGCCAGCATTGTTATGCCATATTCAAGAAATGCATTAAGCACATTCGTGCGGTACTCGCTTTTAAGCTCAGAATTGGTTGTAAATATTACATCATTTGACTTGCAGTAAATCTGTACAATATTATCAGTTGCCGAATAAGAAGCAGCAATATTATATTTTATTGTAAATGTATTATCTTTAAGTTCACACTTCAATTCTTCCGGCAATTCTTCGCCGTAAATTTTTTCAAGAAGTTCATTCTGTTTTTCACATTCTGTCTCAGCGAGTTTCTTGGATGCAACTGCTGTATAATATCCAAAATCCGGAATAATGTCTTTTAGTTCATTTTTTATTTCATCAGTGACATACACAACTCCTGCAGCTTCAGGTGATACGCATGTACCATATTTCATATCATATTCCAGACCGAGATATTCCGATGAAGCCCCATATTCTGTTCTTAATAAACTCTGATAAGTTCTTCCTCTTTCTGATGTCACAAGCTGATAGGCATATATCTTATCCTCAAGATGTTTTTCAATTGCAGCATCGTAAAAGAAATTATATTCTACATCATCTTTACCTCTATCAAATATATTAAAATAAGAACTAGACGACATCTTTCTATCTGCTCCCGGAAGAAGCACATTATAATAATGAAAGTTTATTTTACTTCCTTCCTTTATAGAATCGTCATACTGCTCATATGGATTCTTATCAACAAACACAATTATCTTTTCTCCATCAGCAAATGAATCATAGTCAAATCCGCTTCCTGCATACTGTTTTAATCTGTCATATAATATTTTGTCCGCATCAAGATAATATGTTGTATAAAGATATTTATCTGCATATCCAATCATTTTATCTTTTGAATTGGATGAAGATTTTGAAAAACGTCTTGCCCCCATTTTTTCATAATCCATACTATCCCAGGTCCAGTTACGCATAGACTCAAAACATGAATATGTTATACTCTCTACTCCATTTAACTGTTCTACTTTATCAAGAAATGATTTATCTATTCCTTTTAACAGACTTGTATTTCCGGGTTTACAATATATATCATGTGCTGTTATATCGAGTTGTCTTACCACCTCTTCATTAGATTTTGCATAAGTATATATGCCGTTCTTTGCTTTTTCGTTACTCTCCTGCTCTTTTGTGATATACTCATCTCTTGTAATAAGCGGTATCTGTTTCTGAAGAAGATACTTCATTGTATCCATATTGCTGTTGTCTATATAATTTTCCAAAGAATACTTTGTAGTCATTGGAAGTGTATATTCAAGGCTCCTGTCTGACTGCTGGAAACCAGTCATATCATACATATTCTCAATGGACTTATAATCTTTAACTGCATTGCTTATATTAAGGAAGCAAAAAATTATAACCGCCGTAACACCAAGGGAGAAAATCCGGACACCAAGTCTTTGTCCCAATCCACTGCTTCTTGATATTCTTACCTGCATCTGCCATGTAAGATTATTCTTTTTAAGCTTTCCTTTATAATTATAAGAAACTTTTGATTTGCTTTTCTTCCTTGAATTCTCTGTCCAGACACCTGAACTTTTCCTAATCATGCTTACATTGACAAGCTCTGACATAACAATTGCAATTAATATAGTCAGAATACATTTAAAAATAATGGCCGCTGTAATCTTAAAAAATGAAATTCCTTTATACCACTCAAGATACCAGCACAAAGCTCTCGCACCAAACATTGCAATAAAACTTCCAAGCACACCCGCAGCAACCAGTATTGTGACATTTTCCACAAGACGCATCATATGTACCTGTTTTTTTGACGCACCTATAAGCTGTATTCTTTTATAAAATCTGTTTCTGCCATGCTGATAACCTATAACCTGATAAGTAAGGGATGCAACTCCGATTATCATTACAAGTATGTAAATATAATTATAAATATCTTTCGGTCCCCACGCCTCAAAATCATACACACTTGTATTATAGAAAATCTTTGATGTTATGTTGCCCTGAAGTTCATTATAAATACTGTTGTAATCCTTATTTCTTACTGTATTTTTAAGACTGTACAGCCACACTTTGGATTCTTTTGAATCAAGCTGTTCACACGCTTCCTTCGTTATTACTCCGCATGGGATATATTTTCCGTATTCCCATACATCTGAATAATCTCCGAACACACCGCAAAGTGTGTATACAGCCTGTCTTTCCGGGTCCTCACGGCTTTTATTGTCATTCTGATAATATTTTATTACTATTTCCTGTCCCAACTGACCGTTATATCCGAGTTTTGCGAGCGTCGTCCAGTCACAGGCTATCTCATTTTCATTTTCAGGCAATCTTCCTTTATCAAGTTCTATATTAGCCTGTTCCATAAACTCAGGTGTCATGTAACCTATACACCCTCTTGCCTTGTCCCAGTTTCTGTTATAAATTGTACCGTATACTCCGGCTTCTACAGGTTCATCAAGATAAATACTATCTTTCAAGGTATTGTATGGCTCTCCACTGCTTTGCATTACAAACCAGCTTCCGAACCTCATAAAATTCTCCGCCACCTGCCATTGATACATATTTTCCTGAAAAAGCAATATACATGTTATAAAAAATGATGCCAGCATTGTCGCTATACACACACCGGCTACTTCTTTTTTTCTGTGCCACATCCCTCTGTAAAAAAGTTTTGAAAGCTTCTTATTCATAAATCAGCCCCGCCTTTCGTCATTTTGTGATACACCTCATTCAAACTCAACTTCGTAAAACGTATAATGTGTAAATGTGTTATTGTTATATGTCTTTATCTTGTAATATTTTGTCTCGGCAGTTCCGTCAGTATATGTCGTGTCTATTCTTATTACTGCTTTATTCAATTCTTTACAGAACTTGACATTCAAATCATTGTAGCTGGTCGCACTTGAATTTTCATCTCCGAACAGTACAATTATCGGTCTGTGAGTATCACCATTTTCTATAATCTGTTTGTCTGTCCCATTTACCTTAAAAATATCATCAGCCTCTGATATTCCTATCTTATCAATAGTTTCCTTATAAGAATCTCCGAGCTGTTTAATATAACCTTTTGCGTTATATAATGAATACTCTTTTTTTACCATCTTATCGTCTCTGTCCACATACGGCAGTGCCACATACTTATACCAGCAGGTTCTCTTTTTATAATCAAATGACCTGTCACCAATAAAAAAAGATTTATCCGTTCTCAGTGAAAATGATTCCTGCCTGATTTCCGTCTCTGATTTAACCTTTTTTTCAATCAATGGATATGTGACAATCATTTTCTTTGTCTTAAACTCATGATACCTGATGCCGTCTTCCTCAAAATCTCTCTCCTCAACATCCGACGCCAACACTATCTTTTCAAGATATTCGTCACCAAGTGTCATATCCTCCGGAACTCTTTTACGTTTTTCGCATCCCGTTCCTGCTAATATCATCCCGATTGCAAGAACAAGACAACTCCCCCTGATTAAAAATCTTCTTTTCATAAATACCTCTTTTCCCTTTAAACTCCCCATACAATTTAAAGATTTTAAAATTGCAGATTGAATTTTGCTCTTCTAAATCTATATACGAAGTATTTTATTTTTTAGTTGTAAAATGTTTATATTTTTTTAACATTTAAAAACCGGCCGCAAAAGCCAGATTTTACTGACTTTACGACCGGTTTCTGATATTATATATAATTTTATTTTTGAAAATTTTTAATTCTGCTTCTGGGCTTCTATCTTTTCTGCAAGGTCGTTAAGATACACCCATCTGTCCATCTTGTGTTCAAGCTGTGCTTCAACATCCGCTTTTTCCTGCATCAGTTCATTCAACCTGCTGTACTGTGTTGCAGCACCTGCAATCTCACCATCAAGTTCCTCAATTTTTGACTCAAGTGATGCAATATCATCATCTATCGTATCATATTCTTTTTGCTCGGCATATGTAAACTTCAGCTTGTTTTCTCTTTCCTTATAATACTTTTTAGGTTTTGCAGATGTCGTATCACCAGATACAGCTTCTTTTACTGACTGTACGGCACCATCAGATGCAATACCGTTTTCTGCCTGTTTTTTCTCATAATAATCCGAAAAACCACCCTCGTACTGCTTTAATCTGCCACCGCCCTCAAATGAAAAGATACGGTCAACAGTTCTGTCAAGGAAATATCTGTCATGCGAAACCACTATAACTATTCCTGCAAATCCATCAAGATAATCTTCTAATATTTCAAGTGTCTCAATATCAAGGTCATTAGTCGGCTCATCGAGTATAAGGACATTAGGTGCACTCATAAGCACGCTTAAAAGATACAGCCTTCTTTTCTCGCCACCGGACAGCTTGGATATTGGTGTCCACTGGCTCTTTGGTCCAAAAAGAAACTTCTCGCACATCTGCGAAGCAGTAGCTTTTCCTGTAGCTGTTGTCACATACTCTCCTATGCTTCTTACAAATTCAAGAACAGTCATCTTTTCATCAAGAGGTTCATTTTCCTGCATAAAATAGCCAATTCTTACAGTATCGCCAATCTCCACACTGCCCGAATCAGGCTTAAGATTGCCTGTTATTATCTTCATAAGAGTAGACTTGCCACATCCGTTTTTTCCGATTATGCCGATTCTGTCATCACGCAGAAAAATATATGTAAAATCATCTATCACTTTCTTTTCTCCAAAGCTTTTACATATATCTGACAATTCTATAGTCTTTTTGCCAAGACGCGTGCTTACAGAATTCATTTCAAGTGCTTTATTTTCAAAGCTTGCTCTTGCCTGCCTTGACGCTTCTTTCATATCTTCATATCTGTCAATTCTTGCCTGCTGTTTTGTCGAACGTGCCTGACAGCCGCGTCTTATCCATTCAAGTTCCCGGCGTAAAATATTGGCACGTTTAGCTTCCGTCGCACGCTCCATCTCCTCACGCTGGGTTTTTAACTCAAGAAACCCGGAATAATTTGTATCGTAACCATATAATTTGCCACCGTCAAGTTCAACAATCCTGTTTGTTACATTATCAAGGAAATACCTGTCATGCGTTACCATTATAAGTTCGCCCTTGAATTTCTTAATATATTCTTCAAGCCATATAACCATATCACTGTCAAGGTGGTTGGTAGGCTCATCAAGTATAAGAACCTCGGCAGGTGACACAAGTGTTCTTGCAAGTGCAATCCTTTTTCTCTGTCCGCCGGAAAGAGTATTGATTGCAGCGTCAAAATCAGTTATTCCAAGCTTTGTAAGTATTGTCTTTGCCTCAGCTTCACTTGCATTATTTTTATCTTTAATAACATAACCCACAATCGTATCACCCGGATTAAACTGCGGTGCCTGTGCAAGATATGACACTGTAACTCCACGCCCGGAAACAATTTCTCCCGCGTCAGGTTCCTCAATTCCTGCAATAATTTTTAAAAATGTTGATTTTCCTGTACCATTTACGCCGATAACGCCTATTTTGTCGCCTTTATTTACGCCAAGCACGACTTTATCAAACAATACCTTTTCACCATATGTTTTACTGATTTTTTCTGCATTTAAAATATTCATGATTCACTGTCTTCTCCGTGATTATAAAGTTCCTTTAATTTCTCTGCAAGTTTTGGATCACTCTTTTCAAGCTTTTCTATATGCTCTTTTCTTACCTGTATCATATGTTTATAAGCCTTAGGGTTGGCATTTTTAAAATGTGCTGCCATCTTTCTTCTGTGTTCATGAAGTGCCTTGATAGCTTCCGGATTAAGGCTCTGAAGCTTCTTCTCAACAACAGCACGCCTCTCTTCAATTCTTTCCTCAAGCTGTTTTGGATCATGATGTCCTCGCTGTGCTATTTCTGACAGATGCATCTCAAGTCTGTCAAGAAGTTCATCTTCATCAAACAAACCGATACGTCCCCATGACGCATGCTGCTCAGCATCTTTAATAATACCTTTTTCATCTATATCGCCATCAGCAACTTTTCCGGCAACTTCAAGTGCAAGTTTTTCCATCCGTTCATCAGCATCATCCCCGAAAGCCCATTCAAACTCGGCAAGTTCATCATTGCTCTCAAGCACTGTGTCCATAGGAGTCATGCCATCCCTGTCTTCAAGCGGATATGGTCTAACTACTCCGGCGTCTCTTAAAGCTAATGAAATGGTTCTTCGCACAGCACCTTTTTCAATAAGCTCACCGGCTCCAAGCTTTCTTAGCAGATCATTTACTGCACCGACATGCTCGGTTATGTAAAATTTTATTCCTTTGTTTTCAAGCTTTCCTGCAAGAAGCACAAGTCTGTCTGCCGCGGTTATATCAATGCTTCCAATACCGCTGGCATCAACTATAACCCGCTTTGTGTCAGGCATTACCGCCTTTTCTATATCATTTACAAAAACATTGATATTTGCAAAAAACAAAGTACCGCTGAACCTGTAAATAACAGTATTTTTTACAGCATGTGCATTACGGTTTCTCTCCATATCATAAAAACCGTTCTGTCCCGGAATAACACCCAGAAGTCCTCTCGGCGGAACCGACGCCTTTATAATAACTGAAACAAATGAAAGCACAATACCAATTATAACGCCGTAAATAGTTCCAAAGATAAGAACACCAAGAAATGCTCCCGTAAATATTGCAAACTCTACTTTATCAGTCTTCCAGAGCTTCTTTGCCATTCCAAATTCAAGAATTCCTATAAGTGCCGCAATAACTATACCTGTAAGAACCGGAACCGGAAGATATGCAATAAATCCTGTTCCAAACATAAGAACAAGAAGCATTGTCACAGCAGCTACAAGAGACATCATCTGTGATTTAACGCCAAACTGCTCTGCAATACCCGTTCTTGATACACTACCGTTAAGCGGACAGCATCCGTTAAATGCGGCACAGAAATTAGAGACAGAATATGCAAGAATTTCTCTGTTATTTTGTATTTTGTAATCATTTTTTATTGCATAATTGCACGCAGTTAAAAGTGTAGATGACACAATTACAAGTGCAACCGTAAGACCAAGTGTTATAATCTGTGCCGGATGTTCTGACAATACCGAAAAATCAAGCATTTTAAACTTTGGAAGTCCCGGCTCAACCTTAGGAAGCAGTTTGACACCATATCTGTCAACATGAAATACTGCAGTGGACAATGCACCGACAAGCATCATAATTACTGACATTGGAAACTTTTTTGATATTTTTTTGCTTATAAGCACAACAGCAATCGTACCCACACCCATAATGAGTGAAAGCAGATTAAAACTTCCAAGCTGTGAAATTATGTGGCTTACAAGTTCAAATACTTCACCTGTTCCGGCTGTTCCACCAAAAAGCTTTGCAACCTGCATAAGTATGATTGTACATCCGATTCCCGATATAAATCCGCCAAGCACAGGCTTTGATATATAATTAACAAGCTTTCCCGCCCTTACTAAGAAGAAAAGCAGAAGCCAGCATGCAGTAACGAATGTTATGACAGGCACAACCCGCATCGCTTCTTCACTTCCTGATGCAATTCCAAGCGTTGCAATTGTTCCGCCGACAAGTGCCGCAGGAGCCGCATCAACACCAAATACAAACTGTGGTGATGAAGAGATAAGTCCAAACACTATTACAGGAAAAAGTGAACCATAAAGACCATATACTACAGGAAGCCCTGCTACCTGGGAATATCCCATGGAAATAGGGATTGATATAAGTGCAACTATAATACCTGATATTATGTCTTTCATCAGATATTCACGTTTATAATTCTTAAAATTCAAAATGTCCCTCCTACTATTTTTTGCAAGAGAAATACAGTTATCTATGCAGAATCCCTGTATCCTCTCTTTGTTTATGCGAAGTAATTTTTCTTTGTGTATTTTATTTTATATCATAATGGCTTACATGTCTGCAAATTTTTTATAAAAAATATCGTTCTGATTGTGCAAATGATTATTTTAATGTATACTGATAGCGGTATACTTTGTATTATTTATAAAATGAAAGGTAATAAATTTTATGTTTATCGCACAAAACTGGAAAGATTATGAAGTTATAGATACATCTGACAAAGAAAAACTTGAACGCTGGGGAGATTACATACTTGTAAGACCGGACCCACAGGTTATCTGGAATACTCCAAAGACTAACAAAGGCTGGAAGCATATGAATGCCCACTACCACAGAAGTGCCAAAGGCGGCGGCGACTGGGAGTTCTTTGATTTGCCAAAACAGTGGCAGATTTCATATAACAGTCCTTCATTTGACACGCCTCTAATATTTAACCTGAAGCCGTTCAGCTTCAAACACACAGGCCTTTTCCCTGAACAGGCTGCTAACTGGGACTGGTTTGGCAAACTTATATCAGATGCAAAAGCTGCAGACCCTGAAAGAACAATCAAGGTTTTAAATCTTTTTGCTTATACAGGCGGTGCAACACTTTCATGTGCTGCTGCCGGTGCAGCCGTAACACATGTAGACGCTTCAAAAGGCATGGTGACATGGGCTAAGGAAAATGCCGCTTCAAGCGGACTTTCGGATAAGCCGATACGCTGGATTGTAGATGACTGTGTCAAGTTTGTAGAACGTGAAATCCGACGTGGCAATCACTACGATGCAATTATTATGGATCCCCCATCTTACGGACGCGGTCCTAAGGGTGAAATCTGGAAAATAGAAGATGCAATCCATCCGCTTGTATCTAAGTGTGCCGGACTTCTTACAGACAAGCCTTTATTTTTCCTTATCAACTCATACACGACAGGACTTCAGCCTGCAGTTTTAAGTTATCTTTTAAATACCGAATTAAAGAAATTTAACGGTCATGTTGACTCTCAGGAAGTCGGACTGCCCGTAACATCTAACGGACTTGTGCTTCCATGCGGAGCATCCGGACGTTTCTATCTGTAAATTAAATAAAAAGCAAGCCATGCACATGATGTAACTTTGGAATGTAATCCATGAATCACAACACTGCATGGCTTTTTTATACTCTTTATTGAATCTTCATATTAGGATAAATTCTTTCTATCAGCTTATCCTTATAAATGCTGTCACACATATGCTCAACAGGATTTGACGCTTCAACTCCGGCTTTTCTTGAAACATATCTGCCTATCGCTGCACCTGAAACAGCCATGTCAAGCACCATAAATATAACTATAATCCATGTCATTATCTTTCCCGCAACAGGTGGTATCTTTTCAAGTAAAAAGCTTGCCGCCGGATATAGAAGTTTTACCCATGCTATTGCCGCTATTCCCCAGTATACGCAAAAAAGGAGATTTACTCTTCCGTTAATATTATATGGAAGATGACTGTAATCCCAGAATACTGTTCCGAATACAACTTCCGTAAAAACAGAACAGCTATATTCATAAACTCCGCCGAGGAAAAAGCCTCCTGCAAATATAAAAAGCGGATTCTTATCCTTTAAAGGATAAAGCATGGCAGTTGCCAATGCACCTCCAAGTCCCCATACAATACTGAATGTTCCGTATATAAGACTGCTTCTGCTCATAAATACACCGGAAGTAGCCCACACAAACACAGTCTCAACCCAGTCTCCGATTAATGCACTAACAAAAAATATCCACACAAGCTTATCTATGCAAAGCCCCTTTGCAAATATTCTGTCCTTAGTCCTTCCAAAACCTACTTCGTCATTAATTTCCTGACCTATAAGTTCAGGAAATGCTTTATACATACGCCTTGAAATAATTTCATATGTTTTTCTTCCGAGCGTGCTCTTTGTCTTTTTGAGCGTGTCAGCCACATTACCATATATTCCGCCTGCATAATGCCATTTTAACATAGTTGCTGCTGTCACAAACAAATCAATTAAAAACACAACTATCGCAATAATCTCAAGAACTTTTACAACATTTACAGGAATAAGCGAATAGACAATGCACACCAGCGGATTGATAAGCCATACAGTAACTGCTGCCGTAAATCCCCAACCAAACACGCTGAATGCACATGTATATCCACCGACATTAAGCTTCATATCAGAATAATCCCAGAAACGTCTTCCTGTAATTCTCTTCAAAATTGCACCTGACGCATATTCCGTCATAAATACAATAACCATACATGTAATAAACTGATAAAGTGGGTAATCCCACAAATCATTAATATCAAGAAGAACTATAATCATAATAATTCCATACTGGATACTGAGTGGTCCATTAAGAAATCCTCTGTTTAAAATCTTTCCATATCTGATCGCAGCCACTGTCATATCAAAAATCCATCCGAGGAAAGAGTATACAAAAAATAAAAATATCAACTGAATAAACGTATATTGCATATTATATCTCCATTATAAATTAAAATTATAAAGCCGGGCCAGTGCCGTGTCTGCCTACACAGACATGTTCATATTATATAATAAAAACATTTTTACCACAACCAAAAATTATATTAATAAGTAGCTTTTTATTTACATCCAATACTCCGGTGTAAACTTTCTGTAAAGATATTTTTTAACATGTGTCTTGTCACATGTAAAGTCTTATGCTATAATCTCACGTAATATTTTAGCAAATACCAAAGGAGGCCGCCTCATTACCGGGGCTTTATTTAATTATGGATATTATTGAAGAAATCAACCGTCTTAAAAAAGAAAAAAATGCAGTCATTCTGTCTCACTACTATGTCGATGATGATGTCAAAGAAGTAGCCGATTATACAGGTGATTCATATTATTTAAGCAAAGTTGCAAAGGAGACTGATGCCGATATTATCGTTTTAAGCGGTGTGTCGTTCATGGGCGAAAGTGCAAAGCTTTTAAACCCTGAAAAAACAGTACTTATGCCCGACAGTCATGCTGACTGTCCGATGGCACATATGGCAACTGTTGAATACATAGAAAAAGTAAAAGAAAAATATGATGACATTGCCGTTGTCTGTTATATAAACTCAACTGCACTTTTAAAAAGCCACTCTGATGTGTGTGTAACTTCCGCAAATGCTGTAAAAGTTGTCAAAGCTCTCCCTAATAAAAACATTCTTTTTATACCTGACGAAAATCTCGGAAGATATGTTGCAAGCCAGGTTCCTGAAAAAAACTTCATTTTCAATCCGGGATTCTGTCCTATCCACAAAGGCATAAGTGCCGCAGAACTTGCCGAATGTAAAAAGAAGTATCCTGATGCCGAAGTTCTTACCCACCCTGAATGTACACAGGACGTGCTTGCACTCTCCGACTTCATCGGCAGTACATCAGGAATTATAAAGTATGCCGGAGAAAGCAAAGCCGCTTCATTTATCATATGCACAGAATGTGGCGTATTATACGAATTAAGAGAAAGATATCCTGACAAAACATTCTATACTGTCGGACTTCCTACATGTGTAAATATGAAAAAAGTCACTCTTGAAAAAATACTTGATGTCTTAAAAACCGGTAAAAATGAAATTTTCTTAGACAACGATTTAAAAGATAAAGCTCTTGCATCACTTGATAAAATGCTCGAACTTGCAAAATAAGCAGACATTAACACAATCGTTTGCAGAATGGAGATTATTATGCAGAATAATTCAAACCTGAAAAAAATCAATGCAGATATAGTTATAGCAGGCACAGGCGTTGCCGGAATGTATGCAGCACTCAGCCTTCCTGAGGATAAAAACATAATCATGATAACAAAATCAACTGCCGAAGAAAGCGATTCATTTCTTGCACAGGGCGGTATATGCATGTTAAAAAACGATAATGACTACGACAGCTACTATGAAGACACTATGCGTGCAGGCCATTACGAAAACAATCCTGAGGCTGTAGATATAATGATTCGTTCATCACAGGAGACAATCCGTGAACTTATAGGTTATGGGGTTGACTTCAAACATAATGAAAACGGCAGTCTTGCATTTACAAGAGAAGGTGCACATTCAACATCTAGAATTCTTTTTCACGAAGATATAACAGGAAAAGAAATCTCATCAAAACTGCTTGCACAGGTACGAAACCGTTCCAACATAACAATAATGGAAAACACTACAATGCTTGATATCATCGAAAAAGATAACACATGCTACGGCATCATTGCAGCCGATGAAAATGATACTCTCTATGCAATAACGGCACCGTACACATTATGGGCATGTGGCGGCATCGGCGGTCTGTATACACACTCAACCAATTACAGACAGCTCACAGGCGATGCACTTGCAATAGCCTTAAATCACAATATTGAACTTGAGCATCCTGATTACATACAGATTCATCCTACAACACTCTACTCTTCAAAACCCGGAAGACGTTTCTTAATCTCAGAATCCGTCCGCGGTGAAGGTGCCGTTCTTCTTAATGGAAAAGGTGAGCGTTTCACAGATGAATTACAGCCAAGAGATGTTGTTGCAGCAGCAATATTTAATGAAATGGAAAAGGAAAACAGCAATCACGTATGGCTGTCGCTTGCACCTATTGACGAAGCAGTGATACAAAATCATTTTCCTAATATATATGAGCACTGTCTTGAGGAAGGCTATGATGTCACAAAAGAACCTATTCCGGTTGTTCCTGCACAGCACTATTTTATGGGCGGCGTAAAAGTTAATATGAAGAGTAAAACAACAATGAATAACCTGTATGCAGCTGGTGAAACAAGCTGCAACGGCGTACATGGTGCCAACCGCCTTGCCAGCAACTCACTTCTTGAAAGTCTTGTATTTGCAAAACGTGCTGTCAATGACATGGATTTTGACAATACATCGCAGTGCCCGGATTTTATAATTGATAATATCAACACATCACTTTATACTAATAAAGAAGAAATCGCTGCAAACTACCGCGAATCTGTTTTAAATGAAATAGAACGTGCTAAAAATGAAACAAATGCCAAAAAATCAGCTTAAATATTATTTTTATAACAATAAATACCAATATTGCACGAAAGGATTTTTACCATGAATTCAATAACAATGAAATTAAATGCAGACCATCTGATACAGCAGGCTCTTGCTGAAGATATAACAAGTGAAGATATAACAACTAATGCCGTAATGCCTGATGCATGTCCGGGAGAAGTTGAACTTATATGCAAACAGGACGGAATAATATGCGGACTTGATGTATTTATGCGTGTGTTCAGCCTCCTTGATGAAAATACTGAATTTGATATGAAAGTAAAAGACGGCGACAAAGTTACAAAAGGCCAGCTTATGGGAGTCATAAAAGGCGACATAAGAGTCCTTTTGTCAGGCGAGAGAACTGCACTTAACTACCTTCAGCGAATGAGCGGAATTGCAACATACACAAGAAGTATCGCCGACCTGCTTTCCGGCTCCAAAACCCGTCTTCTCGATACAAGAAAGACAACTCCAAACAACAGAATCTTTGAAAAGTATGCCGTTACAGTCGGCGGCGGATACAATCACCGCTACAATCTTTCCGACGGTGTTCTCCTTAAAGACAACCACATCGGTGCAGCCGGAAGTGTCAGAAAAGCCGTTGAAATGGCAAGAGACTATGCCCCATTTGTAAGAAAAATCGAGGTTGAAACTGAAAATCTTGACATGGTACGCGAAGCTGTCGAAGCTGGTGCAGACATCATCATGCTTGACAACATGACACCTGAACAGATGAAAGAAGCTGTAAAAATAATAGACGGCAGAGCAAAAACAGAATGTTCAGGAAATGTAACAAAAGAAAATATTGACAGATTAATTAATATCGGCGTAGACTATATTTCAAGCGGTGCACTTACACATTCAGCACCTATTATGGATATTTCCCTCAAAAATCTTCACAGAATATAATTTTATTTTACATGAAATATTTATATAACGAAGAAATGTAGAAAGGCATGGTTAAAAATAAAATGAATGGAGAAGAACGTCGCAATAAAATAATAGACTATATTGAACACAGTCCTGTTCCTGTATCAGGCACTGCTCTTGCTAATCATTTCAGCGTGAGCAGACAGGCAGTTGTACAGGATATTGCTCTTCTTCGTGCTTCAGGAAATGATATCCTTTCAACAAACCGCGGATATGTTATCGCTCCAAAGCCAAAGGTTTTTACTCGCACATTTAAAGTTTCACACAGCGATGACCAGACTGCTGATGAGCTTTCTTTAATCGTTGATTTAGGCGGCAAAGTTCTCAATGTATTTGTTGACCACAATGTATACGGCCGTTTTGAAGCAAAGCTCGATATTACCTCAAGACGTGATGTCGCCCGATTCATTAAAGATGTGGAAAGCGGCAATTCATCACTTCTTAAAAATGTGACATGTAATGAACATTTCCACACTATCGAAGCTCCAAGTGAAGAGATTCTTGATGAAATTGAACAATCATTAAAGCAGAATGGATATATAAAATAAACAAAAACCGCAATTCCGGTATTTACTCCGGAGCTGCGGTTTTTATCATAAAATGATGTTCTATTTATTATTTTACCGGGATTTTTTTATCCATCTTCAAAATATGGTTTTTAAGCCATCCGAGAAGGAAATCTATAAGTTCGCAGAGGTACTCATGCTGGCTGTCATCAACCTCTTCCATATTAATTTCTGCAAGTCTTTCAACAAATGACTCATGTGCAAGTTTCTGTGCTGCAAGTCCCTCATAACCGATTTTTTCCATATAATTCTCTTCATCCTTAAAATGAAGTTCTGTATAATCTTTAAGTTCTGCAATAATAGAAACTATTGAATCATATTTATCTGCAAGAAACGGATTATTAATTACATCATATGTACGCTCAATAATCTCAAAAAGCTTTTTATGTTCATCATCTACAAAATCAATATCTGTTTTGTATTCATCTGTAAATTCAAACATGCTCTTTTTCTGATTGTCTCCCGCACCTGCCGGCTTTTCAGATATCATTTTGCCAATCATTATATCGCTGCCAAGAATATGATGATAAAGCCATTTTGCAAGGAATTTCACAAGTTCTGTAAGCTCTTTTACAGCCTCCTCATCTGTCATTGAATCAAAATCAACACCGGCAACTTTTGCCGCAAATGAAGCATGTTCTTTTTTCTGACGTGCAAGCTCCGGGTCACCTATCTTTTCCATATAAGCTTCCTCATGTGCAAAATGCTCTGCCGCATAATCTTTCAAATGATTAACAACATTTTTTACGGCAGGAACGCTTACCTGTCCATCGTTAAGCATTTTTGCTGCATCGTTTATCATCTTAAAAAGCTGCTCATGTTCTTTATCTATTGCTTCTATTCCAATAAGACAATCCTTAGTAAATGTATACATACTTATTATCTCCTATTCTGTTGTTTTTTATAATTTTATCCATTATAATCCATAAAGAAACATGTCGCAATAACAATTTTGTACCAGAAAGGCCGGTAAAATATTATGTATGAAAATATGATTGCAATAACTAACAGACATCTTTGTGATGAATTTTCTTATTTTGAACAATTACAATTTATCGCATCACTTCACCCAAAAGCAATAGTTCTCCGTGAAAAGGACTTATCACCGGAAGAATATGCGGAACTTGCCGGGAAAGCAATTGAAATATGCAATAATGAAAATGTAATGCTTATTCTTCACAATTTTTATGATGTTGCAATAAAATGTAATCACCCATTTATTCATCTCCCACTGCACATATTATCAGAACTTGACAAGCAGAAAGGCTCATTTTTTAAGATAAAAGGTACTTCCGTTCACTCTGTTGAAGACATGCTTCTTGCCAAAAAACTTGGTGCAGATTATGCATTTGCCGGTAATATTTACGAGACCGACTGCAAAAAGGGTCTTGCAGGAAGAGGACTTGATTTTCTAAAAAGTGTTGTTGAAATTGCAGATTTTCCTGTCTATGCGATAGGAGGAATAACGGCAGCACGTATGCCTGAAATTCTTCAGGCAGGTGCTGCCGGTGGATGTATGATGTCTGGTTTTATGAAAATGACACCGTAATAATGTTATTTATTGTACTTTTTTATCTTCGCCATCTGCGAAAACTTTTCTGAATCCATAAGGGAAAGTGAATCAATAAGACCGATATGATATGTGCCAAGTCCTCTGGAATCATCAGCCAGTTCGCCACTTATACCAAGCACTGCTGCTGCAAGCACACAAGCCGTAAGTGCATCTGTAACAGACATAAATACTGCTGTTATACAATTAAGTATACATCCTGTACCAGTTACATCTGCCATTCTGGATGAACCATTTGAAATATGATAAACTTCTTTTCCATCGCTTATAATATCTGTCTCACCGCTTGCCATAACAACACAGCCATTAGCAGCTGCATAATTCTTAACAATATAAGACATCTCTTCTATTGACTTTGGATTGGCTGAATCAACCTTATCCTTATCTGACACATCTATTCCAGATGATGCATCAAATCCCATTCCACATACCGCCTTTATCTCTGATACATTTCCCTTGATAACTGCCGGTCTGCACTGGGTAATATATTTCTTTGCAAGGTCTGCACGCATTTTACTGCATGTAACACCAACCAGGTCAATTACTGATGAAATACCGGCTTTGCATGCTGCTTTACCGGAAATCATAATTGACTCCGCTCTTGCATCAGTAATATTAGCAAGACTTACTGCAAGTGATTTTGACATTAATGTTATATTTTCCACTTCCAGCGGATGTTCTGCCATAATAGGCTTTGCTCCAAGTGCAAGCACTGCATTGGCACAGTCATTAATTGCAATCGGGCTTGTAATACAATGAATAAGCGGACTTTGGCTGTCAATTTTTCCTTTTACATCATTCCATTTATTATACATAAGATTCTTTTGATTCCTTCTTTGGTTTCTTCACGAACCAGAATACCACAGCTGCTATAATAAATACAGCAAAAACTATGTATTTTATAATTGAAACAAAACCTGTCGGATTTGTTACAAAATTATTTACAATTACAACTGTTGCAAGATATCCGATAAATCCAAGACATGCTATGCCAATTGCATCATTTGTGACAACATCTGAACCTTCATATACATTTGAACCAAGTGCTGTCTGGAATTTTGATAAAAGCTTTGCTTTCTGAAGCTGCTTTAAGAAAATAAATGCAATACTTCCTCCGATAAGTGTTCCTGCGATAAATGAAGGAACATAGAAAAACCATGTAAGACCTGTTTTTCCCCAGAATAATGTCATTACAGGATAAGAAACTATTGCACCGATGATACCTGTTCCTATTACTTCTCCTAAAAATGCACATATAAGCTTACCCTTTGAAAGACGGTAAAGCATACCTGAAAAAAATGCACCGAATATCGCTCCTGTAAGTGCAAGTGGCGGAATTCCCATAAATGCCATACGGATAATTCCGATTGCAAGTGCACAGATAAATGCATACCATGGTCCGAGCATAACAGCACATGTTACATTAATAAAATGTGCCATAGGACACATTCCCTCTACTCGAAGAATCGGTGAAATTACTACGCCGATTGCCACCATCATAGCAAGGAAAATAAGCTTTGTTAATTTTTGACTTTTGTTCATGTTTCTCCTCTTTTCCGCTGTATAGACGTATACCGGCTATGAGAAATACGCTTTGCAAATTGAAAAAGGATACGCCTTGCGACGTATCCTTAATATCTTCTATAATTTGTTCAGCTTATATGCAAACCATATCTTTTTGTAATATGTCTGCTGATTATAATTCACTCATAATATAGAACTTCCAGATATAACGATTACGCCAAAAACAGCTATTAAAATTATTGGCGGTCGATGCTCACATGCATCCTCTCAATCCGAAACACGGACTCCCATCGCTATACTTTCCATACACAGTACCAGGGCGCTCCCCCTCGTACCATACCTGTATTTTCAAATACACATACAAAAAGTTCTTTTATTATTATACGAATTCATTCTGTTTTGTCAAGCCTGATTACTCAGCTGTGCTGAATAATGCTGTTGAAAGATATCTGTCACCTGAATCCGGAAGAAGTGCAACAATAGTCTTTCCTTTATTTTCAGGTCTCTTGGCAAGAATGTCTGCTGCCTTTAATGCGGCACCTGATGAAATACCTACAAGTATTCCTTCGCTTCTTGCAAATGTTCTTCCTTCTTCAAATGCATCATCATTTTCAATTGTAATAACTTCATCATATACCTTTGTATTCAATACTTTTGGAACAAATCCGGCACCTATTCCCTGAATCTTGTGTGCTCCAGGTGTTCCCTTTGAAAGAACCGGGCTTGTTGCAGGTTCTACAGCAACAATCTTAATATCAGGATTCTTTGACTTCAAGTATTCGCCTACACCTGTAACTGTTCCGCCTGTACCAACACCGGCAACGAATATATCAACTTTTCCATCTGTCTGTTCCCATATTTCAGGACCTGTTGTTGCCTTGTGTACTGCTGGGTTAGCAGGGTTATCAAACTGTCCCAGAATAACAGCTCCCGGAATTGACTCTTTGAGCTCTTCTGCCTTTGCAATAGCACCTTTCATTCCCTTAGAACCTTCTGTAAGTACAAGTTCTGCACCATATGCTGCCAGAAGATTTCTTCTCTCAACACTCATTGTATCAGGAAGTGTAAGAATTGCTCTGTAACCTTTTGCTACAGCTACTGCTGCAAGACCGATACCTGTATTTCCTGAAGTTGGCTCAATAATTGTAGCCCCCGGCTTTAATTCACCCTTCTTTTCTGCATCTTCAATCATTGCAAGTGCTACTCTGTCCTTAACTGAACCCGCCGGGTTAAGATATTCAAGCTTAACTAATATATCCGCATCAGTTGCACCTGCCTTGGCTGCATATCTTGATGCTCTTAAAAGAGGTGTTTTACCGATTAATTCCAAACTGCTCTCAACTATTTTACTCATATCAAATCCTCCTTGTTTTTGCGAAGCAAACAAGAAAAACAAAGTTTTTCTTGTTATCGCGGTATTCGCCAAGGTTTTAAGCAAGCTTAAACTTTGGCTCATTACTCGCGTAAATCCGACTCCCATAATAGGCATAGGATTTTAGTCTCCTTGTTTTTATTCCTACTGTTTTAGTATGATTGCTATGTTTTGAATTATATTCCCTATATTCCTAGTTGTCAAGTAGGTTTTTGACGTTTTTTTATTCTCTTTTTTAAAATGAGCCACTTGTATTTCTATACTTACCGTAATACCACATTTTATACACACTGTATCTGTCATTTGAACAGTCAAGCAAGGCATTAAGTTTATCTTCTCCACGCATACCGCCATTCATTGCCGAGACACGGAATGTAACTTTAATATATGGTCTGCCGTCACACATTACCAACTCTTTGTCGCATGATTCTATGTCCAGCTTTAACATTTCAGATTTTTTGATATTCTTGACATTATAAAATTTGTTATTATACCACTTTTCTATTATTGATGTCATATCAGCCTTCACATCATCTGTAATTAATTCTTTTGCATCCGAATTGCCATTATATATGCTTATAACTTTTGATAATGTTTCATCAACAGCTCCCGACATATCAATATTGCTATCATACAATGGCTCTTCTTCCCATATATACTTCGATTCCGATTTTGACGGCACATTATCATTATCGGTCCGTGACTGCATCTGTGACTCATTCTGTGAATTATTGCCGGCTGGTTTATTATCATTACCACTTGTGCACCCTGTCACCATAAACATTGCAAGACATATAATAAATATTAATTTTTTCATGATACCCTCCATTTTCTCAGAGCAATAATATAAATAACCAGCCCTGATATAATCATCATAACAGGCATAACAAACATTCCTATGCCTCCTGCAAACCTTATATAATACCTGTTAAAATCAACCGGTATTACAACAGAAAGATAATACATAAATGGAACTTTCAATATATAAAGAACGTGTGGCAATAAAATTACCACGGAAAGTGCAACTGACCTCTTATAATCCATAAAAAATGAAATTCCCAATACCATAAATCCTATGACAATAAACATTATCAGCCTTATAATCTGACACAATGCCATATACCCACGGATTGAAACTTTTAGTGGAAATGCTGCAAACGTAATAAGGCTTTGAACCGGTGCATTTATATTGTTAAATGTATATAAAGATACTTCATTAGTGTAATTAAAAGCTAATGATATCCCCCATATTACAACTGCTGTCAATGCCACTTTCACAGTCTTATTAATCCATGTAATATTCCTCTTTTTTGATGTTCTCGAAAGTACATACATTCCACATTTTCTTTCATATGAAAAATCCCCGGCAGTCATCAGTATAATTGCAATTATACAAATAAGATTAATGCTCTCCTGATTATTATAATTACGCTCTCCCAGAATATCATTATAAGTATCCGGCTTTACAATAACTGCATTGATAGATTTTTCATTGCTGATTTTTCTTACATGTTCAACAGTTGAAACCATGACAGCATATGCACTTTCCATATCTGAAACAGACTTTTTCTGGTTATATGTAAGATTTTCAATCTTTTTTAATTCATCTATATTATTTTTTAAAGCAGATATATATGTATCACATTCTTCATCAGGTATCCGCCCCGAAAATTCATCATAAAAGTTTACAAGATACAAATTGTTGTTACTATAATTAACGCCTCTGTATATCTTACAATTTGCAAACAGATATATTGCCAGAATAAGAATTATAAATCCTTTCTGAATTATAAATGACTTATAAAATTCCATAAAAACCGAATTGGTTCTGCCAAAAATCTGCTGCCATAATTCTCTTAATCTCTGATATACTTTATCTAAAAATCCCTGTTTCCGGTCCGGATAGATATAATATCCCATTAAAAGCATGCCACAAAAACCAATACATGCAATAACTGCCGTCAACACAAATGTTGTCCCCGATATATCGGCAATAAATCCCGTATATCCCCAATTTTCATATATAAAATACGAATATTGCGGTATTATCACATTAATAATATTTACATAATGTAATATACAAAGTGCACTATTCTTTTCAATATTGTTATATAAAAGATATTCACACAAAAATATTGCAAGAATAACAACCATTGCAATCTTATAATTCTTAAACATACTCACAAACAAATACGAAATTAAACCAAAAGATATCATTGCAACAGCGAATATCGCACAATACATGATAAAAAACTGCCATATGCTTATTTTTAGCGGAAACATTGAAAACATCTGTGAACTTTGTATCGTAACATTCAGATACCTGATGCCTCCGTACATATAAAGAAACATTCCGTATATTAATGTATTAAAAATATATGAACATATAAAACTGAACAGACACAATATTCCACATCTTTTTAATATAAGATTGACTCTTCCGCAGGATGATGCATGTGTAAGATAAATCATGCGGTTATCACGCTCATCCACAAAAATAACAACGAGCATTATAATCATTATGGCAAATATAACAGAGCCTTCCTTAAAATCCATGAATTTCTCAATCGCTGCGGTATTTGCCGGAGTAACATCCATATCCGCCAGTTTTTTTATGTCTTTTGCATATTTTTTTGCATTTAATCTTCCGAAATTATCCTCGTCGGCATACAGGCTGCTATTTAATATCTTTTCATATCCTGCCATATCCGTTACTTTGCTTTTATAATTTTGTGCATATTCTATTTTATCTTTTAAGACTGCCCTTGCCTGACGTATATACTGTGCTTCTTCGTTATCTTCAAGTTTCACCGAAAACACAGACTTATAAGCTTCGTCCTGTGACATTTTATTAAGATTGCTTATATATTCATCAGTCAGGCTGCTATAATAATCATATGCCTTTTTATCATTATCATTGTTTGTTTTAAAAATGCACATGCCTGCAGCTATAACCAATATAACAATAACAATGCCCCAAATTTTACGAAAAACTCTTACAATTTCCATATACCACACCTCACTCCCCATATATAAAACTAAGGTGTAACATTAATAATCTTACAATTTCCTGTTCCTATATCTTTCTTGTCAATAACAGCATAAGAATATGTTGTAACAGTTTTTTGCTGTCCTCTTAACTTTTCAACACATTCTTTATATTTTTTTATATTCTGTTCTGAAAATTCAACCCCTGTTTTAGAATATCCTTCTACAGCAAACAACATATATCTGCTGTCTCCGTTAAAAAAATCAAACTGTAATCCATTCCCCTCTGTTCCCACTTGATTTTCTTTTGCATACTCGTCATTTGTTGTGAATTCTATAACGTCAACAATATTTCCTTTTGTATCCAATATATCAAGTTTGTTTTTTAATTCTTTATTTTTTCTATTTTCGACAATGGAAAAATCAACACGTTCAAGAATATAAATATACTTATCATCAATTCCGAGAAAGTCTGTATACGCTTCCTTTTTCCCTGTGTCCTGTGATAAATCAATAACAAATATCTCTTCATTATCTTTTGAAACTGTATTCATCTTATTAAGTATATATGAATCTTCTGTCAGTGAAATAAAATACATATTTCCCGATTCATCAATATATGCACCATTATTCCAATCATCAGCCTCGCCTCTGAAAATACTTCCGTCTGACATGTGATCGTAAACTTTTGACACATTATTGTCATTAATATCTATACTCTCAAGTACATAATCATTTGTAACATCTGTAATGCCGCTTACAAGTTTTACATATACCTTTTCGCCAACAGGATACAATGTAATTGTCTCTCTTATACCATATACAGTCGAATATTCTTTTATAAACTGTGGCTGTGTATTTGTGCCAACCTGTACGTAATACAGATACTGCGTCTTTTCGGAAGTTAAAATATAATACAGCTTTCCGTGGCTGAAACATGCTCTCTGCCTGCTGCTTACAACAGACATTCCATTAACCGAAAGTACCGCTTCTGTCTTTTTGTCACGTCCGGTTTTATCATATGAAACAAGCAGGTCTTTCTCATCTGTTCTTTCAATCATATAAAGACGGTTATTATAATACCATAAACCTCCGGTTACTCTGCTTTTATCAGACACATATGCATCACAATCCTGCGAATTATGTTCACAATTAAGCTTAGTACAAAGAGGCATAACACTCTTATTAACCATATCAAAATAATACAAAAATCTTTCAGAGCCTGTAGATATTGCAGCATCACCTATAAAATAATACCCGCTTGGTGATGCCGCACTGCTATTACTCATATAATACTGAGGTGCATCATTATCAAACACGTAATCACTGTATTCATAATCAACATTTTCAGACGATCTGCCTTTATTTGAACAGCCAACAAATATCATTACCGCAAATGCCGGTATTAAATAAAAAAGTTTCCTGTATCTTTTCATATATTTCCCTCACCATACATTAATTAAATTAATAATCACTATCTTCTATTATCTTTCTGTACTTCCCAAAAATATTATAAATATTCTTCCTCTTTGACTGACTTACAGGAAGAACAGCTCCGTCCATTAACTCAACATGATTATAGCTTGTATTTTTTATGTATTTACAATTTACCAGATAAGACTGATGTGTCCTCACAAATGGCACTTTATTCAAATCAGCTTCTATATCACTAAGTTTGCCATAAAACTCAATTTTTTCATTGTCTGTTTTTACCATGCATATTTTTCTTTTATCGCTGAAAAAATACTTTATTTCATCGGTCATTATATTCTTTATACTTTTATTTGAAATATAATTAAATATGTAGTCATCATTTTTTATCGTCTCAGTCATCCCCGCCACCTATATAATGTACCTCTCAAATAACATATACTCACGAATTTGATTTCAACTTTTTTTGTTAGAAAATTTAAAATCTTTACTTATATTTAACACTTTTCGACATGTTTTTGCAATACTTTTTGAATAAATTACAACCTAATTGTAATAATCAATCAGTTTGCGGTCTTTTTTTTACAATTTTCTTTATTGCAACTACAAATGCATCAACAAGAAAGATTGCAATCGCAATCGCTCCAGCTGCACCTATCGTATATACGAGGCTTGATAATGCACCATCCATGTCTGACAGAAACAGATTATAGACGGTCTGATACATTCCTGCTCCCGGAACAATAGTAAGAATTGCGGGAATAAGCATCGTCGTAACCGGTGTCTTTAATATTCTTGCAAGTATATGTGAAGCAACAGCAAGCACCAGCCCTGATACAAAAGTTGCCGTAAGCATTGTTGAAATTCTGTCTATATATAAGTAAACTGCCCAGCCTGCCATTCCAAGAACACCATTTATAAAAAGGCACTTTTTAGGTGCTTCATTTATCACTGAAAAACTGATAATTGCACAAAAGGCAAATATACACTGCATAATCATCTCACAACACCTCCCATTATAAGAAATCCGACATATACACCAAGTGCAATCATTGCTGCACGGACAAATGATTCAAGAATTTTGGCATTTCCAGCCGCATAATCTCCATGAAGTGTATCACGTATAGCATTGGTTATTGCGGCTCCGGGAACAAGAACCATTATTGCACCAACAATAACATGATTAAGGTGAAGCTGCGGATTAAATCTTACAAAAAGCGATGCAATAACCGAAATAATCACGGAAGAAATCAAATCCTGTATCAAATCATTAAATTCAGTTACTTTTCCAATATGCAGCCATCCGACAAGACATAGCCCCACTATTCCTGTATAGAACATGTCTTGCCAGTTTCCTCCAAACATACCTGTAAAAAAAGCAACTCCAAGAATTATACATATATCTTTAAGCCACCATGGATATACATTTCTTTTCAGGTGTTTTATCTGATAAAAAGCCTCCTCAAGCGTAATTTCACCTTTATAAAACTTTCTTGAAATATCATTGACGCTTGCTATCATATTAAGATTAGTTGTGCTTTTATTTACACGACGTACAACTGTAAGTGCGTCAATATCAGGGTCATCAAGAGAAATCATAAATCCAGTCGAAATAACAAACGCCTGTGTTGTTTTAAGTCCTGACACTTTGAGAATATAATTTATTGTCTCTTCAACCCTGTAAATTTCAGCACCATTTTCAAGCATTACCGTTCCTGCCAGTGCCGCCGTATCTATCAGTAATTTGTAATCCATATTTTCCATTAATTTCATCCTCTATTCTAAGCAGCCTGTTATACTTTGCGACTCTCTCACTTCTGCTTGGTGCCCCGCATTTTATCTGGCCTGCATTAAGGCCTACAGCAAGGTCTGCAATAGTCGTATCTTCTGTCTCACCCGAACGATGCGATATAATCGCTTTATATCCGGCTTTGTGAGCCATCTTTACAGCTTCAATTGTCTCAGACACGGTTCCAATCTGATTAAGCTTGATAAGAATTGCATTGGCACATCCGCTCTCTATTCCTTTTTTTAACCTCTCAGTATTGGTGACAAATAAATCATCTCCTACAAGCTGACATTTGTGTGCAAGCCTGTTTGTAAGCATTTTCCAGCCTTCCCAGTCCTCTTCGTCTAGTGCATCTTCAATAGATATAACCGGATATCTGTCAACTATCTGCTCCCAGTGTATAACAAGTTCTTCAGAAGTAAAAGTATTTTTTGACTTAGGAAGCTCATATTCTCCACACACACTTCCCTTCCATTCGCTTGCTGCCGCATCAATTGCAAGTGCAAAATCTTTTCCCGGAATATATCCGGCTTTTTCTATTGCATTTACAATATAAGACAATGCCTCTTCATCGCTTACAAGGTCAGGTGCAAATCCTCCCTCGTCTCCAACTGCTGTCGAATACCCGTCTTTTTTTAATATACTCTTCAAAGTGTGAAATACTTCAGCACACATACGAAGCCCTTCCCTGAAATTCCCGGCACCAACAGGCATTATCATAAATTCCTGCACATCAAGCGTATTACCCGCATGTGCACCACCGTTTAATATGTTCATCATAGGTACAGGCATAGTATCAGCTGCAATTCCACCAAACAGTCTGTAAAGAGGAATCTTTAATGACGCAGCCGCAGCATGTGATGCTGCTATAGACACCGCAAGTATTGCATTGGCACCAAGTTTTGACTTATCTTTTGTTCCGTCAGCTTTAATCATTGCCGCATCAATGGCATAAATATCACAAGATTCCATGCCCTTTAATGTGTCGTTAATAACTGTATTAACATTTTTTACAGCATTAAGAACACCTTTTCCCATATACCTTTTTTTATCATTATCTCTTAATTCCAGTGCCTCATATATACCTGTTGATGCACCACTCGGTGATATCCCATATCCTACACTTCCATCCGATAATTTTACACACGCTTCAACAGTCGGATTTCCTCTTGAATCCAATACTTCTCTTGCAGTAACTTCTTCAATAATGCTTCCGGATTTCATATATGCACTCCTTAATTAACTGTTTTAATATGATTTTTCAAAAGCATTATTCCCCAAAAAATCATTTATTAAACAGTGCATATTATTTTTAATCTAGTTCTGCTTTTCCTGTATATAATTCGTAATATCTTCCTTTCATTGCAAGAAGCTGCTCATGTGTTCCCCATTCTATAATTTCTCCATTCTCAAGAACCATAATGGCATCCGCATTTCTTATAGTAGACAATCTATGTGCAATTACAAATGTAGTTCTGTCTGACATAAGTCTGTCCATTCCATCCTGAATCTGACGCTCTGTAATTGTATCAACTGAACTTGTCGCCTCATCCATTATAAGCACCGGTGCCTTGGATAATGCCGCACGGGCAATATTAAGAAGCTGCCTCTGGCCCTGACTGAGATTAGAGCCATCTCCCTCCAGCACAGTATCATATCCTTCTGACAAATGACGTATAAAGTAATCAGCATTGGCAGTCTTTGCTGCCGCTATAACCTCCTCATCAGATGCATCAAGCCTTCCATATCTTATATTCTCCATGACTGTTCCCGTAAAAAGATGTGTGTCTTGAAGTACAAGTGCTATATTCTTACGCAGTTCTTCCATATTTAATGTTCTTATATCCCTGCCATCAAGCGTAATTCTGCCGTCCCATATTTCATAAAATCTTGTCAGCAGATTAGTTATTGTTGTCTTTCCCGCTCCTGTTGAACCTACAAAAGCAATCTTTTGTCCCTTTTTCGCAACAAGACTTATATGTTTTAATACAGGAGTATCTTTTCTATATCCGAATGTAACATCATCCATGACAATCTCACCTTTCACATTGTCAGGAATATCACCCGTTACATCTTCCACTTCCATATCACATATATCAAACACTCGCTCTGCACCGGCAAGTGCAGAAAATATTGTATTCATCTGCATTGTAATCTCATTAATCGGTCTTGAAAATTGTCTTGCATAAGTTACAAATATCGTAAGTCCTCCGATGTCAAAGCCTTTAAGCACACATAAAATACCGCCAATCATAGCTGTAAGCGAATAATTGACCTGTCCGAGATTTCCTACAACAGGTCCCATAATTCCACCAAAAAACTGTGCTTTTATCTGCTTGTCTTTCAAGTCATAATTATATTTTCTAAAATCTTCCACTGCCTGTTTTTCATGGCAGAAAACCTTGACAACTCTCTGGCCGCTTATTGTCTCCTCTATACACCCGTTTAGGGCACCGAGCGACTTCTGCTGTGCTGCATAATACTTCCTGCTTCGTGACACAAGAAATCTGCCGGAATAAATAATAACAGGTGCCATGACAAATGTTATTAATGAAAGCCATATATTGGTATATATCATCATCGCAAATGTTCCGACGAGCGTCATTATTCCGGAAAACAGCTGTACTGCCGTGCTGTTTAACATCTCACCTACAACATCAACGTCATTAGTATACCGGCTCATCAGATCACCCTTGCTGTTCATATCAAAAAATGATACCGGAAGCTTCTGCATATGTACGAATAAATCACGCCTTAAAGAAAACATTGCTCTCTGTGACACTTTTAACATAAGCTTTGCCTGGAAATATGTTGCCAGAACTCCCAGAAGATAAACCGATGCCATAACAACAAGTGCCATCGCCAGACTCTTTATACCGCCATTTTCATTAAATCCTATAATATAATTATTAATCACCGGTCTTAACATATACGATGCCGCAAGCGTACTGGCTGTACTCGCGAGAACACAACACAATGCACCAGCCAGCTGAAGTTTTGTCTCTTTCATATAAGAAAAAAGACGGATTATCGTATTTTTAGTATTCTTGGGTCTTTCTTTCTTTTTTCCCATAGACCCGCCGGTTCCTTTCATGGCTCCGGTAACTCCGCCCATTGGTGGCATATTACCCCACCTCCTTACTTATCTGGATATCAAATATTTCCTTATATAAAGGACATGTCTTTAAAAGTTCTTCATGTGTTCCAAATCCCTTTACACATCCATTATCCATGACAAGAATCTCATCAGCTTCCATAACTGATGTAATTCTTTGTGCAATAATTATCTTTGTCATATCTGAATACTTTCCATATAATACATTTCTTATATATTTTTCAGTTGCAGTATCAACCGCACTTGTCGAATCGTCAAGAATCAATATCTTAGGATGCTTTAATAAGGCTCTAGCAATACAAAGTCTCTGCTTCTGTCCGCCCGACACATTAGAACCACCTTGTCCAAGCTGTGTATTATATCCTTCTCTAAAGCCTCTTATAAACTTATCAGCCTGTGCGTCTGCCGCTGCCTGTGCAATCGTTTTTTCATCTGCATTTTCATTGCCCCACCTGAGATTTTCATAAATATCTCCCGAAAACAGCGTATTTTTCTGAAGTACCATGCCTATACCATTTCTTAAATTATCAAGCGAATACTCTTTGACATTAACTCCATCCACACATACTTCACCCGCATCAACATCATAAAGACGAGAAATAAGGGACACAAGTGTAGTCTTGCCACTTCCTGTCGGACCGATAATACCAAGTGTCTGTCCTGCTTTTACATCGAAGCTTATATTCGACAAGACATTTTCTTCACTGTTCTTATAATATCTGAACGACACATTTTTAAATGATATATTTCCATCCTCAACTTTTCTTTCCTTATATAATGCATTATCATCTGTCAGGTCAATCTCTTCTTCAAGCACCTCTCTTACTCTTCTAAATGATGCGACTGCTCTTGCCCAATTTAAAAATACAATTGAAAGCATCGTAAGGCTTCCCATAATCTGGACTATATAATTAGTAAATGCCGTAAGGTCGCCCACCTGCATCTTCCCACCTATAATCATGTTGCCGCCAAACCATACAACAGCAACGGTCGTAGCATTGAGTGCAAGCGTCATGACAGGCTGATACTTAATCATAATATTCATGGCATGGATATTTTTATCAAACAAGTCCTTATTATGCTCATCAAAACGCTTTTCTTCATAATCTTTTCTCACAAATGACTTAATAAGCCTTATGTTGACAAGCCCCTCCTGAACGCACGAATTAAGACAGTCAATGCTGTTTTGCAAAGCCTTGAATCTTGGAAATGCCTTTTTCATTATTATAATAATAGAAATAACAAGTACAGGAACGACAATTATAAATACAATAGCAAGCGATGGACTTATTACAAATGCCATAGTTATTGCACCTATAAGTATTCCCGGAGACCGAAGGCACGCCCGGAGTGTCTGCATTATCATATTCTGAATCTGCGTAATATCATTGGTAAGCCTCGTAATAAGCGACCCTGTTGAAAACTTATCTATATTGTTAAATGAAAACTTCTGTATCTTTTCAAATAAATCCATACGCAGGTCAGCACCAAAATTCATGGCTGCATTAGCCGCAAACCATGCACCAAGCACGCCTCCGACCGCCATACATACTGCCACTAAAACCATGACAAGCCCGATTCTTGTTATATATCCTACATCATGATTGGCTGCTCCGACATTAATAATCTTTGACAACAGCCATGGCAGGATAATCTCACCCGCAACTTCAACCAGCATAAAAATTGGTCCTAAAATATAATAATAAACATATGGCTTTATATATTTTAAAAATAGTTTCATAAATGCCTCTTTTCTTTTCTATATCTACTTATACGCTCATACTATATAGTTATAGTATATAGTATATTACTTGAAAAATCAACTATATTATTTCTCATTTACATTGTTTTTTTTTATAACTTGTGCTAATATATCAATGAGCGTTATTCTTTAAAGAAAATGCATCAGCTTTATTCACTATATTTTATTTTAAATACTTTTAAAAAGAACCGACCTTTAAGGCGGTTACATAACAAACTGTTCTGACAGATTGTATTAGCAAAAGTATTTATTCTGATGTCAGACATTCATGTTGCTAACAAGCCTTGATGTCTCTTTAATTTTAGCGTTCATTTTTATCCCTATATTTAATTAAAAAAGAAGAAAATCCTTTCATCATCATGAGGCATATTGCATCAAAGATGCACATTAGGATTTTGCTTCGCAAAACAAGGAGGCAATCCTCTCCTCGCTTGAGGAGCTCGGATTTTGCTTCGCAAAACAAGGAGGCAATCCTCTCCTCGCTTGAGGAGCTCGGATTTTGCTTCGCAAAACAAGGAGGATATTATGAATTCTAAGGGAAACACAAAATTTTTAGTCGAGCTTGCGTTAATGGTCGCAATTATTATCGTTATGGCTCTCACACCACTCGGTTATATTAAAACACCGGGACTTTCTGTAACACTTTTGACTATTCCGGTAACTGTCGGTGCCGTAATGTTAGGTCCTGCCGGCGGTGCGGTATGCGGTGCGGCTTTTGGTCTCACAAGCTTCTACCAGACTTTCGGCATGAGTGCATTCGGTTCTGTACTTCTTACAATCAATCCGTTTGGAACATTTATCACTACAGTTGTAATGCGTGTACTTGAAGGCTGGCTTACAGGTCTTATATTCAAAGCACTCCGTCAATCAAAGCACCTTACAAAGGCATCATTTTACATTGCAAGTCTTGCATGCCCTCTTCTTAATACTCTGCTTTTCATGAGTTCACTTGTAATATTCTTTTACAACACTGAGTATATACAGGGCTTTGCTCAGGCATTTGGTGCCACAAATCCATTTATGTTCGTAATCGCATTTGTAGGAGTTCAGGGTGCTATTGAAGCCGTAATCTGTTTTGTTGTAGGAAGCATTTTAACACGCACGCTTTACAAGGTTTTAAAAGCAGGAGGCGTTAAAAATGAATCAGCAAAATCTGTTCTTTAATGAAATTGATGTAAACACTGCAACCAACGGCACACTTGGATTTAAACTCGGTCATGCAGCAGACAATAAATCCAAAACCGGCGTATCGGTAATATACTTTCCTGACGGTGCAAAGGTTGGCTGCGATATAAGCGGCGGAGGTCCCGCCTCAAGAGAGACCCCTCTTACAATGCCGCTCACAGCTGACAATCCCGTAAATGCAATCGTTTTTTCAGGCGGCTCAGCATATGGACTTGCCGCATCAGATGGTGTAATGAAATGTCTTGAAGATAATGGTATCGGATATGATACCGGCGTCGCTAAAGTTCCGCTTGTATGCCAGTCATGCATATTCGACCTTGGTTATGGTAATTCGCATGTCCGCCCTGACTACAAAATGGGTTACGAAGCATGCACAAACGCACTTAACCGCTCATCTGCTGATTTTACAGCCGGTGATTCCGTTGAAGCAAAAAATCATGAAACATCAGAGATTATCGGCAATGTCGGTGCCGGTACAGGTGCAACCGTCGGTAAAATCGGAGGCATGAATTACGCACAGAAATCAGGTCTTGGAATACATTCTGTGAGAGTCGGAAAACTCACACTCACAGCCATTGTTGTCGTCAATGCACTCGGTGACATTTTCAATCCCAAAACAGGAGAAAAAATCGCCGGATTCCACAAACCTGACCGTTCAGGCTTTGCCGACAGCATAACAGCAGCACTCCACAATATGCTGCCAAAAGACCCATTTACAGGAAATACAACAATCGGTGCAATTATAACAAATGCTGAATTTTCAAAAGCCGAGATGGGTAAAATCGCTTCAATGACACGAAATGCCTATGCAAGATGCATCAATCCTGTAGGCACAATGGCAGACGGCGATACAATATATGCTGCAAGTATTCCATCCGGTAATGAGCCTGTGAAAGCAGACATTAATATTGTAGGTACTCTCGCAGCCGAAGTTATGTCAGCAGCCATTTTAAAAGCAGTTAAATACTCACATATTTCTGATGAAGAATATTTAAAAAACATTTAAATAATCACAAAAAAATCATGCCGGCTTTCAAAAACTACCGACATGATTTTTTTGTTGTAAATTATCCGAATACAGACTATAATTATTTTATACAATTTCGTAAACCAATTTAATATCTATGTTAATTACACAGAAATGGAGATTTTATGAAAAAACAGACAGATAAAATAATTAATAAAAATTTCAAAAAAGTAGAAAAGAAAATCGAGAATCATGCTTCCGAGCTGGAACGCAACAACAAAATTGCAATGTATTCACACCTTGTTGAAGTTATTATTATAACTTTATTCTGCATCCTTGAAGCCGCAACAAGAGGAAAATCATGGCTTTTTGTAATAATTCTTACAACAATCGGCTTTGCACCTGTCATATGCGAATTCATAGCATGGGGGAAAAACCATGAATCACAGGCAATACGCCATTTTGTAGCAATTGGTTATGCCGTATTTTATACATGCACAATATTTACAACTTCATGCAGTGCAATATATGTTATGGCTCTTCCAATGATATTCATCGTATCTGTTTACAATGATTTCAAATACATGCTTATGGTAAACACAGGTGTTGTAATTGAAAGTTTCATATCCGTATTTATCGGTGCGTCAACCGGAAAATTTGGTTATCTCGGACTTGATGCAGCTGCAATCCAGATTGTAACAGTATTAATAACAGGTGTACTCGCATGTCTGCTCGCACTTACAACAAAGGCAAATGCACAGCAGAAAATTGATGTCGTTAAAGAATCACAGCAAAAGACACAGGAAGTTCTTGACGATATTTCCCAGATGTCTGCACATATGCAGAATGGTATTGCAGAAATATATACGCAGCTTGAAAAGTTAAATGATTCAGCAAAACTTACACAGTCAACAATGGTTCAGGTTTCTACCGGTGCTGCCGATACAGCAGACGCAGTACAGAACCAGCTCTCACAAACTGAAGAAATCCAGAAAAAAGTCAGCCTTGTTGACACTGCTGCAAATGAAATATCTGACAGCATGATGGAAACATTAAACATACTTACAAGCGGCAGCAAAGATGTTGAACAGCTTGTTGCAAATGTAGATATTTCAGTTAAAAACGGTCAGCATGTGGCAGACAAGCTCTCTAACCTCAGTGTACGTATTAAAGAAATGCATTCAATCATAGCAATGATTGAAGAAATTGCTTCACAGACAGAATTACTTGCCCTCAATGCAAGCATTGAAGCCGCACGAGCCGGAGAAGCCGGTAAGGGCTTCGCTGTAGTTGCAACTGAAATTTCAAAAATGGCAACTCAGACAGGTGATGCTACAGAAAATATAACAAAACTTATTGAAAATATTTCAACTGCTATTGAAGAAGTTGTAACTGTAATCTACGAAATGATTGACGGAATCAACACAGAAAAAACTTCAACCGAAAGTACAGCAAAGAGCTTTGACAATATTCAGAATAATACATATGCAATACGCGATAATGTTGAACAGCTCACACATAGCATAATTGAACTTAAAAATGCCAACAATGTAATTGTCGATTCTATCCAGACAATATCCGCTGTTTCACAACAGCTTTCAGCACATGCTTCTGAAACTACTAATAATGAAGAAGAGAATGTCAAAATCCTTGAAAGTATTGCAGATAAAATGCATGGTCTCATTGATACCGTCAAGGAAGACAACTCTGCATCTTTATAAAATTCAACATAAAAAACATCTGGCAGTGTTAAAATCTGTCAGATGTTTTTTATCTTAATTATAATTTATCTTACTTCAGTTTCTCGTTCAATTCATCAATCATTGCCAAGGCCTTGTCTTTATCCTTTTCACCTATATATTTTGTAACTGAAAAAAGCCAGCTTCATTGCTATTATAAGTGCAGCCTGCAAAATAAGTGATATAATTACACTTTGCATGCCGCTGTCGTCATTGACATAGAAAAACTTATATGTGGCTCCGAAAAAAATGACATAAACATAATAATAAATGCCGATAATTTTGATTTTTTAGGTGTCAGCATAAATGTAATAGCTACCAGTTCAATACCAGAGCCAAAAAAATACAAAAAGAAATTAATCGCAGTTATCATATGCCTTCCTCCTGATTATTCGTATATACAAGAGAAAACATAGTACTGTATATGCCATCTTTAAAACCGTATTCAAGCCTTCCGTTATACTGCTGTGCTATGTCATCAAGAATTTTCATTCCCCATCCGTGTTCTGAGCTTCTGATTTTCTTTTTCCGATTCTTATCTGCCGAATTTTTAACAAGATGGTTGCTGCCCTCTATATATATTATTGATTTATATGCTACAGTCTGAATCTGTCCACGCTGTTTTATTACAAGCTTTTGTAAATTCATGTTTCTTTTTGAATTTTCAATCTTATATTGAATCATCACAAACTGCAATATCCATATTTATACGCTCCCGTTTATACATATTAATAAAATATGCCTTTTACTTATAAAATAATATTAACATTATTTTTGACATTTTTCTATATTTTTCTTGAATTTTTTTAACATTTTTACTTGCAATTTAAAAATATTGTGTTATATTATCAATATACATTTTATAAATTTGGTGGTTATATATGGATTTGCAGTCTCTTACAAAACAACTTATATATGATGAACACAATATCGAAACTCCCGATATCTATCAGAAGTTCGGCATTGTCTGTCCTGAATATTCATCCCGTGATATAGAAGTAAAGGAATATCCCATGCCCGACAAGGAGCATTTATTTACTCTGCTATGGGATATACCTGATAACAGCAGCCTTTATGCAACTATTCTTCCATGTGATACACCATTTACATACAGCTGTCATTTTAAACATGGCATGAGAACCCAGATGCACTCACATGAATATCTTGAATTATTTTATATTATTGACGGAGAATACCGTCAGAAGATTCTCGGCAGCGAATTCACATTCCATAAAGGCGAACTGTGCCTTATAGATAAGAACTGCCAGCATCAGGAGATTCTTGACAGCAGCAATGCAACTATTCTGTTTCTTGGCATAACTAACTTCATGTTTGACGATATTGTAAAGCATCATGTTACGACAGAACGTATTTCTTCTTTTTTAAGCACTGCATTACTTGAACAGAAAACATTACAACAATATCTTCACTTCCGTCCACATTCCGATGGAAAAGTTTTAATGGAGCAGACACTTACAAGCCTTGTTGAAGAACTAAAGCGTCATGATGAAGCCTCTCCTTTTATATGTCAGGGACTTCTCATAAGAATTTTTCACATTCTTAGTACCAAATATGAATTTTCTCTGTCAAAGCAGCTCCGCAAACGTATGAATTGGATTCTTTTTGAAGAAATCACTAATTATATCAATAATAATCTTAATAATATTTCAATTATGCAGCTTTCCAATGAATTTCATTTTCAGGAAGATTACTTTAACCGGCTGCTCAAGAGCCAGACTGGTCTTACATATACGGAATATCTTCAGTCACTGCGTCTCAAAAAAGCTGAAGACATGCTGATTAACACTGACCACACAATTGACACGATTTCTCACGAAGTCGGATACCAGAACAAAGGATATTTTTATAAAATTTTCACTGACAAATATAAGATTACGCCGGCACAGTTCCGTAAGAAAAATAAGTCATAAAAAACTTTGTTGATTTAATTTTACATAAAAATGAAAATGCAGAGCCAACCATTTAGTATGCCCTGCATTTTCTATAGAATTATGTAAGAAAAGGTATCTATTATAGCAAATTTATTTAATCATATAGTTACATATCCCATTTCCAATCCCTAATTTCCGGCATATCAATACCATATTCATGGATATACTGTTTATGTTCAACAAGCTTGTCATTCATTTCCTGAACAAGATATGAACCCCTGTTGCCAAGCTGTGGAAGATACTTAACAGCATTCTTTACAAGATGGAAACGGTCAATTTCATTCTGGACACGCATATCGAATGGAGTTGTGATAGTTCCTTCTTCCTGATATCCATATACATGAATGTTTCTGTTAGTTCTTCTGTATGTAAGTTCGTGAATAAGTGTATGGTAACCATGGAATGCAAATATGATTGGTTTATCTTTTGTAAACAATGCATCATATTCTGCATCACTTAATCCATGTGGATGCTTTGACTTAGGCTCAAGCTTCATAAGGTCTACTACGTTGATAACACGAATTTTAATCTCCGGAAGTGCCTTTCTTAAAATTGTAACTGCTGCAAGAGTCTCAAGTGTAGGTGTATCACCGCAGCATGCCATAACAATATCAGGTTCCTGACCCTGGTCGTTACTTGCCCATTCCCAGATACCGATACCCTGTGTACAATGCTTTACAGCCTGCTCCATTGTGAGCCACTGCTGTCTTGGATGCTTAGATGTAACAAGTACGTTTACATAGTTACGGCTTCTGATACAATGGTCAAAACATGAAAGAAGACAGTTAGTATCAGGTGGAAGATAAAGTCTTACAACATCTGCTTTCTTATTGGCAATATGGTCAAGGAATCCCGGATCCTGATGTGTAAATCCGTTATGATCCTGCTGCCATACATTTGAACTTAATATAAGATTTAATGATGCAATAGATGCTCTCCATGGAAGCTGGTTACATACCTTCAGCCATTTTGCATGCTGTGCACACATTGAATCTACAACTCTGATAAATGCTTCATAACTTGCAAAGAATCCATGACGTCCTGTAAGAAGATACCCTTCAAGCCAGCCTTCACACATATGCTCACTGAGCATTGAATCCATTACACGTCCGTCCTGTGCAAGGAATTCATCTGTATCATATTTTTCATTATTCCAGTCACGGTTAGTAACTTCAAATACTTTTCCAAGTCTGTTTGACATAGTCTCATCAGGTCCGAATATACGGAAATTCTTGGCATCATCATTCAACTTAAATATATCTCTTACAAATCCGCCAAGTTCAATCATATCCTGTGCTTCAACGGCACCCGGCTTAGGAACGTCAATTCCATACTCACGGAAATCTGGAAGTCTCAAATCTCTTAAAAGCTTACCACCGTTAGCATGTGGATTAGAACCTATTCTTCTGTCACCTGCAGGTGCAAGTTCTTTAAGTTCAGGTATAAGCTTTCCGTTCTCATCAAAAAGTTCTTCAGGATGATAACTTTCAAGCCAGTTCTTAAGCATATCAAGATGTTCAGGCTTATCCATCATGATAGGTACCTGATGTGCCCTGAATGAGCCTTCAATCTGATTGCCATCTACTTCCTTTGGACCTGTCCAGCCCTTTGGTGTACGAAGTACAATCATAGGCCACTTAGGTCTTTCTGTATTATTATTTTCTCTTGCGTCTTTCTGGATTGCTTTAATCTCATCCATTACAGTATCAAGAGCTTCTGCCATCTTTCTATGCATTTCCATAGGATCACTACCCTCAACAAAATATGGCTTCCAGCCGCATCCGTCAAAGAAATGCTCAAGTTCTTCATGTGAAATACGTGCAAGAACTGTAGGATTGCTTATCTTATATCCATTAAGATGAAGAATAGGAAGAACTGCACCATCTGTCTTAGGATTTAAGAACTTATTACACTGCCATGATGTTGCAAGAGGACCTGTCTCTGCCTCACCATCACCAACTATACAGGCTGCAATAAGATCAGGGTTATCAAATACTGCACCAAATGAATGTGCAAGTGAATAACCAAGCTCACCACCTTCATTGATTGAACCAGGTGTCTCAGGTGCAACGTGGCTTGAAATACCGCCCGGAAACGAGAACTGCTTGCAGAGCTTTTTAAGTCCATCCATATCCTCACCGATGTTTGGATATACTTCACTGTAAGTTCCTTCAAGATATGTATTGGCTACAAAGAAATTTCCGCCATGGCCCGGACCTGAAATAAGAATCATATCCTGATCATATTTTTTAATTACTCTGTTCAAATGAACATATACAAAATTCTGTCCCGGAACTGTTCCCCAGTGACCAACAATCTTCTTTTTTACATGTTCCATAGTAAGCGGCTCACGTAAAAGTGGATTATCAAGTAAATAAAGCTGTGCTGCTCCGAGATAGTTTGCTGCACGCCAGTAAGCATCCATCTTTTTAAGGTATTCATCTGTAACAGGCTGTTTTTCAACAACATTTGTTTCTGCCATGTCGCTTTCCTCCTAAACTCATTCTTCTATAAATCTTTTTGTTTGATTTTGTTATATTTTAGACAATGATTTTATTCATTACAATACCCAAATCCTATTACTTTTTTCAAAAGTTACCTATTCCGACTTGTATTAATGTGTATAAAGCAAGTCAAAACTACAGCTTTACACAGACTTTATAATCATAATCAATTTATTACATATTTTTATCAGAAAACTTAATACAAATCTACCAAATTATTTTGACATTTTGGTACTAATTTGTTAAAATAATAGCAAAGGTATTTACATCTTGATTTTTTAAATAAAACATGGAGGAACTATTATTATGGTAAACAGAATTGTATTAAACGAAACATCTTATCATGGTGCAGGAGCTATCAACTCAATTCCTGATGAAGTAAATGTACGTGGATTTAAAAAGGCATTTGTATGTTCAGACCCTGACCTCATCAAGTTTAATGTAACAAAGAAGGTTACTGACGTTCTTGACAAAGCAGGGCTTGCCTATGAGATTTATTCAAATATCAAACCAAATCCTACAATTGAAAATGTACAGACCGGTGTTGCAGCATTCAAAGCTTCAGGTGCTGACTACATAATTGCAATCGGCGGCGGTTCATCAATGGATACAGCAAAGGCTGTCGGCATTATCATCAACAATCCTGAGTTTGCTGATGTAAGAAGCCTCGAAGGCGTTGCTCCTACTAAGAAACCATGTGTTCCTATTATAGCAGTTCCTACTACCGCAGGTACGGCAGCAGAAGTTACTATTAACTACGTTATCACAGATGTCGAAAAGAAACGTAAATTCGTATGTGTTGATACACATGATATTCCTGTAATCGCAGTTATTGACTCAGACATGATGTCAAGCATGCCAAAGGGTCTTACAGCCGCAACAGGCATGGATGCACTTACACATGCCATCGAAGGTTATACTACAAAAGCCGCATGGGAAATGACAGACATGTTCCACTTAAAAGCTATTGAGATTATATCTAACTCATTAAGAGGTGCTGTTGACAATACTCCAGAAGGACGTGAAGGCATGGCTCTCGGTCAGTATATCGCAGGTATGGGTTTCTCTAATGTAGGTCTTGGTATCGTTCATTCAATGGCTCATGCACTTGGTGCTGTATATGATACACCGCATGGCGTTGCCAATGCTATTCTTCTCCCAACAGTAATGGAATACAATGCTCCATTCACAGGCGACAAATACAAATACATCGCAAAAGCAATGGGCGTTGAAGGCGTTGAAAATATGACTCAGGAAGAATATCGTAAAGCTGCTGTTGATGCAGTTAAGAAACTTTCTTCAGATGTTGGTATTCCTGCAAATCTCAAGGAAATTGCAAAAGAAGATGATGTTCAGTTCTTATCTGAATCAGCTTATGCTGATGCATGCCGTCCTGGTAACCCAAGAGATACATCAGTTGAAGAAATTGCAGCATTATATCGCTCACTTATGTAATTTCACTAACTCCTTTCACTAAATTATGTTATTGCGGCATCTGACTGATTCATATGTAATTACGGATTTTACCTCTCTGTACGCAATAAAATTAAAATCCCACCGGACAACATTTAACTACTGCCCGGTGGGATTTTTCTATTCTTGTATATTACAGAGAACCCACATTTTTTTGATGTGGTTTTATTTTTTATGTAATTTTATTTTTTTTGCATTTATCACTTTTTAAATTTCTCACAGAAAACTAAATAAGCTTTCTTCCCATAAGGACACCCATCACAGATGCCATCATAAGACCTCTTGTCCATCCGCTTGAATCGCCAAGACAGTATAGATGTTCTACATTTGTATTCAGATTTTCATCCATTTTAACCTTATTACTGTAAAATTTCAATTCCGGAGAATACAAAAGAGTCTCTGTACTTGCAAAACCCGGAACAACATGGTCTACTGCCTGTATGAAATTAATAATATTAACCATTGCACGATATGGCATTGCTGCTGTGATATCGCCAGCAACCGCATCAGGCAGTGTCGGTTTTACATTGGACTGTGCAAGTTCCTTCTGCCATGTTCTCTTTCCGTCAAGAATATCACCATAACGCTGTACCATAATCTGACCGGCTCCAAGCATATTTGTAAGTTCTCCGACTTTTTTAGCATATTCAATCGGCTGGTTAAATGGCTCAGTAAAATTATGCGAACATAAGATTGCAAGATTTGTATTGTTAGATTTTAAATCTTTATATGAATGTCCATTTACAACTGCAAGATTGTCATCATAATTTTCCTGGCTTACAAATCCTCCCGGATTCTGACAGAATGTTCTAACTTTATTCTTAAATGGTCTTGGATATCCTATAAGTTTTGATTCATACAAAACATTGTTGACATCCTCCATAATTTCATTGCGTACTTCAACACGCACACCTATATCAACAGTTCCCGGCTTATGCATGATATCATACTTTGCACACAATTTTTCAAGCCACTCGGCACCTCTTCTTCCTGTTGCAATAATAACATCATCGCCATAAATTTCTGTTTCATCACTGACACCAACAGTCTTTTTAATACGTATGCCGACACACTTATTTTCCTCTAAAATAATATCTTCACATGTATAGCCAAACATTATCTCAACACCTTGCTCAACAAGGAAATCTTCTATGCTTGCATATATTTCTTGTGCTTTTTCTGTTCCAAGATGTCTTATTGGACAATCTACAAGTTTAAGCCCTGACTGAATTGCACGTTTACGGATTTCCTTTACCTTTTCACCCTGATTAATACCCTCAACATGAGTATCAGCTCCAAATTCCAGATAAATTTTGTCTGTATAATCAATAAGGCTCTGTGCAAAATCTTCCCCTATAAGTGATGGCAGATCTCCACCAACTTCATATGACAAAGACAGTTTTCCATCCGAAAATGCCCCGGCTCCTGAAAAACCCGCTGTAATATTGCAAGGTTCACATCCAACACATTTTTTGGTTTTACTCTTAGGACAGTTTCTCTTATGAATACTGCTGCCTTTTTCAACCATTATTATCTTTTTCTTACTTCCGTTCTTTATAAGTTCAAGTGCCGTAAAAATACCGGCTGGTCCACTTCCTACAATAACAACATCTGCTTTCATAATCTGACCCTCCATCAATAACCATATTTGTACATTATCAGTTCATTACATACTATTTTACTATATATTAGCAAAAAAGTATACGTTTCTTTTTATATTATATATCGTGCTTTAACTACACATGTGTAATATTATGGTTTATTATTTCATAAAAGCAGCCCTTAAATTATATATGGTTTTTCCTGTTTTTTTAATGTTTTATGTGGGATTTCCCTTATTTTTGCTTGTTATATGCCGATTAAGCTTATAAATTTCACTTTTTAATTATCAATATTGACATTATAATATCCATTGCATAAAATTATACATGTATTATATTTAGAAACAAGGAGGTCAAATCCTCTCCTCGCCATAGGACTCGGATTTTTGCTCCGCAAAAACAAGGAGGTCAAATCCTCTCCTCGCCATAGGACTCGGATTTTTGCTCCGCAAAAACAAGGAGGATTTTATATGAAGGCATTAATTTACACAGGTCATCCTGCATGGAAGGAAAGTCTCAATCCCATAATTAAGTCAAGATGGGAACAGCATATCAATGAAATCCCAGAAATTGAAAGTTTCCGTCTGTACAGCGTATACCACCAGTCTCAAAAGGACATCGAATCGCAGCTTAAAGAAGAGGAAATACTTATAGGTTTTAATATAGATAATTATCTTGACGAATCATTTTTTGAACGTCATCCTAATCTTAAATATATTTCGACACTTGCTATGGGATATGGCAATTTTGACCGTGACGCTGCAAAAAAACACAATGTGACTCTTACAAACACAGTTTATGGTGCACAGACAATTGCCCAGTTTACAATGGCACTGCTTCTCGATATATGCCATGATATACGTGGCAATAGTGACTTTATCAAAAAAGCTCCTGATAATGTACTTTCAGGCGGTACTTTTTTTAATCCTATTGACAGGCAGATTGAACTATACGGCAAAACACTTGGCATTATCGGACTGGGACACGTAGGTCTCTGGGTTGCACGCATGGCACAGGGCTTTGGAATGAAAGTCATCGCATCCAGCCACCACATAAAAACCGGTCCCGAATATGCTTCAATTGAACAGGTAAGTACAGAGGAAATTTATGCAAGAGCTGATGTAATCTCGCTCAACTGTTCTGCTAACCCATCAACTGTCAACATTATTAATAAGGAAAGCATCGACAAAATGAAGAATGGTGTTATCATTATTAATCCTTCGCGAGGCAGTCTTATCGACGAGGACGCACTCTGTGAAGCACTTAAAAGCGGCAAAGTATACGCTGCCGGACTTGATGCAACATCAGCAGACAACTCGCACTCACACATTCCGCTTATGGATTGTCCTAATGCCATAATTACTCCACATATTGCATGGTCACCAAGTGAGGCTCAGCTTCGCGTTGTTGATGTTGCAATGACTAATGTAAAAGCCTGGATTAACGGACACCCTGAAAGCTCAATAATCTGACATAATGCGTATCAGTTCCCTTAAATCCGTATTTTTACTTATATTTTTATAAATTTTTGTTGCTACCTTCTACCGTATTTGGTAATCTAGAGAATATAAAAATATACACGGAGGCTATAATGAACTTTTTAGAGGAAAGAATTATTAAAGATGGCATCGTTAAAGAGGGTAATGTATTAAAGGTTGACAGTTTCTTAAATCATCAGATGGATATTGCATTATTTGACCAGATTGGAAAAGAATTCAAACGCCGTTTTGCTAAAGAAAAGATTAATAAAATTGTAACTATTGAAGCTTCAGGAATCGGCATTGCATGTATCGTGGCAAGACATTTCAATGTTCCTGTTGTATTTGCCAAAAAATCAAAAAGCATTAATATTGAGGGCGAAATGTACGTTGCCGAGGTTGAGTCATTTACGCACAAATGCAAAAATCAGGTTATTGTATCTAAGAAATTCTTAAATCCAGAGGACCGCGTTCTTATAATTGATGATTTCCTCGCAAACGGATGTGCACTTCAGGGACTTATTTCTATAGTAAATGAATCCGGTGCTTCAGTCGAAGGTATCGGGATTGTAATTGAAAAAGGATTCCAAAGTGGAGGACAGATTATCAGAAATCTCGGTTATCATCTTGAGTCACTTGCAATTGTTGACGCTATGGATGCTTCCACAGGCAAAGTAACTTTTCGTGAACAGCCTGAATGGGATTCAGAGCAGCTATAACATATGTACAAAAAGAATTCTGCTTATGGACAATGCCCGGATGCAGAATTCTTTTTGTAATAGTTAATCAATTCTGATAATTTATATGCTGTCCGTTGACAAGCGGATATCTCTTTAATCCGCTGCTTTCAAGGTCTTCCCTGTTCATATCAACAGCTGAAATCTGACTGTTTTCATATGTTGTATAATAATATATTCCTTTTGCAGCATTCCAGCATGACGTATATATTGTTATCTCATATTTTCCATCTGCAACTTCACAGCATCCACGCTGCTGTTCAACACTTCCGAGTATATGGAAAAACTGGCTCACACTTTCATTTTCAGAATCACCGGAACGTGAATTCATCTTCGTATAAGCTACTCTTGCAAATCTTGAACGGGATGATAAATCCCCCGGAAGTCCCATAGCTCCCATTCCTCTGCTGTACATATTCAAATTAACACCTGATGCAAATGTATTAACAGGCTGCTTTGGTGAAAGTCCTGCATAATCCGCAAGCATAAGCATCTGAATATCAAATGGTGGATTGTTTGTAAGTACACCTACATGATTATCGTATACCTTTAACCCTTCTTTTACAGATTCTACTGTTATAGCTTCATTCTCATCTGCAATAATCCAGTGAAGCTGTGCTGCCGGAAACATCTCACTGTAAGGTGTGCCGACAAGATTAATCCTCATCAGCAGACTCCTTACCTCTTTTACACTTGAACACTGGCTTAAAACCCATGGTATAAATTCATACTGTGATACATTTTCTTTCTCATCAGCCTCTGTATCCGGTTCTGCATAGACTGCATTTCCAACGAAATTAAGTCCTGCCATTCCAAGCCCCTTCTCATTGACTGCATCATAATACAATGGATAATTATCAGCAACATGTGCCATTCCGATTATTGCAAAATGTTCTGACATATCCCCCATATATCTGAAATGAAGCGGATAATTTCTTGGCATAACTGTTACTTCTTCGCCATATGCGAATTCATAATCAAGTGTCCTTCCCATATAAAAATCTTTTGTCTTATAAGTTGCTGCTGTACACATATAACACTCTCCTTTTCATTTATTTTGATTTTGAACGGACAAATATATAAAATGATACTACCGCTGTTATTAATTCTGTTATCCAGAATGCATGCCATACTCCTGCTGCTCCGATAATACGGCTTAATATAAATGCTGCCGGTATTATTACAGCAACGTATCTTAAAGCAGAAATAACAAGTGATGGACCACCTTTTCCAAGTCCTTCCAGTGCACCTGATGAGGCAACTGACACAGAAGATACTATAAATCCCATACCAATTATCCTTAGTGCTGTCCGTCCTGCACTTATTGTGTCCGCATTTGTTGTAAACAAACCAATAAGCTCTCCAGGAAATACAAAGCAAAGTATTGTACCTGCTGCCATTATTAAAGCAACCAGAACAAGCGATGTTCTGTATATTTCCTCAACTCTTTTATGCTCACCGGCACCATAATTATATCCTATAAGTGGTCTCATTCCCTGAACAATTCCGTTTGCCGGAAGGTAAAGAAATGTCTGTAATTTATAGTAAACACCAAGTACAAATACGTAAGTCTGGGAAAATGCCGCAAGAATAACATTTAATGCTGATATAAGAAGTGATGGCAGTGCAAGGCTAAGACTTGCCGGTATTCCTATTGCATAAAGTCTCTTACACATATCTTTTTGCGGAATCATATACTCTTTTTTATATTTAACAGAAATAGGTTTTACTATGTATAAAATTATATATGCAATTGCACATACCGACTGACCTATTCCGGTCGCAAGTGCTGCACCTTCTATTCCCATTCTCGGTGCCGGGCCAAGTCCAAATATAAGTACCGGATCAAGTATTATATTTACAATACAGCCTGCCAGCATACATACCATTGATGCCGTCATTCTGCCGACTGCCTGAAATGTTTTCTCAAATACAAGTTCCCACGAAAGTGCCACTGAAAATGCAAATGCTACATTTGTATATTGCACACCAAGACTTAGTATCTCACTATCATCTGTGAACATTCTAAGGAACCATGGCATAACTGTTATACCAATTACAGTAAACACAAGGCCATGGACAGTACCCAGAAATAATCCCTGACTGGCTGCTTTATCAGCTCTTTTCCTATCTCCTGCTCCGAGATAAAATGATACAACTGCATTAATTCCTATACCAAATCCAATCATAATTGAACTTATAAGATTCTGAATTGGAAATACGAGTGAAAGTGCCGTCATGGCATTCTCGCTCATCTTCGCTACAAACAGGCTGTCAACAATATTATACAACGAATTTACCATCATTGATATAACCATTGGCATTCCCATCTTTAATATAAGTTTTAATACATTTTCTGTTTTCATATTTTTCATTATCTTCCGTTCTCCTCAAAAAAACATATCTTAACTTCAATATCACAACAAATAACATCATAATAAGTGCCACAATACCAAGTATAACAAGAAGCTGCGAAGCCACATTTGACCTCACAGCTTATATTATAATTATTTATTAACTTTTAAAATATAATATGGCGTATAGTCATATTCAAGTGTATCGGGCTTTTCAACTTTCAAAACTTCCCACTTGGAAATACACGGATGGGTTTTTGCATACAAATCCTTTTTCCCTGCTTTTTCATATTTGAATCCACGGGTAATCATAAACACATTCCATCTTCTATGTTCAATTCTTTCCAGTTCTTCCTTATTATCTTTAAGCGAATATGCCTTTTTATCATACACAAGCCATCTTTTTACATCCTGATGAAGTGATTGTGCAATGCTTGACTCCCTGTCGAAAATACTCATCTTATGCCATGCATTATTTAATTCTGTCTCATCCTTTTCGATTCTTAGTGCATCCTCTTTAAGATGATTTTCTATTTCAAGCATAAATTTATCATCTACAACTATATTTTTATCTTTCTTATAACCGCTTATCACATCATAAAGCAGATTGTATCTGTGATTAAAAAGCTTTGCTTCATTTGTAATTTCCTTGTTTGTTATTGATTTATACGAATAAATATCCTTATCGCGGTTTATTGTATACAGATTCTTTTCACCATAAATACTTGCAAAATCATTATTTTCTTTTACTCTTACAATAACAGGAATGTTTATACATGTGTCACCTTTTTTATATAAAAGCTGCTTTAATTCTATAATGGTATTTGCCATTGAGCGTGTATCTGCCATCGCAATTATAAGATATGTAAATGGATTTTCATCATTACATTTTTTAAATATTTTATTAAAATGTAACTTTGTTGCATCTGTGTTAAAAAATCTGATATTTATTTCTCCATCCATTCCAAACTTGTCCGGTGAAGTGTTAAAAGGCATTTTTAATTCGTAACAACCTGTACTTTTTCCTTCATAAATATCTTCTTTTATAAATTTCAGACCCTCAAGTGCATCAACCGAAAAGTTTTTCATAAATCCACCGATTATCGAATCAATATCTTTATCAAAAACATCTATACATATTTTTGAATCCGCCGATAGAACTGACATATTAAGCCCCTGTATAAGTGAACTCTGTCCAAAATCGCCAAAACCTATAATTCCGATATGGACATCATAATTATCATCTTTGTTTGCTATGTATACAGGATGTTCTTTATACATCTTATTAACAGCCATTTTATTTACATCTACTATATCAAGATCAAATAATTTTGTATCAAGATTATCATAATACTGTCGGATAAGTTCCGCCATCGAATTATCTGCACTGCTAACATGAATCTGCTGATAAGCTGAATTGCCTGCATCACTGTATTTTGATGATTTTTCAGATAAAGATTTCAAATATTCAATATTAGCAATTGCACTTTCATCACAGAGAAAGATATCATTAAATTTACGTATATCAAGCGATTTGAATATGGTTTCAATTGACATATCACCATATTTCTGGATAATCTTTACTCCCTTATTTATGTACTTCAGTTTCGTATCTTCTGAAAGCATTCTGCTTACAATAACTGTCACACGGCAGTCTTTTACCTGACCATCAATAAATGCAAACTGATACTTTCCTTCTCCTATTATAAGCACATGCTTCTTGTTTCTCTGGCTAAAAAATCCTCTTACATAGCTTGCCGGCTTTTTTATAAGCACAGCCAATGCACCTACTGTACAAAATGGTGCCACTATAACAGCAAGACAGTAAACATATGTTATTATGACGCTTATAATTCCACCACCAGACTTCTGCATATAGGCAAGTGCTTCTGCCTGCTTTATGTCTGGGTCAATCTTATATGCTTTTATCGCATTCTGAATATTAAGCGTAACTTTAAGGAAAGGATTTTCTACATTGTGATAGAAAAATACGCCTTCAATTACACATATGATAAATACTGCAAGAGCTGTATACCACAAATAATCTTTATATTTATTTCTTTTCATGCAATCTCCTCAAAACTTATCAGTTCTTTTTGAATGTTTTTCTTATAAGTGCCTTTTCATCTTCATTGCCTGCCGCATTCATAACTATGTCATATAATGTATCTTTGCCTTCTTCGCTGTAATCGCGGACATGTTTTGCAAATTCCATGGCAGTAAGACCGAGCTGTCTGTTGCACTTGTCTACAACTGGAGATTTGCTTATATTAAGTTCACTTGCAACAGCTCCGTAAATATTCTGAAGTGTTTTTGTATAATTCTCAATCGGTTTATTTTCCTGATTCACCTTTTCAATTACCATGCAAATCTGATTAATCTTAGAACTTACACCTGTACTCCGCACTCCGGATGAACTTTTTCCCACTGTTTTTGCATTCTTTTTTCCTGATTTCCATGCCAGCTTTCCGTTGACACTTGTACCCGACACAAAACATGCCGCTCCCGAAAGGCTCCTGAACTCCATATCTTTTTGAAGGACATAATACTCACCGTCGTCCGTGATACTTCCGTCTAATAGCGAGCTGTTTCTCTTTTTCTTTGCTCCCTCAGGGCATGAATTCGCCTCGCTCCTGCTGATTTTTGAACCTTTAAGAATCACAATTCCGCCAAGCATGTTGTCCCTGCCAATTGCAGAATCGTAATATAACAAGTCATCACTTAAATCTTGTGTATTTGCTGCGTCATTTATATCTTCAACTGCCTCGGCTGTAGCGGCTGTTTCAACGACATCATCTGCACTCTTGACAGCTTCTGTTTCATCTAAAACTTCCGGCTCTCCATTATCTTTGTCAAACATATATATGGCATTTTCACTGTCCTGTTTAAATCTGTTTTCTTCATTATACTTTGACGCATCAATATAATTGCCATAAAGATTACTCTTTTTTCTTACCTCACGGACTATCATAGCAACAGAAGGATAAAAATTAACCATTTGAGAAGAATCATATGCCTGCTTTATACCCTCTACAGCTGCTTTTACACGCTCTTCATCATTGTTGTAAAGGCTTCTTAAGCCCTCTTCGTAACATTCTTCCTCGTGATGATTATTTTCCCACAATCTGTCACCTACTTTTTGTCTTAAATTTGTGAAATACTTTTTGTAATCATTCTTAATTTCCTGTGAACTAAAATTTTTTCCTTCATCTTTCGGCTTGTTTTCCAGACATATAATATCTACCGGTAAAACAGGATTTGTAAACGGTTTTCTTTTCTTTGCCGTTTCATCTGAGCAAACCGTAAGCAGTTCAAGCATAGATGGATAACTGAAGCAGTAATTCTCGCTGTAGAAGCATGCAACAAGCTGACATGATGCAGACCTCAATGCTTTTGTCATCATTTCAACCCAGTTTTCATTGCCGCTGTGATTTTCAAAATCCACATCAAGATATATGTTATATCCCTTTCTTATCCATCTTAAAACCATTGGATATACCTGTTTATAATCCATATGCGAATAACTTACAAAAACATAATTTTCATTAGCATCAAACTTAGCCATTTTTATTTCATCTTCTATTTCTTTAATGGTCATTTCTGATATATTCTTCATGTAAAACCTCTTGCACATTAGTATTTAATATATTTATTATATAATTTTTTATATTTCTTTACAATAACTATTTTAAATATTAAACATCTAAAAAGTGGGGGCGATAAAACGCTCCCACTAACCAACACGGCCTATTATAATTCATTCGGACTCATCTGTCTGATATTGACATTCTGGATTCCATATGACTGTATTAACTTCTGAATTGTAACTGCCTGACTCTTTCTTATTTTCTTGATTCTTATTTCAGTATAATATATGTACACATTATTTGGTTCGTGTATATTATAAATACCTGTTTCTTTGCAATGCTTTTCAACAGCTTCACATGCCTTAAGCGAAGAATCAACGCTTTCCATGGCCCCTCGTCCGACTTCTACTATCCAGTAGCCTGATATGTCATCTTCCTGTTTTATTCTCTCATTTTCTATAATCTCATCTGAAGAACTACAGCTTTTTGAAATATCATTTATAACGGATTCCATATCGGAAATTGTGAATTCTTCTTTGTCATTTAGTCTTTCTTCTTTTGTTTTCCAATAATCAGCACGCGTCTGATTGCTGTTAATGCTGTCTTTCCACTTATTACTGTCAGACGAATCATCATCCCATTTTACCGGAGATGCCGTTGAGAGCCATGCCCATATTACTGCTATTATAACTACAACCCATCTGAAAAATCCATGTAAGAAAATTAATGAAATCACTCCGATTATTACAGGCGGAATAAGTTTTAAAAGTTTTTTCTTCTTCTTTTCTTCATCAGACATCGCACTGTATTTTTCGTAATCTTTTATACTTGACTCTCTATATTTTTCATACTGTTTTTCAGTAATATCCTTTTGTTTTTCATAGAATTCTATTAATGCTTTTATGCCATCCTCTACACCATTGTTCTTAATTCCGTTTTCAGCACACGCATTATTAACTTCATTTTTCAAATTACGACTTTCTGTTTCAGTTTTTTCTGCGACATATTGCTGCATCATAGGTGTTAGTACAGCTTCTTTATCGCAGTCTTTACAGCTTATCATTTTATTTAATAGGTCATAACCAGCATATTTGTCTTTTTCTGTAGATGTATTACCTTTTAATTTTAATATAACTTTATACATTCCTTCATATCCGACACATGAATCCGGTTCAAAGCCTGTATATTTTTTAAATCCGGCATAAGCCTCGCAATATTTTCCTCTGTCGAAATTATCCTGTGCTTCAATAAGGATTTCTCTTGCTCTTGAAGCCTGTGCATTGGAATTTACAGTTACAGAATTAACATTCTTACTTAAATTATCGAGTTTTTCATTAATATCCTCGTGCATATCTGTAATATGTGCATCAGTCTGTCTGAATTCTTTTGAAAGATTATGTACTAAAAATATGTTATCGCATGCAAGACACGCATATTTTTCTTCTGTCAGCTCTTTTACCTTTTCACTTCCGCAATTAGGACACTTTATAGCCTCCATTGTTTAACCCTGCTCCTTTGTATTCTTTATTTTCCTTATATCAAGCTGTTTTTCTATCTCCAGGCATTTAGCCTCAAACTGTGAAGATTCTGTAATTCCCGGTAATTCAGCTATCAATTCGTTTATTTTTTCATTTTCCTGTGCAACTTCCGGTGAACTCACAGGATCGGAATATCTCATTTTTTCATATAATTTATCTATATATTTTTTATTTTCTTCAGAGACATCCAAGCGGCATATTTCAAGCTCTTTGATAAGATTTTTAAAATCACGTATTGAATTCTGCTCATTCTCCTGGACTCTTTTTATATATTTGTTGCTGCCTGACAAAGCCAGCTCCAAAGCTATAAATACTGCCAGAATTACAGCCTGAATCAGATAAGAAAATATACCGTATTTTCCCGGAATTTTTATACACAGTTTGAAGAACGCATATACCTGCACAACAAGATAAAGCACACTGCAGCCAATCATCGGAATCTTTAATGCAGCCTCTCTTTTATCCTGCTTATGGTACACATACCACACAAATAATGGCTGTACTAAAACAGCAATCACGCAAAAAATATATCTTGTCATACGTCCCTCCTTGCTCCGCAGTGCATGCAGAATTTAGCTTCGGGACTTATCGGCTGTCCACATTCCGAACAGAAAACCGTCTTTGGAATCTCAACTTTTTCTCCACAGTTAAAGCAGAATTTTGAATTTGACGGAAGTTCAGTGCCGCATTTTGCACATTTTATAACAGAAACATCCGTATTATTTTTCGTTTCGGCTGTCGAAGCCACTGCAGAATCTACATTTGATTTAATCATGTCTCCCATGGCAAATGCCAGCGGAATCTGTGCCATCATATTGGCAGGATTACCCGCAAATCCCTCGTTTTGTGCAAACGTCTTACTAACGTCAAACTGCTGTTCCTGCTGCCATGTGTAGCCCTGAATTTCTCTCGCTTTCGCCATTCCCTGTGCCTCGATAACATTCGCATCCCTGTTACCCATAGCCTCAAATCTTTTCTGTGCCATGCTGTTGTCGAGATTTTTTAATGCTTCAAGATCATCAGGCTTTATATTGACCGAAGATAAAAAGAAATTAAGTATCTGTATACCGTAATCGGAAATATCTTTTTCAATCTGTGACGCAACGCTTTCAGAAATGTCACTTAAATGCTGGTTAAATTCATTGTAGCTGTATCTGCCTAGTTCAACCGCAATACAATTTTTAACTCTCGTAACAATCAGATCTTTAAAATACTTCTGAACATCAGACGTCTCCATCTTCTTCTCTGTACCGACAAGATTAATAAGGAGTCTGCGTCCGTCTGTTATTTTAAGTCCGAATGAACCACTTGCACCAGCACTGTAACTGTATCCGTAATTCGGGTCTCTCACAGTTACCTGGCTCGGCGTGCCCCACGGTATGTCCATCATCGTTGCAAGATTTATAAAATAAACCTCTGTGTGAAACGGTGATACGCCGCCCGATACAAGATTTCTAAGCTTGGAAATTAACGGGATATTCTTTGTCTCAAGAGTATATCTTCCTGCCCTGAAGCTGTCCAAAGCCTGTCCGTCACTAAAAAATACCGCTTCTTGCGACTCATGGACAATAAGCTGTGACATCGTATTAAAATCCTCAGCAGGATGCTTATATATCAGAACAGAATTTTCTCCCTCGTACTTTATAACTTCCTGTATTGCCATTAAAATTTTTTCCTCCCTTGTAACTTTATATTTCTGTCCAAAATGGAAGTTTTTATCATTGTAACATATAACTTCTATTTTGGACACTTTTTTCTTCTATTTTGGATAAAATTTTACATATGATTTCTTTGAGGTGAATATCATGAGTGAACGAATCAACCAGCATCTTAATCCGCTCATCGGCTCAAACATACGGCGTTTGCGCAAAGAACGCCACATGAAAGCTGTTGATGTCATTGCCAAACTCCAATGCGAAAATATCAATGTCACAACAGGAATTTTCAGTAAAGTCGAAAACGGATACAATAACCCGACCGTTGATATGCTTATCGCATTAACCAAAGTTTTTGAATGTGATTTTAATGAATTTTTCAAAAAATAAGCGGCTGTTTTCCGATACGGATATTCAGCCGCTTTTTTTAGTAATTCAGCACTTTTTTGAAGGTAATTCGATGCCTTTGTTGAAGGTAATTCAGCCGTCTTTGTTATTGACAACCGGCGTGTCGTGTGCTTTAGGTTATAAATCTATGATTTAAAAAATACTTCACCGCCAAAAACACGCTCTATGGGTCTCAATGACTTTTCAACGAATTCAATATCTTCTTTATTAATATCTTTTATAATGTCTTTTTCATGTTTTACAGCAGCTATATTTCCCGCAAATATTTTCTGCACTTTTCCGTCTTCGCCGCATACCGCACGGTTAAGCGTTTTTCCCATAATAACGGCATCTTCTTCATATAAAATGTCGATATTTTTTGTAAGTGCAAATTTTTGTATGTCGGGAATTTTAATCATGTCCGAATAATCTTGTACATCACATTCATACCCACGATATACATTTCCCGCCGAATCTGCTCTTAAAATATATATTTTAGGCATTTTTAATTTTCTTCTCCATTATCAAAGCCATCATCACAGCTATCATTATCATAGCTGTCATCAGCCCACAAATCATCATTAAAAATATCTGTTTCCTCAGTATTGTTCTGCGGAAATGAATTTACTCCGGTATCTGTATTTGAAATTCCGTTTATCGGAAAATCCATATTCTGTCTCGGTGCAAACATCATTGCAACATTGCTTCTGCAAAAATACGGATGCGATTTGCCTTCGTCAAATACAGGCTTGTCGTTGATTCCGATTTCCGGCTGGTAATCAAATCCGCTCAAATCACAGAAACCGTCTTTTGCAAGATTTGTGACAATTTTCTTTACTGTATCAACGGGAAGATTTCCAACAAGAAGATTTCCTTCATTTGCAATAGTAAAAACCGACTCCGTTTTTACCGAAAAATACAATCCGCTGGCAGGCTGGCTTTTGTCTTTTGCCGTCTGACACAGTCTGATGTCCCTTCCGTTAAAGCTGACTCTTTTCTCGACTATTGCTTCTGCCTTTTCTACCTCAATTACATTTCCGTTTGGTGTCAATACTCTCATCATAATAATTTCTCCTTTCGCTTGTGCGTTTGTTTTTGTTTATGAGCTTATTATAAATTCCGGATTTTAATCATGCTATCAGCCTATAAATAAAAAAGAGCACAGGTTTTCTGCACTCTCTCAAAAAAAATTTTTATCCCGTCGCACGATTTTTACACTTATGAAAACTTCACATAATTCTTTTTAAATTCACGCCACTTTAATTTTAATAACTTTTCTTTTCCGTTAAATTCCATTTTATATTTTCGGAAAAATGATTCACAATCAATTTCATCAAAATCTATATCAGTAACAAAAACGATATTCTGCTGCTTGTTTTTATTCTTATCCCTGTAAATGAAAACAAATAAATTCTTGTCTTTGTCTATCATATCAAACATGTTATATATAACTTTCACAGGCACTTTTTCCTCAAAACGCTCGTAGTTCCCATGTGCTATGTATATATCGGACTGCATTTCCTGTTGTGTATACAACATATCGTAGAGCGTAGGATTTTCATCATTAAGGCCTTTCTGTAAAAATGTTGACCATGTCATAATCCAGTTGCCCTCGTAGTGATGGAGCATTTTTAAAAGGCTTATCATCATAGTGCCGTCAAATCCGAAACGCTGATATTCTTTTATATATTTCGGTACATCTATATAAAGAAGAAACTTTTGTATGTCACCGCTGCTATAATTTTGATTGTCTGCATTTTTTCTTATTATATCAATAACCCTGCTTATATCGCAGTTTACAAATTTCAACTCCGAAAATTTCTTGGCAAAATCCACAAAATCTTCCTGCGATAACTTCACAAAATCCGTCACACATTTCTTATATGTCTTTTCATCGTCAAGCCACCCAGTAACCATTTTATTGTTTTTTACTTCCAGATTAGTCTCCACCCAATATTCCGGTGCAAAACACAAACATATAAATATATACTTGGCAATCTGCTCTTTCGTATATCCCGTAGATTCATACGAATACTGTCCTCCGACATTCTTTCGTACTCCGTAATAGACAAGTACCTTGATTTGTCCAAGATGCTGTATCTGTGACTTCATTATATCTTTTATCTCATTGTCGGCAAGCTTGATTTCCAGATATTTTCTTTCCTCATCTATCATTTTATAAAACTTTACGGGCTTTCGCATCACGTCCTGAAGAAGCGAATACAAATAAAAATTCTGCTCATTAAGGCATACTATTTTATATTTATATCCACCTGCACACAATGCCGCCGCCAGCCCGAATTTCCCGAAAATATCAACAACCGTATCCGTCGGCACGTCCGCCCCTGTTATCATATGATGAATCATAGCCCTGTATACGCTATTGCACTCAACCTGTGCGTAATTAAACGGCAGCTGCACATTACTGTATTTTTCCTGTCTTATCTTACTGTCGGGCGAATACATATTCCAATATTTTTTCCCGAAAACATCTTTTGGCAGTCCAAACATTTTTTTAAGTATATTGCTCTGGCAGACACCGTCAGCTGCTTTGCTGACGGTATTTTGTCTGCTGCCATTTTGTTTCCCGCTTTCATTTAATTTACTGCTGCCATTTTGTTTCAACTCGCAGTAAACAATTTTCCACACAGAATCCCTTAAATTCTGCGGCAAATCCACAACACCGATTCCGCATGCTCTTAACCTATCTATTTGATTTTTTATGTTGATTATGTCAGTTTGGTTATATTTTTTAAAAATCAAAGCTTAAATCTCTCCCGGTATAAAACTATCCTTTTCGCACACACAATAAATATTCTTAAAGAATTCCAAAAATCCGTCCTCAACAGCAACCTGTTCTAATTTATCTTCCGGCAAATCATAGTAATATTTATTCGTATTTATCTCCAACGATATGCTGTCCAGCGGAAACCCCTCTTTTCTGATTGTACTGTGTGGTTTATCTGTCAAAATAAACTTCTCACTTTCCATAGACGGCTCCATTGCCTCATACATATGTGTATCGTCCATCACAAAGCAAATCGCATTCTTGTATCTCGCTACCAGATTACCGTAAATTTTCACCAATCCAGAATAGTAATCTATCATCTCATCATCTGACAAACGCTTTCCGTTTACATTGCGTACATGTACGCCCGGCTGAATCTCATCAGGAACATTATCAAAATACAATCCTGAATCACACGAAAATACAGGAATACGAAAAGCTTCATAATAACCTTTTGCTTTTAATCGTGCATTTTCAAGCGGAGTATTGCCATTTTCCACTACCTTAGGAATATCCAGCCCATCAGCCTTCAAATCATTTAATCCTACTAATTCTATCCCAATTTGCCTGAGTCTGCTTCTCATCGCAGCTAATTTTGCCTGATTTCCTGTTCCGTATAATAATTTCATTTACTCATTCTCCCCTGATTTTTAGCATGGCTTTCAATCCACTCGTCAGTCATCTCAAAATGCTGGTAGTCTTTTGCGTGCTCCCAGTCTCCTCCCCACTCAAATCCGTGTTCCACAAACAGATTGTAACACAAATCATCATGGTCTATTTTATGCAGAAAATCCACGCTCCTGTCTGTATACTTTTCAGCATTGGCAGGCTCCACATTTCTTCTGCCATCAACTTTTTTCACATAAGGATTATAAAGTGTATTAATGTCAACCGCCAGCCCTAACGCATGCTTTGACAGCGTCGTTGAATAGGAAATGTACCTGAAATTAAATGCCGAAGAATTATTATCTCTCATCGACCTTTCATCATCGGCATCATATTCATCAATCAGGCGGATTTTTTCAATCTCATAACCCGCTTCATAAAGCTGCTTAAATATATCAAGCACGTCATCAGCAATCACTCTGTTCACAACCAGCTCACCAACATGTGTTTCACCATCAAACCCAACATGCAAAACTTTAATATACCTCAAATCATCTCTTGACACGATGCAGTTGTCCTTAAATGATTTTCCCTGCATCTTAGCAAATATGTCGTCTGGAATTGGTGATATTGTGAATGTCTGTGTGCTCATGTGCATGCTCCTTTTTTTTTTATATCTAATATTCAAATTGTACTATCCTGCAATTCTCACATATACATGCCTCGATATTCCAATAACTTCTGCAATATCTTCCTGCGTCTTACCTTCCTAATGGTCTATCGACTGTGACAGTTACTTTTCTACCAATTATTACATTATCAGCACTTTTGTCAGTATGCAACACAAACTTTTGATTAGGATATCCAAATTCTTCAATCAGCTCACCTTCTTCAAATCCAAATTTCTTATATAATTTTCTAGGTGCAATTCCTTTAACATCATTTCCTCCAAATGTAGACACAGTTATATCTTTATCTCTGTCAAGCTTATCAAGTGCCTCTTTTAAAAGAATCGAAGCAATTCCCCTTTTTCGATAAGCCGGAGCAACAGCCAAACAACATATCATATTATACTTCCTTGAATATAAAAGTACGCCAACAATCTCTTGTTCGTTCTTCACGCACAAAGCACGTTTATCATTCATGAATCAATATCTGATGTTCTGCCAAATTCTACCTTCATATTTTCTATCATTGACTATCTCCTCAAATCTGCTTTGAAACAAAATGTACAATTTCTTTCCCTGGCTCAAGGATATATGGTATCAACTCTAAAGGATATACCTTAGTACCCTTCTTTAAATCTTCTAGTGAAACCCAGCAGAAATCCAAATCAATTCTTTCATTATCCAGCTCATCATATCCATGAAACACTCCATCTAATGGAATATTATCATCCATCAGATGTACATTATAATATAAGCATATCTGATGACAGGGTCTTTTTCCCCATGGAAAATAAATTTCTCCGATTGCTAAAAGATTATCTATCTCTATCTTAGCATGAAGCTCTTCTTCAAATTCCCGTTTAAGAGTTTCCATACTTGTCTCCATAGCCGCAACATGTCCGCCAATAATGGCATAATCATCATTCTTCGGACGCTGTAACAAGATTTTACCATTATGTTTCAATATACCGCCAACTCTGTATGAAAATACAAAATCATCATTCTTAAATAAAATATCCACTTAACCACCTCCAACCTGTTCATAAAACTTGTAGTAAAAATATATTTATAAGATCATAAATCTCCTGGTGCAAATGTATCTTTCTCACATATAAGGTAAATGTCTTTATTCATTTTCCCCTCAAAATATTGCTTCAAATTCATATTGGAATTCCACTTGTCCTGCGGATAAAAGCCATACCTTTTCTTTATGTCATTCATCCTATTTTCTATATCAAGAACTCCTTCCGCTCCTGCCAAACAATCGCACAATTGAATTAACCGGTCATATTCATCATATGTGGTCTTTGCTAATTCAGTTTTTATAATTGTCAATTCTTCATCTGTAACATCAAATTTTCCGATGTATTCATCTATCGTATGATTATTAAAAGAATGGGTTAAACATATCTTTGCTACTTCATCATATCCCAATGATTTCATATATACGTATCCATCATAAACATGTCCAAGATGTCTTACACCAAATTTTCTTCCTATATCATGTAGTAAACCTAATATATATGCTTTCTCAACATCCATATCACCACATGCACTTGCTATTTTTTCTGCACAGTGTGCTGCTGTTAAACAATGTTTTCCCCAAGGTCCCGGATTAAATAATAACCCATCACGAATTAACTTCAGTGCTTCTTCTCTTGTTGGCAACATAGCTTGTACCTTCTTCCTTTTTTATTTACCTTTTCAAAACTGATAACTCCATTACTCCACCCACAAATAGAGCCAAACTAGAGTCATTCGATAAAGCAAATGCCGGAAACCAGCATAAATACAGGCTTTCGGCATTTTAATCCGTTATTCAAACTCGGCAAATCCAAAGATGTTCTTAAATATATTTGTTTAAGTTTTATGTCTTTTTTGCCGTTATTTTATTTCTGTTACATATATTATTTTGGCTCGCTGATTTTCTGTTGCCAATTTGTTGCCATTTCATTATAACTGTTAGGGAAATACTTGACAACCTTTATTTTATTCTAACGGAGGTATGCTGCTATCACATCTTTGTGCATTTGCATGGGCTAATACAGTTCCAACAGTAGTTATGTCAAATGCCATTGGAATATCATTCCACCATTTTAGTAATGAACTGAGTGCTTCTCTTTTTTTCCATTCTAAAGAAAAGTTCTCTGTTACCATTTTCTTCTGTTCTTCATTCTTATCATATAAGTCATATATTTGCTCAAGAATACTTCGTTGTTCATTTGAAATTTCACTAGGTAGTTCCACTAACTTTCCAGAAGATATTTGTTTGTTCACTAATTTCAAGGAACCTATTTGTTTCTTATTAATAACAGGCAGTCTAACATACCCTTCTAATAATTCATGATCACACAACAATTCTCTTGGCAAATTGCCACTACTCAATAAAGATAACGCTTTCTGATAATCCTCAGATTCTTTTTTTATTCCTACGCATACATAACCATCTAATTGTTCCGCATAAAATAAATCTAAATCTTTCAATGAACTAATATGATCTAATCTCACTGCATCTAAAATTTCTAAGTGATCTAACCACTCTTTTCCTTGGCACAAATTTGTATAGCACAATTTTGAAAATACATTCTCTAAAATATTTAATCCTCGTATGATTGATCCCGTCGCTGGAAATAATCGTTCTATAGTATACGCAACAGTCAAAGCACATAAAGCATCATCATCTACTTGATCAACAATTTCTATTGCTTTTTTTATGCCCACACGTACTTTTCTATCCTTATCCTTTTTTACTCTATGTAACAGTAATTCCGAAAGTAAGTCATAATCTGCTTCCCTTTCTGTTGATGCTGCTGTTTTATGTGCCTCTGTTATAAGAAATTGAAATGAAGGATCAGAAAATTTTTGTAATGCCCCTTCTACTTTTAACATTTTAGGCATAAGTGCTTCTTCAAATTTTGCAACTCTTTCGTTTGCACATTGATAGGCATCTTGTGTAAAGTCCTTTCTTGCTATAGCATACATTTCATTAAAAATCTCGCGTGCTCTCTTTTCATCTATACCAGAAACATTCGTTATATTAATTATTTCAGCCTGCATCTGCTGTGCATTGTTTCCAGCCTTTTGTACTTGTTTATCGCTCATTGACATTAACTCTCCCTATTTGTGTTTGAGAAGCCTCATCCTTTGCTTTTTGTTCTTGCTTAATTTTAATATTATTAACATTGAGATTTTTTTCATCTAATACAATTGTTTTATCACTTTCGCCTATTTGTTTCTGTTTAGAAGCAGTCCCAGCTTTCTGTTTTTGTTTCATACTTTGCTTATTTACCCCTATTTTATAACCAATTGTTCCTCCTGTCACCGCCCCCAAAATTACACCTATAATTATACTAATCAACTCAGTACCCAAACCATCAAAAAACCATTCCATTTATTTTGTCCCTCTTCCTTATATCTTTAACAGCTCTGTGTAAATCTTTCTCCTAGCAGTATTTGATTTATTAGTAAATTCAACGCCATTATACCAATTTATCAGCTCCTCCTTTTGCTTATCTGAAATATCTTCTCTATGGAACACAAAATATCCAATAAGATAATTCACATAATCAGAACGATTATATTTTTCCAAATCATTATTTTCTATAAACTTCAAAGCCCTTTCCAAAGCCTCTAATGTCATTTCAAAACATTCTTTTAATTTATCTGGCTCTAAGTTACAAAGCTGATTTTCTTTTGTGTCAGATGAAATAGGTGCAAAATTATTCGAATGCTTACCAGAAACAAGCACTTCATACGCTGGATTTAATGCTGCAATTGAATATGAGACATTTGTCTTCTGCGGTGTAAAGAAATCATATCCATATTCCTGTACCTTATTACGATATACATGCGTATATTGTGTATACACATCAATACCATGTGCTTTCAATTTAGAAAATCTCATTTGGATAATACTTACACGACTTCCTGCATTATTCAAAACCTCAAACCAGTTAATCTGCTCATCTTCAGTAAGATCTGTTGCAAAATTAATTGTATATTGGTAAGTCTTTATTTTATTTCTAATCTGCAGTAATGCATTTACTACCATTGGTGATGCCAAAGCTTTATTTTTTTCTGTATAAGCAATTAGTTTGTTATCATCTTTATTCAAAAGCACACCAACTGGCACCTGATTTTTCCGATATGCCTCTGCATTTATAACAAATTCACCTTTCCCTAAATCTAACACTACACTTTTTAAATCTGGATGATTGCAATATGCCTTATAATTTGTTGTTAGCCTCTGCTGCCCATCCACAACAGACATTTGCCCTCTTACAGTTTCAGAAAGTAATTCCCTTTCTATAAAAGAAACTTGTGGTACTGCAAATTCCTTTTCTGTATTATTTATTATGTTAATGGAGATTGCAGATATGGGAGATTTACTTAAAAGTTGATAATTTAACAATTCAACACATTTTGCCAATGTCCAACTAACATCTCTTTGATATAAAGGCAATGTTAATTCATTCTTTTCTATATACTCACATAACGTAAAAATATATTCTTGTCTATTATTTTTTGTTGGATTAAGATTTGCAGCCTCCAACAATTGTTTGTTAATATTCATTCCGTCTCCTTTCTAGCTGCTTTTTTTAGCAGCTTCTATATTTTTTATTAAATTTATCATTTTTTATTCGTTTTGTCAATAGCTGCTACAATATTTCAATTTATATGTCAATACAATTTGTGACTTATAATCCGTTGTCTTATAATCTTCTTGATTTTATGATAAAAAAGAGGTGACAAACTATAAACAGTCAAGTGGTTTTAAAAAAATTTTTGAATTGTAAAAAAGGGTAACCTTAATAAGCCATCTGAACATACCGTATTTTAGATGGATGTAGTCAACTTTGAAGAGTTGGATTTAATGAAGCTTTTGAGTATTAAAGTCTATATCTAGCCTCTCCAATGCATAGATGACTCTAATTAGCTTCTTTGCGACACGAGTAATGGCTACTCGGTGCGGTTTGCCTTCTCCACGTTTCTTGGAGTAATAAGTTGCAAATGTCATATCAAAACGGATTAATGGAAGGCAACAATTTATCAATGTATAACGAAGTTGAGAAGATCCACGCTTAACCATTCTTCCACCGTGAAATTCGGTGCCTGAATCATTTACGCCGGGCTCTATTCCGGCAAACGTGAGCATCTGTCCGGGATTGGAGAAATTAGATATATCTCCGTACTCGGAATAGATTACAGCAGCAGATAAAGAGCCTATCTGTTGTTATTTCAACCCTGCCGCCTTAAACTTTTCCAATCTGTAATGGTGTTCATCATCCAATTCCTTAACACCATTTTTGTAATCATATCCAAATTTTCTATAAAACTCCGTTGCTGTAATGGATGCCGGTATCTCAATTCTGCTTGCTCTTACATAAAATTCATCCGTTTCTAATGTATTTATGATTTTTCTTCCAACACCCTTTCCATGAAATTCCGGGAGGACAAAAATTGACAAAAGTATACTTTCTGTTTCACTTTCCCAAAAACTTGAGATAGAACCTGTTCCAATTATTTTTCCATCAAATTCAAAGACATACATATGTGCATAACTTGCCACATTCAGAACTTTTTCCACATCGTAAACCTTTGCAAGTTTTTCCATTGCTGATATGCCATAATCTTTACTATTAACCTCTAAGAAGTTCCTGACAATAAGATTTCTGACCTCTTTGGCATCCTCTTCCTTAAATCTCCTTACCTCAATATAACTCTTTACATAAAAAACTAATGTCATATTTTCGTTTACAACTATTTCATCTCCAGTTCGAACAAATCCACATTTTTCATACAAATGGCAATTTTTCTCTTCCTGCTTAATAGTAGATAACCACCATTCTATTGTATTCGGATAAATATCAAATAATTGTTTGATTACGTTATTGGCAATTCCTTTATTTTGGAACTTTGGAATAACAAAAATAGGAGATATCCAATTTACATTCTTGTGTACTTTTTGCCCTTTATGCCATTTAACTCTTACAGCTCCAGCTTTCTCACCATTAAACAAAATAAAATAGAAATCTGAATTATCATCAACTATTTTCTTCGTTATTGTTTCAAGACTTTCTTTCGCCGGACTTGTAGCATCATCCTGATATTTTTCATATAAGGGCATAAATGCTTCTATCTGCAGTTTATGCAGACATTCAGCATCTTCTCTTGTTATCAATTTAAGTTCAATTAAATCATTCATTTTCTGCACCTCTTTCTTGTAAACTTAAAAAATCGCACCAAACATTCAATGTCCAGTGCGATAACTCCAATTTAATAAGATGCAATGTATGTAAAATCTTCTCTTATATTCTGGTTTTATGCACTAGACTAAAAGACCTACAAGCTATAACCTAATGCCCTAACCTTGCATGTTTATAGCCGTGTACGTCCGTAATACATGTACATATAATGTCTTGAATATAAGTTCTGATTCATGTGTATGTTCTCCTTGTTTTTATTGAACAATATAACAGTCTTGGCAATTCATGTCAACAATTTATTTGCCATTCAAAATAATATCTATCATATCTTGCTTTCCATTAGTGTATGCTACTCTATCATCTGCATACTTACTTTCCAGTTCTTCCTTTACCTTCTGATACTGCAAAGCCATATTCTCATTATCATTTAGATAATCTCTGAAATGAATATATTTTTTCCACTCAGTTCCATTCCACTTCACAACATGAATATGGTGTGTCCTGATATCCTTTTCCATATCACCCATTACATAAAGAATCTGATATTCCACATCCGAGCCACGATAAAAGATTCCTTCCTTCTGTAACTGCTCATTATGTAACATTATTCTCTCAAAATCGGTTACCCCAACGACAATATCAATAACCGGTTTTGCTTTGATTGCCGGTATTGCTGTACTCCCAATATGCTGTATATCAACAGCATCATCACCTAATATAGATTTAAGTTTTTTGATTGTTTGAATCGCAGCCTCATCCCACTGTTTATCATGTGGTTCAAGCTGCACTGTTCCTCTTTTTAATCCTAATGACATAGCAATCTCCTTAATATTACATCACAATTTCACTATCAAAATATTGCTCCTGAAAATAAATCTGCTGCCTAATCTCATCTTTTGAAAACATCATTCCGTCAGGTACAACTACCCACTTTTCTTCTATATCATCTTTTCTATGAACAATAGCCATGATTTTACCTGTAAACTTGTCTACTGGCTCATTTACACCTAATGTATAAGCGTCCTGATCTTCTCCATCTGGTGCCATAACTCCTTCAATGTAACCATAATTTATTGGATAATACATATCCTTATATTCAGGATGATAACTTCCTAATGGTCTATCGACTGTGACAGTTACTGTTGCTCCAATTATAGAATTATTTTTACCTGTAAATACTTCTCTACCAATTTCGGCTGTATCAACGGATATGTCCAGTTCTCAGGCAACTCATCCATAAGCACAACTTTCTCCATTTCGCTATGTAATTCTTTCGCAAACTCTGTTATCTCTGCAAAGCAAAGCAGTCCAAATGTTTCTTCACCAGTATCATTTACTCTAGTCTTACCTGTCACCGAATATACGCATATTGGTTTTATCTCAAATTTGATAGCCCCAGTCTCTTCCTGCAACTCCCTTTTAGCTGTTTCAAAAATATCCTCCCCAGCTTCTCTATGCCCTCCCGGCACTTCATATGTATCTCTTTCTTTATGTTTGCAAAATACCCACTTGCCGTTACTCTGTGAAATTATTACTGCAAACTTCAGTAATGAATCATCTACTGTATCATAAAATTTAACTTCTAACATATTTCTTCTCCATCGACACCTATAATCTCATCTTCTAAATTTGCTTTGAAACAAAATGTACAATTTCCTTCTTTGGTTCAAGAATATAAGGTACCAACTCCTGCGGATATACCTTTACATCATTCTTTAAATCCTCAAGTGGAACCCAACAAAAATCTAAATCAATCCTTTTGTCATCCAGACCATCATAACCATGAAATACTCCATCTAAAGGAATATCATAATTAACGAGATGTACATTATAATATAAACATATCTGATGACATGGTCTTTTACCCCATGGAAAATATATTTCACCAATCGCCAGCAGATTATCTACCTCTATTTTAGTGTGAAGTTCTTCTTCAAATTCCCGCTTCAAAGTTTCTATACTTGTTTCCATTGCTGATACATGTCCACCTATAATGGAATAATCATCATTCTTAGGACGCTGTAATAGAATTTTTCCATTGCGTATCAATATTCCACCAACTCTGTATGAAAATACAAAATCATCATTCTTAAATAAAATATCCACTTAAAACTCCTTTGCATTTATTTAAACTATTTCAACTCTTCTATCCATTTGCCATTTTCTTCAAAAAAGAAATACTCACTAATATTGTCATTTAAAAATACTTCCAACATCTTATCCATTCCATAAGCAAGTTTTCTCTGCTTCATTTCATCTAATGTCAGCCAGAATACATCCCCTTCTTCAGACGAAGTAACTATTCCTTCAAACTTATCTGTCTTATACAATAACACTATATATCTTGTTTCCTCATCCTTCATCCAGTCTTTTATCCCACAAAGTTTTGGTTCTGAAATTTTCAATCCAGTTTCTTCCCACACTTCGCGTATCACAGCATCTGTAAATGATTCTCCTCTTTCCACATGTCCTCCCGGAAATGTTATTCCAGAGTAATCATCATCCGTCTTATCTTGGACAAGTATCCTATTTTCACTAAACACCATACACATATTAGTCATTATCACTTTTTCTGTTCTTGCCATTCGTAATACCCTTATCCTTCATTTGCTGAATCCATATATATCATTTCAACAATACTGTCTGCATCAATATCAGATGTAATAATTTTTTCATTAAAAACTGATGAAAAATCCTTTTCTCTCCACCATCTACGCATATCTTCTTCACCAAATTCCTGTTTTTTATCTCTTGTATTATGCCGCCTGACCGTCTCTTCAAATGGTATATCAAAATAGTACGCATATATATCCATTCCATACAATTCATTTGCCGTTTTGAACAAAGGACTATACCACTCATCATACATGATGCCCTCTAAAATAACCACATCACAATGCTCATACCCATATTTCATAAGTTCTATCATAAGTGGTAATGCCTTAGTATCAACGCCATCTTTAACCCACAAGATATTTCTCCTAATCTCATCTTGTGAAATCATCATTGTATTATATCCAAATTTCTTTTGCAACGCTCTAGCTACTGTTGTTTTTCCACTTCCAGAGTTACCTCTTAATATGATTATCTTTTTCATAATTTCTCCTTAACCTTGCTATTACTCTCCCCACAAATAGAGCCAAACTAGAGCCATTTGATAAAACAAATGCCGGAAGCCCGCATAAATACAAGCTTTCGGCATTTCAATCCGTTATTCAAACTCGATTTCGGCAACTATATATTGTATCTAATCAAATTATAAACATCTATATTTGGTATGATTATTCTTAAAATTCTACATATTCTTTGCCGTTTCGGAACTTTTTGCAAGCATTTTGCAATCACTACAAGTTTCGTTATTTTCAAAATGTCATTGTTTATGGTTTATAGTAATATTTTTTTGCATCTGCCATTGTATTTACCATAAAATCTTCATTATTCAATGCTGATATAATAACGCTCTTAGTGCATGGAATATGCAATGTAGCTACCGAGGACATATTATCACGAAAAGCCGGCAACTTATCCCACAAATCTTTAATTTGCTTCTTAAAATTTCCATTACTATCAACTATATCTGACTTCTTGTCGTAATCTGGATAAATTACAATTACCGGTAAACCTTTTGTACCTATTCCATAATTCATTTCCTCCCTCAATGCATGACTATTGGCAGTAATGGAACTTAAAAATAAAATAATGTTCTTAGAATTGTCAAGCCTTGTATGAAGTCTAGGCTTAAGAGTCTTTTCCCAATCACTACCATCTCGCACATTATATGTCTTATCATGTGCATCATTAAAGGGAAAACTATTATCCTCCCCTTTCCACATTCTTAGCATATTGTAGTAAACAAAATCATGTGTTGAATTTGCCCCTAAATTACTTTCGCTAAATGGTTCCGAAACATAAAACGCACTATAATTTGCATTTTGATATGACATATTAAATTCCTCCTTTACCATATGTCTAATGTTACTTTATCTTTATCTCCTTTATATATAACAACATCAACTTCTCCATGTATTTTATCTCCATACAATTGAAATAACGATGTTATTACTCTCAGTGAATCATTATGTGACAATCCTGCTCTCGAAAGGTTTGTTCCCATCAATGGAATTACCAATCTATGCCCTTGACCATGTTGATCGTAAAAATTAAGAAGTGACTTTATGCACATTTCTAAATCATCGACAGAAGTATGAGCGATATTATCTTTATCGTATTCCGAAATTGCAAGTAACAAAAAGGTACTATTGTTATTTCCCCTAATCATCGCCACTGTACCTAACTCATATACTTCTCTTTTCCCACGTTCCTTATCTTCGTCAGCAATAATACTTTTGGGCGCTAAATTTTGCATTTCCAAGCAATTATGTATCTTGTTGTCTATTTCTTCTATAGTAAATCCCTTATTAACCATTTTTTTTATCCATCTTCCATGTAACGAATTAGGTGATACCAATGGCTTTGAACATGTTGATATATCTTCATCTACAATAGTGTCAAAACATGAATTAACTGGAATTACAAATAACTTTTCTTCCTTGTTCCTTTTGTCAAACCCATCTTTCATAATATCAGAATAACATACTTTTATTTTCCCAGATGGACTTTCCCAAATTGTCTTTGTTCTCTTAAAAATACACGTCCATAGGATTGCAAGTATGAGTGCAAGCACACATAATAATATTATTATCACACATTTATATTGCGTTGACGTAATGCGTATATCATCCCAAGTCCAAAACAAAAAGAAAAGCGATAATATACTTGCAAATGTGCCAATACACTTCATCCACGTTTTACCTATGAACTCCAAATTTTGTTTTATCACATTCACTTTGTTCATAATATAACTTTTGTACTCTCCTTATACTACTCTATTTGTTCATTAATCTCCTCAATCCACCCACTGTCATCACTCTCAAACAGCTTTATGAACTTTCCAAAATTACTGCTTCCAGTAACAGAATCATCCGAATCCAGTTTTCTCACTCGTTGACTCATATCCTTGTAATTCTCCGCAGTAACATGTTCCATAACTTTCTGAATCTGGTCTGCTCTACCTTTGTAATTCTCTACTCCGGTATATTCCTTTATCAAGGGAGCATTCACTGGTTTTGCCGGAGATTTCAGTTTTTCATCGGTCCAGTGCTTAGATATAATCTGCATCGTACATGGATTACCAAATATAATCACTTCCTTCGCTGCACTATCCACACCATGAAACTCATTGATTTTACGCTTTATATCCTCATACTGCTCATGTGGTTTCTTTTCCGTATCACAGAACACAAGCACAAGTTCATCTGCTCCATTTTGATATCGGTCCTGATACCTTGCCGGGATATTACCATTTCCACCGGCATTGACCAATGAAATATCATATTGCTCATTCCATACTTTTAAATTTTTTAATCGATTTAGATACTCATATTCCTCATTACCTTCACAGATAATACAGATTTTATGGTTATCCAAAAACTTAGGGAGCTTATTTGGCATCGGCATCATCCCCCTTTACACCACTTTTAATACTAAGCAATGAGTTAATCAATTCAGGATCAGGCAAAGCTCCAAGCGCACCTTTCCGATATTTTTCCATAACATCTGTCGTATCTCGTACGCCCTGCTGTGCTGTAAAATCTGCAAGTGAATATACATACACACCTTCTTCATCCTTATGAACAAACCAAATCTGCTCCTTTCGAAACATTCTCTTGCAATCCATAAGATTTATATCATGTACTGTAAATATCATCTGTGCACTTGTATTTAATTCATTATTAAACATCGCAACAATCGCCCTGGTAAGCTTAAAATGAATACTGCTATCCAACTCATCCACGACTAAAATCCTGCCTTGTTCAAGTGCTTCAATTACATAGCTGGCAATAGCTGCAATCTTCTTTGTTCCTGTGGAGTCAAACATCATACTTGGCACATGGACTCCTTTATAAGTAGAAACCAATCTGATTTGATCCATAATGTTCTCTGGAATATCAAGCACTTTCTCATCTGGCTTTTCGTCACCTTCACCAGTTTTCAGCTGTATCTTATCCATATCCACATATTCAAAATTATCCATATATAAGTCTGCATTTTTTATGAACTCAACAACCTTTTGCTGTAACTGATTCTTATTCTTCATAAGTTCAATCGTGTGCTGCATAGGTATGTTATTCATATTGATGATATCAATTTTTTCTGCAAATCCGACAAGAATCTGCTTCATCTCATTGATATGTTCGAATTTACTTGTATCTACCACATAGCATAGCAAATTATTCTTCGATACAACTGAAATCATATTCTGAACAGATTCATCAATACACTCATATATTTCACTAACAGTATCTTTTTTTAACCAACAAACTTCCTTTTCGTTGTTGTACTGATCTTTAAATATCTCCGAAAATGACTCATATATATATTCTTCTTTTTCTGCATCATACTTAAAATCATAAGAAAACTTTCTTCCAGATGCCATAAATGTAACACCTAACTCGCATACATCACTATCAGTAAATATATTTGGCATCAGTCCATTCTTCTTATTTAAAAGTACATTTCTTATTGCCCTAATGCACTTGATTAGACATGTTTTACCGGCATTGTTTGGTCCATATATTCCTACCGTTTTAAGGACATTAAAATTATTCTCTTTGTGAACATTTGCTCCAAATTTTTTATTTCGCATATCTGCTTTCATCGAAAATGTAATGTCATCCTCAAATGCATAACAGTTTTTTGCTCTTATCTCTATAATCATGGCTCATTCCTCCAAGTCACTTTTCTTCTTTACTTATCATTATTATATCATTAATTATTTTTTATGCAACTATTTTTCACTAAAAATATTTAATTTTACAATATATCATATAGCAAAAAGGCAGCCTTTCTACTGCCCCAAATTGTAAACCGTAACTTTCCACGCTTCTTTTTTCTTCATTTTCAGGCAAATTAAAAGAAGGTACAGCCTAAATTATTCTGATGCATTATGCGTCAGATTGTTTTAGTCTGTACCTTCTGTTATTATAGTCTCGTCACTAATAAACAAAAAGCAGGAACCTCCCCGACCAAAGTTTGGTTTCCTGCTTCATACACCAAAATAGGAAAATTAACATTAACCTATGAAAATCATTACTCCACCCACAAATAGAGCCAAACTAGAGCCATTTGAAAAAACAAATGCCGGAAGCCCTCATAAATACAGGCTTTCGGCATTTTAATCCGTTACTATGAAATACCTTTGTATATTCCGCTACAAATTGAACAAATCCGCGTGTGTTCCGGTATCAACTAAAGTCAATGTTAGAACATCATTCTCCTTCAGATAAATCAATAACCAATCCGGCCGAATGTGACATTCCCTGAACCCCTGGTATTTCCCTTTTAGTTCATGGTCACGATATTTCTCTTCGAGAGGAATATCATTCTGCAGCATCGTAATAACTTTATCTAAAAGTTTCAAATCCAAGCCTCGTTTCTTTGCCAGCTTGAGACTTTTCTTAAATTTCCCGGTTAGTATTAATTCATATTGCATCAATCAATATCCTCCAAAGCCTCTGAAAAGCTAGCGTATCTCTTTGTATTAGGATCTTTGCTGATTCTCTTTGCTTCTTCCATTGCCTCTAATACTTCCGGCTTATACTGTGGCAATTCAACACTAAAAGGAAGTCCTCCTCTTAATACACACTGTTTCAAGAATATATTCATTGCACCGGACATATCCATTCCTAACTGTGAGAAAAGTTCACTTGCCTGTTTCTTTAAATTTTCATCTATTCTTACTTGTGTAGGTACTGTAGCCATAAAATCGCCTCCATCTCAAAATACAATAATAATATTATATGCACCTCTTATAATTATATTATACCGTTTTAATTTACATTGTCAATCATTTGTATTGTTTTTGAAAATATAATTTACAGGGGATTTCTTCAAATAGTAACCGTTCTCCTAAAAATTTCCCATTACAATCCTTGTAGTCTACTCTTGTGTCATTGCAGTTTAATTCCTTAATCTAATTTATGAAACTATTGTCCACATTTACCTATCTCCATCCAAATTCATCTAACTTAGGACATTCTATTTCATAATGATGTATATTCCCCAGTTCAAGAAGTTCCTCCGCTGCTTCTCTTGCAAGTTGTTCCGTGCTGTACACCCCATAAAGAATTGACTCATAATTATCATTGTCACATATATATGGTGTTGTTAAAACACAAGTTGATTTTGGTGAATTTTGAATTATTAAAATAATTATATCTCTATTCTCATCCCCATATGCTCAATAACTTTTTTATATTCTGCACACTTTTTCTTTCCCGCTATATACTTAATCTTCTCTACCACCATATATGCCTCTCCTTTTCTCGTATTAACTTTCAATACATCTCCAGGCACAACAGGTTCTTTTTTATTATATATCCATGCAAAATACTGTGGTCCTTTTATTATTATATCAGTTCCTGACATATCAACATGGCGTCCAATAACAACCTTTGCACGAGGAACCAATGCATTTACTTTATATATCGCTGGATTCTGCCACTTTTTCATATTATCCTTGTGTTTATCTGCAATAAGCAATGATACATATCCATCTACAATCTGATTGTTCTCATCTATTAATATATTATGAGCCATCCTGCCTGTTTTCTTGAAATAATCCTCATAATACTTATATTTTTCGGATTTAGGTTCTACCATTCCAGAACAGTCAATATCGCTAAATGAAATACTTATTATGTCATCAATCACAAATATACCTACATTTTTATTATCAATCCATTCACATTGAGACAGTAGTTTCATTGCATCATACATGATATCATCCCTTCTATCTGGATCCTCAGGCTTATACAAACTACGTCCAGTAAAGTATCTCATACCACACGGTTTTAAAATATCAGTCAATCTTTTCTGTATTACTAACGTATCTCCTATACTATAGTATGTATCATCATATGCTATCAAAATCCCTTCATTCATAAATATCAGCCTCCTAAATATATAATTTATATATAATATATTAAGATATACTGATACATTTGTCATGGAACTTGTAGTATAAAAATATTATGCAACACATTTCTTTAAAATATTATAATATCTAAAAAGTCTTCTATAACTGTAATCTTTTATATCAGATTTATTTCCACGCACAATATCATCCATTGAAACGCCAAACAAACTACTTAACGCATAAAGATTATCTATAGTCGGCATGCTTATTCCGTTAAGCCAATGATATATACTCTGCTGACTTCCTAATCCAAGATATTCCTGTACATCCTTTACTGTTAGATTGTATTTATCCATAAGTATTCGGATATTCCATCCTGTTTCTCTTTTATTAATTGCCGGTATCATATTCTCCTCCTTTTTACTGGATATTAAATTCAAATTTTATTTTAATATCATTCTTATCAAATTTTCCGTATAATTTCTCCTACATATCCATTCTTATCTTATCAATCAAAATAACATCTGCTGGCAGCCATTCAACCTCATCAAGATGCTCCTTAGTCAGCCATTTTGCATTTTCATGTTCCTTTAACTTCAATTCTCCGCTTACTATCTCACACCAAAAACAATCCATTAAAAGGTGAAAATTGGGATAATCATATTCAATTGTATCTATTAAATTCCCAATTTTAACTTTTGTATCTAATTCTTCCATAATCTCTCGTTTTAATGCTTCCTGTGGTGTCTCTCCTGCCTCTATTTTTCCTCCTGGAAATTCCCAGCCATCCTTGAATTCTCCATACCCGCGCTGCGTTGCGAATATAATTGGCTCCCCATTATCATTAACTTCTTTTATTACTGCTGCAACTACTTTAACTGTTTTCATATAATTCTTGTGTGACAATTATAAAACTAATTATCTCACTTTCCTTCTTTCTTTTAATATCGTGATTTAATGCAATAAATTAAGTAAAAAAGTCTTTTTCTGCAAGCACAAACGACTTTTTATACTTTTGACATATACATAATATTTATGAATTTACAATATACTCATATATATCTTCACGTACTGGAACATCAAGTATCCACTCTATTTCAACTGCTGTTTTCTGTGTATTTGGCATTGTAAATTCCTTAGTATTTCCACTAGCCGTCATATGCCCAAGATAATAAAATTCCTTAGAAATCTTATCGTCCTTATTCTTTCGCACAAAAAGTTCTACTCTAATTCCTCTCTCTTTAGCCTTAAGAAAATTCTGTACATCCTCAGATTGCAGACTCCTTCCCGATTTTGATATTGCTATCAATCGATCCCTAAATCCTTGTTCAAAATGATCCTCATATTTTGTTGTGTCACTAATATCATCCGATTTATCATAATTAATAAATACTGGAAATGTCTTTGTTTTCTTATCATATTTATAACCACCAATATTTAATGGAACTTCATTCTGTTCCCAATTAAGCAGACGACATACGTCCTCATACGTATATTTTTGATAAAGGACAAAATCTGTTACATCATAACTTTGTTTATAATCTCTCTCATATCTGCTTATTCCAAAATCAACAAGTTCTTTAATAATATTATAAAAATCTTTATTTGATAGCATTTCAAGAAATGTTTTTGTTGGCTTATAATCATTGCCTTCCTTTTCTATAAAAACACACTGTGCATATGTTTTCTTACCAGATCCTGCCGGAAATTCATTAGTCATAACATTTATAATATTTTCCTTCTGTTCCTTGCTAATTAATTTACCATAAGTCAACATATCCTGTGAAAGACTTGAAAATAATCCACATTTGGACAATCCTTTTGCATACATAAGCATTCTCTTAAGTAATTGTAATTCTTGAATTCTCTTGCCATTTGCCAGTTTCTTGGAAATAAATTCGACTATCTTTTCTTCTTCCTGTGAGAGACGAAGCTTATAATCCTTCTCATATTTAACTAAAAACTTATAATACGAACCCAGACTATTATTATCAAAAATACGGGCAACATCCATTTCTCCATAATCATCAAAATCCCGTAAATGTGGTATTCTTCCTAATTTATTCTTAAGATTTGTGTAATTTTCTTTTATCAGTTTAATATCACTAAAATTAGCATTATCAACAGATGCAAATATTCTTTTCTTACTTATTTCATCAAAATGCACTGTAGATGCACCTGGAATAACCCTTCCACCTTCCATTATGTATCTACGTATATTATCTTTATTGTAAGTTCTATCCCCTGACAGTGCTATTGGAATCATAAAATTATTATTATAATTACCAATAAAATCAAGAATAACAACATACTCTTTTCCATCGGCCTTTCTAAGTCCTCGTCCCAACTGCTGTATAAATATTATAGGTGATTGTGTCGGTCTAAGCATAATAACCTGATTAACCTCTACAATGTCAACACCTTCATTCAATATTTCTACAGAAAATATATAGTCTAACGGCTTCTTATTAATATTTTCCTCATTCTCATCCATTGCAAGTCTCTCAAATGCATTCTGCCTTTCCTGTTCCGTTGCATCACCATTCAACGCTATCGTACGAAAATATTTCCCTGTATCTGGATTAACTATATTATTAAATTTATCTGATAACTCCTGTGTTTCTTTGATACTGCTACAAAATATAAGACCTTTAACTTTTTCTCCACTATATCCATAATAATTTGCCTGCTGGATTATATGCCTTACACGTTCATCGCTTGTAAGCATACTAAAATCATGATTTTCTTTAACATCTCCAACTATAGACAAATCAGTAATTCCAAAATAATGAAATGGGCATAACAAATTTTCTTCCATGGCCTGTTGTAAACGTATCTCATATGCAATCTTATAATTGAACAACTCATAAACATTTCTACCTGCAATATTATCATCCCGCTTATCAGGAGTTGCTGTCATTCCAAGCCACAACTTAGGCGTAAAATGTTTCATAATCTTCTGATATGTATCAGCAGTTACATGATGTGCTTCTGCTCGTGTCAAGTAAGAAACAAAAAAAAATTAATTTTTTTTATCAATGGGGAACCTTTAGCAAGATTCCCCATGTTACTTCTTTATAATTTTGTTTTCTCGCTATTACTACTGATTATACCATCATCCAGCCTGAAAGTCATCAAAGTTCCATCTGATTTCAATATGCTCATTATCATACACCAACACATAATCAATGAGATATCTGATTACTTCTTCATCAAACTCATCCAACTTACTAAGCTTTGTTAGCTGTTCCTGCTTTGCATCAAGAAAGAGATCCTTTTGCATATCAAGTGTTTCCTGCTTCTCTGTAATCAGACTTTCTATCTCTGCGATTTTCTGCTTAACTTCTGCAGTCTTTTTTGCCATCTGATCACGAGTGATATTTGTTTTTGTATAATCATCGTATATCTCAAACTTTAGCTTTGCATAGTGTGCCTTTGACTTTTTAAGTGATTCGATTTCCCTTTCAAGATTATCTGGACAATTACCGCCATCAGTTTTCAACTCAAATTCCTGCAACTGAGCCAATGCCATATTTCTAGCAATGTCTAGAAGTGTCGCCTCAAGTTCTTCACCTCTAATACGTGACACATGACCGTTGTGGCATCTGTATGAGGATTTATTTCCGTATTTATAAAGTCCCTTACCACATATTCCACAGCGAATATACGATTTACGCCACTTTCCATTTGGTTTTCTCTTCGTCACTTCTCGTCTTGCTATCATCTTGTGAGCAAGCTTGAAGTCTTCCACAGAAACTAATGGTTCATGACAGTTTTCAACAATTATCCAGTCCTCTTTATCTCTCTGCACAACCTGATGACCGGTATCAATATTATCAGCCGTCTTGTTATTGATTACAGAACCAATATAGACTTCATTATATAAAATCTCCATTACTGTACTGGCACTCCACATGTGCTCACCAATATCCCTTTCATAACATCTCTTAACTCCAATCTTTTGGTAATACTCAAATATGCTATCATATCCATTATTATTCAGATAATTTGCAATCTCGGTGTATTTCATGCCTTTAATAGCCAGTTCAAATATCAGCTGGACAACAGGTGCTGTTACTGGGTCAGGCACTAACATATGCTTATCATCTTCACTTTTCTGGTATCCAAAAGGAGCAAATGCAGCAATGTACTTTCCCTGCTTAGCCAACACTGCCTTAGCGGCTCTTACCTTTTTTGATGCATCCTTACAATACAATGCATTCACAAGATTTTTCAGTGCAACACTCATACCTCCGGTTGAACCAAAGCTGTTAGCAGAATCGTAATTATCATTCACGCTGATATATCTTACCTGAAGAACCGGAAATATACATTCCATATAGTTACCAACTTCAAGATAATCTCGTCCGAGTCTGCTGTAGTCCTTCGTCACAATAACCTGAATCTTACCAGCCTTTACCAGATCCATCATTTTTACAAAATTAGGTCTGCTAAAGTCTGCTCCGGAATATCCATCATCTGAAAATTCCATTATGTTGCAGTCCTTTAGTTCAGGCAGTTTCTGGATATGATCAAGCATTAACTTTCGCTGATGGGAAATACTGTTACTTTCCTCATGAGCAGCCAAGTTGTCATCTTCATCTGATAATCTCATATAGAGAGCTATCGTCTTATCCATTGCTGCTCACCTCTCTTTCTTCTGCCACTTTAAGCAACTCCTTTAGGAAATCATCATACAAGAGCTTAACTTCTATATTGCCATCATAAAAAACAATTTCCGATACAAAAGCATCCACAAGCTCCTTTGTAAGTTTTCTTTTAGCCATATATTTATTGACAGTTTCTTCCCATCCTTCATCAATATGAAATTCTTTTTCATACAGACTTCTTCGATGAAGCAATTCAGTAATCTGCGCTTCAATCTCATTTACTCTGCTTTCATATTCTCTCTGATACTGGCACAGTTCTTCCGCAGTGATTAACTGTTCCCTATAATCTTCATACAAACCACTTTTGTTAGCGGTAATTCTTCTTACATCATTTTGAAGTTTTGCTATCTGCTTGGTATAAATATCATATTGAAGAACATTCTCTTTTCTGCTGTTCATCTTCTGAACAAACTTTGTTTTCTCAACACACAAACTCATATGCTGACGGATAACAGAAAAAACACTATCCATAACCTCAGAATAATCATAAGAGTACTTATTTTCACATAGCCTAGCTAATTTTCTACGGTTCTTACACTTATAATAGAACTTTTCTGAATAAGTGTGATGCCTGCCAATCAATACACTGCCTCCACAACAGGCGCATTTTGTTTTATATACCAGAATATTATCCGGCTTATTTGGAACATCAGCTTTAGGTTTTGATGCTTCTAAATGCTTCTTTTTGATATGCTCCATTCTCTCCCTTGTTTTGTAGAAAGTGTCCTTATCAATTATTGGTTCATGAACATTTTCTATTCGCTGCCATGTTGATGCATCTGTTTTAACATTCTTTCTCCCGGTATCAAGAGCCTTCCTTTGCTTTCCATGAACAATATTTCCAATGTAATATTCCCCTTGGAGTATCTCTTTTACATGCGAATAGTGCCATTCTCTTGCTTTTTCAGCAAGTTCAATCTTTCCTGACTTATAGAATCTGTATTTCGGAGGTGAAAGAATTCCTTCGTATTGCAAAGTCTTTGCAATACCAGCATATCCCTTCCCATCCAAAAACATATTAAAAATTCTAACTACATTGTCAGATACCTCTTCATCAATCAAAAGCTTTCTTGAACCATCTGTAGCCCTGTAATATCCATATGGTGGCGTTCCCTCGCTGAAGCCGCCCTGTGCCCAAATACTATGCTTTCCGGTCTCTACTTTCTTTGAAAGGTCTTTGGAATAATATTCGTTCACAATATTCTTAAACGGTACGGATAAATCAGTTCCCGGTCTTGCAGTATCAAAATCATCTGTGATAGCAATATATCTCACATCAAGAAAAGGAAATACCCTCTCAATGTAGTTGCCTGCTTCCACATAATTTCTGCCAAGTCTGCTAAGATCACGAGTAATAACAGTATTGATTTTGCCTGCCCGGATATCATGAATCATACGGTCAAATTCCGGTCTTTCAAAAGTTGTTCCTGTAACAGATATATCAGCATACACACAAACTTCTACCATATCATCCTGCCCATTAATAAACTCTCTGATATATGCAATCTGTGTATCTACAGTATCTCTTTCCTTATTCGCCTCTGATTCGAATGAAAGTCTCGCATAGATTCCAACCTGATATGGTTTTGCCTCCTTATCCAGGCTTAAAACTGCTTTTGTTGTCAGATTGTCAGTTGGCTCTGCAACTGCAATCGGCGTATTTTTTCTACTCTTTCTTGCCATACTACACAGCCTCCTTTAATCTGATATTCAGTTTTCCCGTACTGTCCACTTCAACAAAATGTCCCTGACTTTCTATTACATCAAGACATTCCTTGTAGCAGTCATCAAAGTCAAACACTACTTCAATGTGATTCTTATCAAATACCTTTATTTCACGGATAAGAGATACAACCACTTCCCTCGTGAGTTTCTCAATGTTTTTATGTTCCGTAAAATAATCAAGCCATACAAAGCCTTTGCTCTTACGATTCAACACATCATCCATTTCCAATTCAATCTGATGAATAGCAATCTCAGCATTCTTTTTTCTCTGCTCATATGCTGCATGAAGTTCCTTGTAATCTTCCTTTGAAATAATACCATCCTTCATATCCTCATAAAGCATTCCTCTGAGATCTGCACATCTGTCTACTTCTGCCTGTTTCTTTTCACGCCTTTCCTCAAGCTTTTTCATATCAAGCTGCTGAAACGGCACGTTGCCGATAAAAGAAAGAATTCTTTTAAGGTCAATCATGTTATCAATGTGTGTCTGTAAAAGCTCTAGCACCACTTCTTCCAACTTATCCGTGGAAATTCTGTGGGAACTGCACTGCTTTGAATCCTTATGGGTTGCACACAGATAATAGGCATAAGTTTTACCACCCACTTTTGAAGTTTTTCTTACCATGGGAATCCCACAGCCGCCACAGGTAACTACCCCTGACAGCGGATAAACTTCCTCTCTGTCCGGTGATGTTCTTGTATCCATTGCAAGCAATCTCTGTACTACTTCAAAATCCCTGTCCGTGATAACCGGCTCATGGTTCTTTTCAATCCTTATCCATTCGCATTTTTCTTTGATTATGGTCTTTTTGACCTTGTGATTCGGTGTTGTCTGTTTTCCCTGTACGAGATTACCTATATAAACCTCATTTGTAAGGATTCTCCTTACCATGACTGAAGTCCACTCCGACTTTTCTTTTGTCTTAAAGCATGTCTGATAATTGCTTCCTGTGCTTGCTTTATACTCAGCCGGTGGAAGTATTCCTGATGAATTAAGTTCACATGCAATTGCATCCTGACTTTTTCCATGCAACTTCATTCTGAAAATATCTTTCACAACATTTGCTGCATATACATCAATTTCCAGTTTGTGCTTATCTTTATCATTCTTTTTGTATCCATATGGCACAAATGCCGTGATTACATCTCCCTGCTTTCTCTTAATTTCAAGATGTGAACGTATCTTAATTGAAATATCACGACAGTAAGCATCATTAATAAGATTTTTGAATGGAATAATAATCTCATCTGACTGCGACTTTGCCTCTCCGGAATCAATACCATCATTGATTGCAATAAATCTTACTCCCATAGCAGGGAATAATCGCTCAATATACATACCTGAATCTATATATTCTCTTCCGAATCTGCTCAGATCCTTAGTGACAACGCAATCAATTTTGCCTTTCTTAATATCTTCAAGCATCATCTGGAATGCCGGTCGCTCAAAATTAGAGCCGCTGAAACCATCATCAACATACTCCTGCACAACCTCAATATCATTTTTGTTTTCGAGAAAATCTCTAATCAGTGATTTCTGATTTGCGATACTGTTACTCTCAGTTTTTTCATGTGAAGCAACAGCGCCATCTTCCTTCGATAAACGAACATAGATGGCTGCATGATAGATCTTTTTGATCTGACTTATCTGACTCATATGCACATCCTCCTATTGTTGTTTAAGTTAGAAGATAACTTTTCAATAAGGTGATATGCACTAATTTAGAATTTTTATACCAAAAACATCATAGCACATATCACTTTGAAATTCCACCACAAATTTTCAGACATTCAAAAGCAGATTTTCAAATGCCTGTTCCATCGACAGTCCATTATTCGCAAAGCTTACCTTAATCATCATACTTCCACGACGCAGCATATATGGATTTCCCACCTGTTTTAAGAACTGTGCCTGCCTCTTACTCTGTGGCTGATTTTTATCTATTTTAATTTTTCTAATATCAGTCAGATCTTCTATTTTTACATTGTTAAAATCCACATCTAATAGTGCTCTGTATTCTTCTGCTGTCATAAAATCTATCCCCCCTTTCAGTAAAAATGCCACCCATAAAATACAGGTGGCTATGTAACCCGGAGCAAATGCCCCGGTAATATTTAATTGTACTTTTCATATGCCCCAATCTGGATTTTTACACATTCTGTAATCTTATCAAGTAGTTCTGTATCTGAAATTGAAGCAACTACCCTCTCAATCTGGACATTTACATCAATGGATACAATCTGCTCACATAATGCCATACTGTCAAATACCTCAAAATCTGTGTCAGTAACCTTTACCTTTGCAGCCGGTATTGGACAGTGGGTTGGCAGATATTTCTTTTTCCATGTTTTTGTGGACATGGCTACTGCTGTGACAACCGGTGAATACTGATTTGCTTTGTTATTTGAGATAATAATATAAGGTCTTGTATACTTCTGAATGCTCCCTTTACTTACTGACTCCAGATTTGCAATAACAATGTCGCCCCTGTTCAGTTTCATCTATGTCATTCCTCCTGTTCCCTGATATATTCTTCTGCCTCATCCTCTGTCGGACAGGCAACAATCCGTTTCCCATATTCATCAATCACTACTGTTTCGCCCGGAAATATAATCAGTTTTAATTTTCTATTTTCTTCTGTCATATCATTCATAAGAAATGAGAGCAGGTTCATAGCCCCTGCTCTCTGCATTAATACTGATTCCATGTTCCGCTGCAAGTGTCATTACAGCTTTAATCTCATTAAGTTCCATTGAAATGTCTACCACATCTCTTACCAGCACACAGATAATGACATCTCTTTCAATATAATATCTTAATCGTTCAACCGCTTTTTTATCTGTATTAAAAATTGTCTCAACAACTTTCATGCCGGACTTTTTTGCATATGCCTCGATACGGTCAGCTGTATCATTTGCATTATTCCTTACAAATATCAGACATTGCTTTTTTTCTCTGGAATCCTGCATATTGCCTCCTATCTGCCGTCCCTGATGTTATGATAGAACTTTGATACCGTATCAAGCACCAGCCCTCTTATATCACTTTCCTGAACAGGCTCTTTGTACATCATCTCATAACACTCTTCAAGTTCTCCATTAATATCCTCCACATAGATATCATATTCGCTGAGTTTTCCAAGTGTATCAATAACGGTCTCATCTGTTGCACCAATCATATCCTTTGAAAGTGTTATGATTGTATTAACATCTTCCTCCATATTTAAACCGATAAAGGCATATTTCATCGGAAATGAAACTCCTTCTGTAGAAGCAGGCTCTGAAAGCATAGCTACAATTTCATAGCCATTATCCTTACAATACTTTTCAAGCAGCTCCGGCACAAAATGATCTGTAGCCTCTAATCCTGTTTTTGCACAATATATAATTGCTCTTTCCATCTTAAAATCTCCTTATAAATAATATTGATTTGATACTGTGCGCACTTTATCTCCTCACATAAGCTGACTTATCTGTACTCTCCACACCATCACACCTAAACATTTCTTTTCTGTCGGTGACCATAAATCAGTTTGTGTGGGAAGATAAAATACTATCTTCCCGGTTTCTTAACCATCCCCATATCGGGTAACATATCCTTTGCCAGCCACAATCACTTCGTAGTTTCCTGCCCATCTGGACTTACGAAAGTAGCCACTCTCTGAAAATGCGTTTTGCTGAAATTCAGGTGCACTTATTATCTCATTACCTCCGGCTGCTAACCCGGTAGGCACAACCCTCTGCTCTTATCCTTAAAGGCTCCTGCTGTTACGTTTCTCATAATCGGCTACAGTTCTGAGGATAGTCATCGCACGAAATGGGATTCTGCCACCCTGTCATAGACAAGGCGATATAAGCTCGTGGGATATGCGTGTCCTATTCTGTTTTCAATATTCAACGGTTCTTTTCTCAGAACCTGAACAAAGTATAACTGACACCACGCATCTTCTACAGTAACCGACACTCTTTTGAACTAAGAGTAACACTCCCACCTGTTCCAAATCCTTATAAAAAAAGCCGGACTGCATTATCAAAAATGCAATCCGACTTTTTTATTCTGTCAGAAGTTTCATATTGTCAACGGCATTTAATACCATATTCCGGATAAACTGTACTTCCTTCTCCTTCAGACCAACCAGCAGATCATCGACTTCTGCCTTTCTTTCACACCCACACACAAGATAATCCAACGTTATATGAAACAATTCAGCAATACTAATCAGCGTATCTATTTTTGCTCCATTTACACCAGCTTCAATTTTCCGCAGAGCATCCACTGACAATCCAATCTGCTCGGCAAGCTGCTGTCTTGTCATTCTTCTTGCCGCACGCAACTCTTTTATTCTTTCTCCACTATTAACAATATCGTAGTACACCTTCCACTCTTTTCCGGCACCTTATATATTCGCTTAAGCTGTATTCATTGTACCGTAAGCGAATCTTTTGTCAGAGTGACTAAACCAGCTATTTCAGGTGGAATATTGTACACCTTAATACCAAGAATATAAATATTTGAGGATTAAAAAAAAGAGATATTTCCAAACTCTCATTACATTTTGGAAATATCTCTTTACTTAATATCCTCATCCGGCACAAACTCCATGATGTCCTCTATCTTACAATCAAGTATGGAACATAATCTGTTTAGGATTACCGTTTTTACGACCATATTCTTTCGCAATCGCTGTAACTGTGCTTTATCTATTCCATAATCTTTAATTAGTGCATACTGGCTAATATTTTTCTTCTTGAGTGTAATCCATAACCTGTCATATACTATCATTACAAAGACCTCCTCCTTGTATTCTACGCAAGAGTGTCCTATAATGATATGGTGCGTGTATGCACCATACTGTATGTATATGATAGAATAGAAAATAGCCATAATCTGCATAGAAAACAGCTCTCAAGGTTATTATGTAATATAGAACGGATTATCTGTTTTACTTTTATGGTATTCAACCGGGACAATTCAATCACCTGACAATTTGCTCGCAGATACCCTTTTCAGAAAGGATTCACAACAACACTATGAATGATAAAAACACATACTCTGTTGATAAATATTTGGAAATCATTGCCGAAAAAGAAGGAATCACAAAAGAAGAAGTCCAACAGGAAATTGGGCGGGCAGTTTCCATTGCTTTAAAAAGCCCTGATCCACAAATGCAACGCTTCTGGACAGACTTTCCATGTGATAATGAAACTCCCACCATTGAAGAAATCATATACCATCTCGCTGAAAAATTTGCAAAAGAGTCATAGACAAAGGACAGGATAACTACCCGTCTATTCACTCAGATAATCTTCCTGTCCTCTTAATATTTGTTCAATCATATGTAATGCAAATTCTATTTCTCTTTCGTCACACCGATTCATCATAAATGCAAAACGCTCAATGTGTTTTTCTGGGTGCTGCTGGCTCATCAGAACCGTAGGCGATGACTCCAATGCATGAACAATATTCAAATATGTATCAAGACTCATTGCCCTTCTGCCATTTTCAACACTTTTGATAGTATCCAATGATACATCCGCCCGTTCTGCAAGCTCTGCCTGCGTAATTCCAAGCCTTCTGCGTTCTTTTCTGATATTCTCTGCAATAATTTCGTATATGTGCTCTCTTTTCCCCATAGCCCCATCATCCTTTCTGACTTATCGCATTATATCAGAAACTATTATGGGTTTTGGTAAACTGTAATCCTTTGACATTTTCGTGTAATACTTTGCATATTCTGTCAAAATCCCTTTAATTTTATGCTATCAGGATGTTTATTATTTATCGCCAACGGAATACCTTTTTGCCAACAGTCCATTTCATACCCTTGCTGTTTTAATTTTTCCAAACACTCTCCCTTAACAATAATATATTCTGGTTTCGCTCTTCCAAAAAATCCTTGATCATACCTGTCAAAATCTTCCGGAACATACTTCATCTCATATTTATCCTCACCCTTAGGCGATAATACCATATGCCCAATACTTTCTTGACAATTCCTTATTAACGATATTGGATAAGAAATTAGGATTCTGTGCTTGAAATGCTTTCAAACTTTCAATAAAAGCAGACTTACTTTCTGTTTTCAAATCCGAAAAAATTGAATCTACTTTTTGATTTTTTACATTTTTTTCAATATACTCATCCGATTTAGCTTCATATTTCTCTACCATATGCGGATTTTTCGTTACAGCATTAGAATACCAATTTGTCAAGTATTTTAAAGTGTTAAGCTGTCTATCAGAATTACTACTTTCTCTACTGATCCTTTGATATTCATCATATGCACCTGAATCCATTGACCTCATCATATCAAGACCATCTGTAGTGTAAACAAGATTACTACCATGTCCTAAATAATTTCCTTTTTTTACCCCGTAATCCATATTTCCATCTGCATTCATCTTTCCGGCACTTGCCAGCTTTGCTATAGATTCCATTGCATCCAAAAAGGAACTTTTTTTATCTTCTGATATAAAATTATTTGCAGCATATTCCGCTTTTTTCATTCCTAATGATATATTAGCCTGACGCTCCTCCTCACTCACAGAGCTGCCATTTCCAATAAGAAAATTTTCGCGGATAATATCATATACAAATCCCTGTTCCTCTTTGCTACAATTTTCAAGAGAAGACGATATCGTCTTGTCAACATCATACATTCCTGAATATGCTGGTAAATCATCTGCACTTTTATCCACTTGAACAATATCCTGCTCAAATTCGTTTTTCTCTTTTAGCTGTATTGCTCTTTTACCTTTTGCACTTATTTCCAGAATAACCGCATCATCTTTTTCCTTAGAAATATCAATTTTCTCTTTTCCATTCCAGTGATTATTACCATACGGAGTGATCACGCTGTCCTGATAATGTTGGGTAGCTATCTTCATTTTAACCCTCCTGTATTTTGCATAATAGGTTGACACACCAAATCGTGTGACAACCTATTTTTATATTTTCTTAGTTACAATTTACACATTAAAACGGATGATACATAGTATATGCCAAATGGAAAATAGTCTCTGAAGCACTTATGCTACTATCATCACTTGGCGATACAGAAACTCCACATATATCAAAATAATGAGTGGATGTTGAACCATAATACGAATATACACCAATTCCAGGTGGTAAAGAAATATCAATTTCAAATTTACCACTTGAGTCTGTAGTACCTGTACCTCGCCTTATTGCATTCGCAGAGGTATTATTAGCCTCCCATGCCGGACTATAATATAATCCGTTAATCTGCTCTCCCCCAACTGCATACGTTACACCCGTCGAACTGTCTGTTGCTGTCAGCACTCCATAAACAGTTAATGTTCCAGATCCCTGCGTTCTGAAATGTGCTCCATATCCAGGATAATTAACAACCTTATTTAACCCTTCTGAACCTTTAAGATCAGTTATAACAATACCTGTAGCCTTCAAAATAGGAGTAATAGACAATTTATAATTCTGAATGTCCAAATCATCAAAATTCTCCATAGTTTTTGCATTGGAAACTCTAATATAATATTTTCCTGACGAAACAGAAATAGTGTTTCCGCTGCCTACTCGTTTCATTTGATACCCTTCTGATGCAACATTCTGATATACTTCTACAGAACAGGTATTTGTTGAAGCTGTAGTAGCAGAAATTTTTAATTTGTCATAAATTCTACTGCTTGGCACTGTAATTACATACCAATCATTATCAATCGGAGAACTTAAATTTCTTGATTCAATATAAGCCCCTCCTGCTCCATATGTAAATGCTAATGCCTGTCTTACAGACTCGTCAATCTCATAAGAATCACACGCTGTACTTACTGAATAATCCAATGTGAATGATTCACTTACACTTCCGCCCTCAGATGCTAATACATACAAATAATATGTTGCTGTATCACCTGATGTTATATAGCCTAACGCTTCCGGCAATGTACCTGCGGTGCCATTAATATAAGTATAATAATCTGAGCCCGTTAAAATATTGCCTTCTGCATCCAATAAATACAAATCGTAATCCAAATCTGCATTAGCAGGCGTTGTTAACTGTGCTTGCAAATATACCCCTGCTGGCAAATTAATATTATAAAGTTTTGCATCGCCCTTTGCTGTCAAATAGTCACTAACCGTACCGACTACAACCGCAGTATCAGCTTGTGTAGCCAAAATATCCTCTGCAATACTTTCATCTACTGTAATACTTTCTGACGATTTCGATAAGTCATTATTTTCGGTTGTTTCCAATTCTGAAATTTCTACAGGTTCCTGTTGCTGGATATCCACCGATTCATTTCCAACATTAGTATCTTCTGCTGCGACTAAAGAATCCTCTGTGATTTCTGCTGCTTTAACATCCATTCCATTAGCCAATGAAAATGTCATTGTTAATGCCAATGCTGTCGCAACCACTGTTGTTATAAATTTATTTTTCATATCAATTCCCGCCTTTCTAAGCTTATTTTGTACAACAATTTGAACATTATTTTCAATAACCTTTTACCTTTTTTTTATGTTCGGACGTTTCGGCTGATGCCATATTCCTAAACACGCAGGTGGAAATCCATCTATCCCATATACAGCTTCTTTTCTCATGACACGTTCTACAACCTTCAACACTTTCTTATTAACCTGCTTCATTCTCTCTCACCTCCTGTTTAAAAATTTTTGCTATACACAGCAAAGCTGCACATAATATAACAGCTATTGCCATATAACTAATGTAAACCATATCCGCATCTAACAGAACACATCCCAATATTATACACCCCTCAAGTAAAACAATAGTCCTTGCGGATTTTTTCGATTCCATCAATTCCTCTGATGTCATGTGCATATTAGGATGATTCACTGTACCAATCAATCCTATCCCCGTTATAGCAATTACCAATATTGCAAATAACCATTGCGGATGTTCTGACAGTCTTGCACTGATAATTACAATAACTAAATAAGAAACAACGGTTGCCAAATAACATTTATAAAACTTGTCCAAATGATATCCGCCAGTTCGCTTTCTTAATTCTAAGAAAAACACAAGAAAAAATATAGTTGGAAACAGTTTATGGAACGCCAAACTGATTACGATAATACTGCCAACCGTAATAAATTTCTCAATCCAACAGATAAAGACATAAATATATCTTTCTTCCATGTCTTTATCAATTAACCTTGCTTCTGTCATCTGACCAATTAAATCATCCGCTATTTTTTCAATCATAGTTATGCCTCCTGCCAAATTAAGTATAACTTTATCTGTTTACAAAACAATATCCATTGCAGAAAGTGACCTTTTTTTGCAGAAAATGACAAAAAAGTGATTTGCTGACAGCAAATCACTTTTTTAAGGTTCATCTTAGTTTGGCAATATAACTGAGAAGTAGAACTCATTATTATCATTTCGTATAGCATAAGAACCTTGATATTTTGTTATAACCTCAATTATATTTTTTATTCCAATCCCATGCTCATCCATTTCATATTTCTTTGAGGTCTGTATTTCTCCATCTTTAATATTAAGTTTACCATCATATGTATTCTTTACAGATATAATAATGTTGTCTTTCTCTTTAACCAGTTTCATTTTCATAACTTTTTTGCCTGAGCACTTTTCACAAGCCTCTATTGCATTATTCAAAAGATTCGATAATATAACAACAATATCCTCATCACGCATTTTAATTCCTGATAGATCATTGATTTGAAAAATAAATACCATTCCTTTATCCAATGTTTCCTTATATTTGCTATTTAATATAGCATCAATAATCACATTATTTGTTTTAATATAATCTAATTCTGTACTTAAATTTCCGCTTATGCTTCTCACATAATCCTTTAGTTCATCATAATTTTCCATCTCTATCAAAGACTCAATGCACATAATCTGGTTCTTATATTCATGTGTTTTTTTCCGTTGTTTAACAAAATTTTCTGAAATAGAGCGGTACATGTCTGTCTGATTTCGTGCTTTCAGTTGAAATACTTCATTTTCACGAATCTTAATTTCACGCTTTAATATGTCATTTATCATACAGAACACAACTATATTCATTCCTGCCAAACACAATGCTATAACCAAGAATACATTTTCCTGCTTTTGATTCTCAATGCTTCCAGATGTTATGAACAATGCAATAACTGTGAAAATTGTAAAAAGTGGAAAAAAGATAAATCGAAGCCAATCTGTACTTCTTAAAACATCCGAGGACTCCCCTCCTATTTTCTTCCTGATAAGCAGAACAACTAGAAAAAGAATTATTTTTGCCAAAACTGTTATTAAACTTCCACCTACAAAATGTGACTCATTAATTTCTGCTACACTATGAAAGAGAGAGACATTTAGCCAAAGTGTAAAATAGTCTACAGAAAGCAGCAATGCTTGAAATAATAATGATACGATTATTGCTTTTTTTAAATGGATTTTAAAATAAAAGCTCATAAACAGCGCAATGACAACAATAGCTAACATCTGCTTTAGAACAAACTGATCATAAAATAACAAAGCTATTATATATCCACATATTACCGTTCCTAAAATAATACTACAGTTTCTCCAATTATTTTCGGATCTCTTTTCAGCAAAACTTTCAAAAAATATTTTACAACATATTATTTCCAATACCGTCAGCATTATACTTTGAATGTAATTAACCAACATCTATATTTCTCCTTTATACGAAACAAATGTTTCTTCAACAAATTTATACCGTGCTTTTGGAATTTCTAATTTAATACCATTGTTCAATAACGCCTCATACCGGCTGACTTTCTCAATATGTTTCATATTAACCAGATAACTTTGATGTATCCGGATAAAATCATTACCTTGCAACTCTTTTTCCAGCTCATCTAGTTTGCCATATATTGAATATTTTTTTAACTTGTCCTCCATAATGTAAAACTCAAGTTTATGCAATCTGCTCTCTATGTATAATAAACGCTCTAATGCTACAATCTTTGTACCCTCATTAAAGTTAAATTTCTTCTTTGGGGCTACATAATTCATATTCAAGCTGATTGCATCCATACACTCAAATATTAATTCTGGAAAATTTACATTATTTTTCAAAATATATCTTATAGCTCCTACGCTGTATCCTTGAGGGGCACATGTAATAAATGCTGTAACAAAAACTATAAAAACATCATTGCTGACTTTTCTTATTTTCTGCGCAGTTTCCATTCCATCCAGTTCATCCATATTTACATCCAGAAAAACAATATCATACTTTGCTAGATTGATACCTAAACTTATAAAATCCTTTCCTGATTCAAATTCATCAATTTCGTACAATATATCATTTTCGTTCATATATTCTATTAAAATATCATGAATACGTTTTCTAAAATGTCTTTCATCATCACATATAGCAATTCTGAACATATGCTCATCTCCTTCCACACACAAATTTGACATACTTCTTTCATTTGGTTGGATTATTTTTTGTATATTTTCCTATTTTTTATTATATTTCGGCATTTTCATCCAAAATTTTAACCATTACTCTATATTGCTAATATCCCATGTTCATCTACAAAATTATATATCAATACCTATTTTTAATACATTTTGCTATTGCACATATCGTTTCACTGCAATCTTTCCCATAACCATAAATACTGCTATCAGGACTATACTTACATACCCGGCATAAAAATAATCTTGCAGATCCAGACAAAACAAAATGATAAGAACACATACCTGCAATGCCGTTATGCAATGTGTTACCCTTGCATAATACCTTCTTTCTTCCTCATCAAGCGGTTTATTGATACTTTCCACTGGGGCAAGGACAATAATAATTACCACGGCAAGAACTCCGATCAATAAAATCAAGGCATTAGGAACATTTTTCATTACAGGCTCATATGTATAAACCGGAATAAATAAAATTGCCATTGAAATCAAAAAACAGCCGATTCTACTCTTACAGTGGCTGCCCCCACTATAGCTTCTCAACGAGGCATAAAATAACAGGAAGACCAGAACAAGTCCCGGTCTCCCCGTCACAATGCCAAATATTCCAGAAGCCAAAAGGTTTCCTGCAACAACAATACCATTTTCTATCCCATATTGGTACAGTTCTGCCTCCTCTTTTTGCACAATCCCCTTTTGTATCAATATTTCATTTATCTTCTTTGCAAATTTAGCAATCATACCCTGTTACCACCTTAAAATTTTCTAAGTTTTTTCGCATTATCCGGTAACTTGTCCTGTCCGAAAATAAACCAGCAGCAACGGTTCATATTTGTTGCAGTTACCGTAAGGGCAAGTGCTGCCACGCTGCTTAATGCTCCATGACTGAGTCGGTTCATCAATCTTCTTAATTTTGACATATATGTATGTCCTCCTTTTCATTTGATGAATGCACTATATCATACTTTACAGGAAAATCCGTCAAAGTGTAACAGATTGACATTTAAGTGTAACACTTTGCATTTATTCCCTCACTTCAATTCCATAGAGCATTGCTGAAACCTCAAATATATCCCCTTTATCTGTAAAACTGACCGTTCCATTGTATTTTTCTATCACTTTACGGACACTCTGAACACCATGCCCATGTCTGATATTATCTTTCTTGGTTGTTTTCAGGCTTTTATTTTTCTTTCCTGTTTTGCTGTTTGTTATTACAAGAAGCAAAATCCCCGACTGGTACTTATTTTCAATCTTTACAAAACGCTGTCCCTCCGGCACCTTGCTACAGGCTTCTACCGCATTATCCACAAGATTTCCATACAATACACCTATATCCCCGTGATCAAGCTGCATCTGCTTTGGAATACGAATAGATGTTTCTACTTTTATTCCCCTCGCCTTTGCCCTGCCAAATTTAATGCGGAGCACAGAATCTACGATTGGATTATCAGAATACTGCTTTTCATCTATCTGCTCAAATTCCTTGCACATCGCACCGATTTTCTCTGAAAGTTCCTGCCCATCACTATTTTCCACCAGATAATACAGTTCATGCAATTTATGTTTCATATCGTGCTTTAACTTCTGCACTTCCTTATTCTGTTTTTCTGCTTCTTCATAATAGATGTCTTTATAGTGCATTTCTTCCCTGTACATTGCATCCTCATACTGTTTTTGCACAAGATAATTAAAGCGTTCCATCATATACAGCATAAAATAATCTGTCAGGACAATGGAAATTACAATACTGGCACACATAAGCAGGCTTTTTTCACTGCCAGCTTCCAATGACAAAAGAATAACAAAGCAACAGTTCAACACCGTAAAGGCAAATACCATAACAAGCACACCCAAAATTTCTTTCGGAAAATCAGCAATCTGCATCCCTTTCTTTGAAATCAATTTTGACAGAATATACATCACATTTCCACGAACAAAGCTGCATATTACCATTACAAAATAATATTTATAACTTTCTCCCATATGAAAATTCATCGCATGGAGTAACAGCAAAGCTACAGGTTCAAACAGCATTCCAATACCCATGAATGTCACAATATTTATAATTCTCGTCCACATTCCTGATATATAATAAAATGATAACAGTATAAGCACAATCAAAAGAGTCGCAAGATTCAGATACGGATTTTTTATGCTACTGACAAATGTCCATATAATTGCAGCAATGGTAAATCCAGCCAATATCCATACCTTTGATACTGGTTTCATTTTCTTATTGGAATGAAAATAATACATAAACACTGCCAGATCAAACAGGCTGATGGCAAAGCGTATCACATATTCCATCCTTAAACCATCCTCCTTACAAACTCCATATGTTTTTCTTTTAAATTCTGCTTATGGGAACGGGCAATCAGAAGTCTTTCTTCATTGTCCATCACTACTTCATCTCCCTCAATCGCCCTGATATGCCCAAGATTGATGATATATGATACATGAATATGGGCAAAAACCTTATCATCAAGCTGTTTCCATATTTCTTCAGTTGTCATATTTGCCTTGAAATTTTCTGAGATCGTATGTATCACTGCCTGACGACCTTTCTTCTCAAAATACACAATATCATCGCAGCTAATACGAAACTGATTTTTTCGGAACTGAAAGACAAAGTCACGCTTTATCATATGAAGATACTGCATGGCTTTTAAAAGGACGGACTCCAGCTTTTCCACTGTAATCGGTTTAGAAATATAGTCAAAGGTAATAACCTCAAAAACATCCATAACATACTGCGTATATCCAGTCAGGAATACAAACAATGCTTTGGCATCTATTTTCCGGATTTCTTTTGCAAGCTGCAAACCATTCATCTCCGGCATTTCAATGTCAAATATATACAGATGATACATTTCCCCATCATCTATAACATGCTTCAGCAACTCCTTCGCTGTAAAATACACTTCATAAGAAAACTGGTACTGCGCTAACTTATCAAAAGCACTTTCCAGCATTTCTACATCTGTTCTGCTGTCATCACAGACCGCAATATTAAGCATAACACTTCCTCCTTTTCGGGCTTGGAAGTAGGAAGCACTTCAATTTATCTAATCAACTTAGATAAATAAGCCAGCACACGGTCAAAAAATCATTTCTCTGCTCCTTTGTGCTGTTCGCAACATAGTAATCCAGATTAAAATCTTTCATACTGCTCTCACCTGTTATCAGATATGTAGGATCAATTCCATATTTATGATAGAGTGTCAACACTTTATCTACAGATATTCCCGTTATACCCGCCTCAAGCTTTCGATAATGTTCTACTGTAACATCCAATACATCCGCAATTTCTGACTTTTCGAGGTTCATATTCAGTCTTGCCTCTCTTAGTCTCTTTCCTATCTGTATATTGGCATCTTTTCTTCCTGTGTCCAAGATTTTGCACCTCTTTTCCATGTTAATCATATCAATGGGACTTTGATTCTCATAGTCCAGAAAACAACCCAATGTACATCATTTTATGCTCGTAAGTAGGTTAATTTGTGCTTTTATTAAAAAAACGAATGGCACATCTGATACCATTCGTCTTTATCTGCTTTATATTCTGTTGTAAATCCTATTAGCGGACGTTTTTTGGCTATTTATCATATCCATCACTGCATTTCTTTTACTCTGACATCCACAGTATTTTTAAAATTTTCAATCTGATGTGAATACTGTTCATTCATAAGCGTGGAATGAATCATAAAATCCGCTGTTGCAGAAGAATTGTCATCCAATTGCTTTTATCCATGTAATATCCCGGCAGAAAGCCTTTCATGTGTGTCATAACACTTATCATATCCGGCTTACATTTTACAACCATAATATCAACCCTATCTTTTGTATCCAATCCGATTTTAAAGCCTTCCAAATTCATAAATACTGCGTACCATTTTCCATTGTCATTACGAAGTATTGCACTATCTGGTAAATCATTCCACAGATATTCTGGAATTGTTCCATATTGTTTTTTTACATATTGAAATATAGTGTCTCTGTACATACTGTGTATATCTCTGATCTTGTACTTTCATATTTATAAGTTTTGTACCAATAAAATTTCTGATAGTATATTCAATTTATAGAAAAAAGCGAAAATATTTAGTATAATGCTTCTTATAAAGAACTATATTTCATTTTGAATTATATATTTTCAAGGAGTATTTATATGAAAATAATAAAAATTTTGAATTATATATTTCCATTGATAATAGGCGCCTTATGCTCATATATGGGATCATTGACACATATTGGAAAAAATAATATATTGCAGATTATTATGATTTTTACATTAAGTGTCATTTTTTCTATTTTATTATTTTATGATGCAAAAACAGAACTTGATAAGTTGCAGAAATCTTATCACAATAATTATTCGAATATTATAACCAAGTTCCTAATTCTCAAAAATATTGTTATACAATTGTTTGCAATAATTATTGGAGCAGTTTGTTCATCTTTAGGAAATTGGGATAAAAATCAATCTGGTTTTTCTATTAAATCTAATATCCTTATCATTTTGGGAATTATTTATATATTGTTTGTTATATACAGTATATATAATGATGAAAAAATAGATAGCAATATTAAGAAATATGTTTCTAATATTGAAATGTTGAATGAGATATATGAGAATGTTCAAACAAGCATAGTCTGTATTAATCATGCAATTATAAAAGAAGCAGATAAAAGCCGAATAAAAAATCAGCCCCGAACTGTCATAGTTCAAAGACTGATTTTATTTAATGTTATTCATGCAAATGTGTATGTAGGGAATATTTAATTCTACTCTTCTAAAATATAAGTTATCGTCATTTTAGGTCGTGAATATTTTGTACCCCCGATAAATGCAGAACCAAGACTCGGAGATGCAATATTGGTTCCTGTCATATACACAGACCATGTTCCGGCAGCTTTTTCCGCAATAAATAAATTGGTAGTAGTCACATTACCTCTGCCCCAACCAACAGTATGAGTTTCTCCACTTGGGCTGGTAATGGTAAGGCTCTGCGCCAATATTGCTCCTTTTCCACCAATCACAGATGCATTGGAACAATCAATCTTAACTTCTTTTACAATCGCATTATCTGGCAGACCGTTATAATTAAAAGTGACCGTATTGGAATCCCCTGTAACTCCCGGCATCAATGCAATCGACATATCTTTATTTGCTGATTGCATTGCATCTTTTGTACCTGCTGCAAACACTGTTACCTGTGAAGCAAACAACATTGTGAATACCAAAGCAACCGCTATTATTCTCTTTACTTTCTTCATTGACTTTACCATAATCGTATTCCTCCTGTCTGTCAAATTCCCCTTATATACATTTGTTGAATTACATGTTTTATGCTTTCATATCGAAATTACTTTGCACCACAACACTTTCATTTGTGATTTCTACATTTGTTCCAGTGTTCAGCGCTTTTCTTGCATCATGATATGCCTCATAATATACTGATTTTAACGTTGAATGCACATCTGTCTCTGCTTTTGTCTCTTTCTCATGCCACCCTACTCCTTGTGTGTATGTAAGAACTTCTTCCCCTCCTTCATTATATATATGAATCGCAGAACCAGTTCCCTCTCCCTGATATTCAGCCTCATATGGTATCCCAAATAAAATACACATCCATCTTTTGTCTGCCTCCTGTATCTCTTTCATATCCCCCATATTTTCAGAACTCATTGATTGGTTGAACTTACCTATCAGTGCCGCCCGATTTGGTGCCACTTTAGTAACCTCTGCTTTCCGCAAGTTCATAAACTCATTTCCCATATATACATTGTTTTTCGCGTCCTTCTTAGCCAGTTCAACAATTTTCTCTTTCAACGAATCCGTTAATTGCCACTTGCTCTTTTCAGAAATTTTTTTAACACTACTGCCAGAACTGCCCGACACTTTTACCGTATTGATAGTATTTAATATATCCATCTCTATTACCTCGTATTATGTTTAAATTCATATCCTACACTCTGAGTTTGCATTACTGTATTATGTATAACAGCCATTTAATTTCTTCTTTCGTTATTCGATATAAATATGTTAAAATATGTCCATATCTACAAATATAAGTAAAATATTTAATATTTCAATTACCCTTGCAGAAAGTGAATTATTTTTTGGAGAAAGCAGCAAAATTTTCTTAACAGCTACATATGTTCTGTAACCAATTCTAATATTATCTTAGAAATATCATTATACGAATTAAACTTCCCATCTGCTATGTACTCATCAGGAATCCTTATACCAAATTCTTTCTCAATTCTTGTAAAAAAAACAAGCATTTGGTATGGCATCACATCAAATCTTTTAGACAACAGAGGATAGTCTTTCTCCTCTTCTGTCATATTGTCTATATTCACATTAAGCGTTGCCTTGATCATTTCTTTAATCTTTTTTTCCATTTTACCTCCAATTACAATGATTGAAACTCATCATACTCGCCTAATTTTTCAATCATGTTCTGGTATAGTTGTGACACAGTGCTGCAAGTATAAACGGGAATTTCGGTGTAATTTACATCCTTTACCCTTTTGTCTACTGTTAATTGTCCTAAATGTATATATTCTATTGGTGCCAATTTATCCAATGAATACGCATCTTGTTCCATATCACCTACATAAAAACTATCTACTTCTACATTAAACTTATACTTCATTACGTTACGTAATTCATCTAAGTAATTTTTACCTAAAGTATTGCCATAGAGTGACATAATAAAATAATCAGGATTTATTGCATTTAAAACCTCAAAGGAAGTTATTCCAAAATATCCTACCTGTTTTTTGCTATCTGGCATTATCCCCCCTGGAATACCTATTAAAATTACATCCGGCTTTTCCGACTGTTCTATCCATTTTAGATAATGATTATACATTAGAATTTTTTTCTTTTCTGATACTCCCTCATCATACATAAACGTCGGAAATTTCTGCCCATTATACAACAATGCCTCATTTCTACTGGATACCCATACAACCTTATACTTGTCTTTTTGTAGTGAAATAACTAAATCCATTTGCAATTCCATTTTATTAGTCTTTTCTCCCATACCAGCAACTGTTATTATAGGCGTACTAATATCATACAAAATTTCTTCTCCATCAAAAACAACATTTTCTATATCCTTAGAAAAAAATTGAACTTCAACTTTATTCTTTTCACATATAGTATCTATTTTGGTAATTATCTCATCAGATAGACTTTTAAAGATCCAAATTGTTTTATTCATCTGAGCCATTCTGTCTATAATTTGAACTATGTAATTTTCATCTATATTATGCTCTGGTTCAGCCAGTAGAAAAATATCAAATTCCTCTTCATTCAATTTCTCCGATATATCTTCTACGTGTATATTTCTTGAAGTCGTATCCGAAACATCAAATATATTTCTTCCCACATACCCCCACCCACGAATGCTAAATACCTTGCTTATTTCAAAGCCAACCATACTTTCTGAATTTTTTAACAAAGGATAAAAATTCTCATCATATGGAAATACTGCAATTCTATTCAAAACTACACCCCATTTCTCTCAATGTACAATATTCAATCATTCTTAACTCACAACCCTTTTTAATATCATTACATCGTGCCAGCCGTTTTTCTGGACATAATTTATCTCCATCATCTATACCAGATGCACACGAATTACAATATTCTATCGCCCAACAATTCTTACATTGTTCTGCTGTTAATGCCCCTACGTTTAATAAACTTTTAATTTTTTCTATATCAAATCCATCCTGTAAATTACCTATAACATAAGCGTTACAGGTTTCGCTTACTCTTTCACAAGGATAAAAAACTCCTTCAACTGTCACAAATAATCTTACTGCTCCAGCTATACATGGTCCTGATGGATGGCATGTCTTTCCTCTGCTATATGGTGCTTTTATTTTCTCATGTATTTCTTGTTTCAATGATCCCACTTGATTATCCACTATTTTAGATGTAAACTTTTTATCCAGTCTTCCAATATATTTTAAATAACATTTAAACAATTCATACCGATAATTTATGTCAAACATCTCACTATATTGAATTTCATGTTTATTGCCATTTTCATTTAGCGTTGTTGCGCCAACAACAGTATTTTTCATAAAATCATATGTAAAAAAATTACTACTGCATTTAAAATCATTTGTTGAATCTAAAACGGCATTAAAACTTATATTAGAAATATAATCCGGATATCGACCTATCATTTTCTCCAAATTTTTTATAATACACTGAAAAGTACCCGTCTTACTATCCGCAAATACTCTGCTTTGGTTATGTACTTCTTCCGGACCATCCAAACTAATTGTAAGATTAAAATTGTGCTCATACAAAAAATCTGCTATTTCATCCGTTAATAAAGTAGCATTTGAAGTCATATTAAACCTCAATTCTTTTCCCTCATATAGCTTTTCACTATATACAACAATTTTCTTAATAAGTTCCATCTCCAGCAATGGTTCTCCACCGTAAAAGCTAATTACACCTGCATCTTTATTGGTATTATGGGCAAAGTAAAAATCCACTGCCTGCTTTGCGATTTCAAAACTCATTCTTTTTTTCGTATGAGTTCGATTAACATATGAACCGGAATAAACACAATACTTACACCTTAAATTACAATTCTGTGTAACTTGTAAAATAAGTTGTCTTAAATTACCGTTCATATATTCGCCAACTGTATTTAATGCTGAATGTTCTACTATAATATTCTCATTATTAGCTTTCAAATACCCACGCTTTTTTAATCTCGCAATATCCATATCCTGATTCAGAATATCGTTTCCTGCAATTAAATCCTCTATTTTATGAGATACAGCCTCATTAATACGCACTATCGAATTACTATTTACGTCAAAAAAATAAAAATTATCTAATGTCCTGAACAATTTTATAAACGGAATTTTATCATTCATCTCAATCCAACTTTCTTTATAATATTAGGTGGACAATACATAGTACTGCCCACCCTCATATGCTGCGTTGACCTAGCCATTAGTATGCCCATGTGCCTGAGATTGCCTTTGACAACAATTTGGAATAATTCTGCAATCTTAAAGTATTGCTTGCCGTATCGCCTGTACTGCAATCGCATCCCAAAATGCTGCACATTGAATCACAACTGCAACTAGCAAAAGCCACCAGTGTGCCATCCTGTACACAGTTTTTCTTTCCTAATGTTCTTTTCATGCCCATTCCCTCCTTTCCAAATGTATTTATATAATTTACCTAAACACGGTAATTACATATCTTCCAATTACTTTTTGACTGTTTTTTCTTCGTATAATTTTGCAACATCTTCTTTGTGTTGAAATATCTCTTTCAGACGTAAGCTTTCCATATACTCATCGTCAGCCTTTTCCTGATATTGGCGTTTTTTCAATCTCTCTTTCTCCCAAAGTTCATTTAATTCATCTTTTTTACACTTTTTTGAATAAAAACTGTCTTTATCTTTGGAATGCGCCTCAAACGCTCTCCCTGCCTCTTTTGTATGACTCTGCATATAGGAATAACCTTTATATCCATTTTCATCAATGTTTATTAAAGTTCCACCACACATCATATTTGAGCCACGGGCATCCTCTCTGATGATGTTCATCATTTTGTTTTTAAACTCTTTGTCCACCATCATTTTTTCAAATGCACTATCCGTTATTTGTACCGAAATATTCGATCCCCACGACATAGAATCTATTTCTTTCCAAATCTCTTTTTTAAAATTTTCTAATTTTTCTGACTCTGATAGCCCCTGTGTTTGATTAGCACCTGTTGCACCTAATGTAATTCTTTTTGTAAAATTCTTTGTTTGAACAGATAAATTATATCCTAATATAGAATCAACACCCATGCAATTACCTCCCTTTTTCAGATTTATTTATCTATTTCAGATAACTATTGAACTCTCGCTTTTGTGTATATTATCGTGTAAATTATTGCATATATCAAGATGTGTTGCAGAAAGTGACCACTTATTGCAGAAAACGGCACAAAAAAACTTTTCAGACAATCCCTACTATTCTGAAAAGTTTTCTCATACTTAACCCACTTTTTCCATCATAATATTTAATTCTTCATTTTTGCCCACTAACTCGTCATATGTCCCGTTGTCAATAACCACGCCCTCCTTCAGCACGACAATCTGATCCACTTTATTCAATATCTCTTTCTTATGTGTTATCACTATTACCGTTTTTTCTTTTAGTTTTGTATCCAACAGCCCGTTAATCTGCTGCTCCGAATAAGCATCCGTATTTGAAGTGGCTTCATCAAATATAACAATTGGCTTATCATGTATCAAAGCTCTCGCAAGAGCTATTTTCTGTTTCTGTCCACCAGAAAGCATTGCCCCGTTCTGCCCTACCACATAATCAAGTGAAACCTCTTTTATGAAATCTTCCAGTCCGCTGTCCTTGCAGGCTTCTTCCACTATAACATCGTCCACCCGCTTATACAGGCAGATATTATTTCTTATTGTATCATTAAAAAGATAAATCTGCTGGCTCACTACAGACACCATGTTACGGTACTCTGGCAGCGGCAATTCTGAAATATCCTCTGTCCCAAGCATTATCTTACCACTTGTTGGCTCATACATTCTGGTAAGAAGATTGATAATCGTTGTCTTTCCCGAACCATTGCGCCCGATTATAGCTGTCTTACTGCCTTTTGCAAACAAAATATCCACATCTTTTAAAACATATTTTTCTTTTTCATATGCAAAAGAAACCTGTTGCAATTTCAGGTCATCCGGACACAAAGCAGCAGTTTCCCCATTATCTGTTTCTTCCTCCAAGTCCATAAACGCATAATACCTTTTTGTTGACGGGATAATCCCTGATAAGAGATAACCTATGTTAAGGATTGCAGAAATCGGTCCCGTAACATATGAACTGTATGTAATGAAAGCAAACACGCTACCGACTGAAAGCTGTAGGTCAAACACCAAGTTTGCCCCCAATATATATAACAGTGTGGAAAGGAACTGCACCATAAGGCTATCTGTAATCGTATTCCACTGTCCCAGCATATTCATCTGCTTCTGCTTCTCAATAATATCCTTCTGGTTCTGATCAAACTCTTCATGTTTCCTGTCTAAAATATTAAACAGCTTAACTTCCCGTACCCCTCCGACGGTATCCCCAAACCATTTCGCATATTTTTGGTTTTTCTTTATGAACTCGTCCATAATCTGCTTTTGTTTTTTAGCGAAGTATTTCATCACAACACACTTGATCGGTATGAACAGAAGAACCAGTATCGTCATTCTGAAATCTATGATAAATAACCCGATAATGCCGCCTGTCATGCTAAACGCCTGTGTTATTACAAAGAAAACACTGCTGTCGGCAACAGATGTCATCTGGTTAATATCCATGTTAATATTGTTTAACGTCTCCGCATAATTGGTATTGTTAAAATAGTTCACCCGCAGCTTCATAAGATGTGAAAAAGACTGTTCTGAAAGGAAATACTGTATCTTTGCCGAAATGTCAACACGTTTTTTTTCTTTGATTAAATCTATAAGGGAATTTATAGTGTAAATTACCATAGACACCAAAACCAGCTCTATCAGCAATTTCTTGTTTCCACCAATAAAACCATCATCCATGATCCGCCTGCTGATCAGCGGCACACAAAGATTTAATCCGGTAGAAACAAGCAGACAGCCAACAATCACAACTATTGTTTTTTTATATTTGCCTAATAGCAGAAGTAATCTTCTTACAGCCTCTTTGTTACTCATCTTCTTTCTCCGTCAGTTTCGATTCTATAACATGATATATCTCCCCAACATCTTTCCTGTCAATCAGTCCCGGTATTTTTTTCTCAATCTTTTCTCCCTCAAAAGAGAACCATACAGTATTATTATCTCTCTCATTGTAAATATTGATTTGCACATCACAATCAGGATAAACATGTAAAAATTTATCCTTCTCTTCCAATGGAACACACCATATGACCAAATCCCCTTGTTTATAAAAAACCTGGCTTTCTACAAAATTTTTCCAAGCATTAATATCCGATACAGGCTCCGGCATATATTCCAGTGCATATAATACACACTCCGGTTCCATTCCTATCGTATACGCATTATAACCGCCACTTGCAAACGCCCTCTTTAATTCTGTTAGTACATAGAACTTATCTATTGTATCTTCGATTGCCAGTATCACCACTGGAACCTCAAGACCATTTCCTTGATAATGATTATACAAAATCTGTCGCTGTCTGGTTTCTTTGCTCCAAAAAAAGCCCTGCACATCTATATTATGAATATCCTCTTTCCCAAGATAAATTGCACTCTTATTTTTTATCTCCAGCTTTTCCAAATCAGCCATAGAAAAAGCTATTATAGTATCTACTTTCTCCCGTATTTCGTTCAAATCTCCCGAAATCGTTTCAAAGTAATAACTTGCCCTGCTCGTTTTCTTTCCGCCTATTACATAAGCCTTATAAACCCAATCCGGTTCATATACTCCTTCAACCATTTCAATATGGCTTTGCTCTTTTGCATATTCCTTTAATTTTTTTATGCTAAGTGTTTTATCTATATTTAACCTATTTGCAATTAAAGCACATGCATATGGAGCTGCATAACTATTACTCAATGATGTTCTAATCTCTTCATCAAACATTTTAATTATATGTTCAGATGGCACAACAGTATCAATCCCCATTTGCATATAATCTTCGGAATAACTTAAAGGACTTCCTGTTGTTGCCACACCGATTACATTCGTAAAACTAGCTGGATATGATACGAAACCTGAATTTGCCGTTGCCGCCACAATAATCATACCATTATATACATACTTATTAATCAATTTTTTTAGCTTTTCACACTCATTAAAATTCGTAGTTCCAAAACTCAAATTAACAATCTTTATGTTATTCTGATAACACCATTCAAGGGCAGGTTCTATCTTTTCGACCCCACCCTTTCCATTTTTATCTAAAATTCGCACACTATTTAATATGCAATCAGAATTATATTTTTCAAAAATCAATGCACAAAATGTTCCATGCTGAAAATCTGTAATCTGAATTTCCTCTTTATCTTCTATACACCTATTATTATCATATATAACCATTTGTGATTGTATTTTTTCTTTACACATTAAATTACTATTTATTCCATTATCAATAATTGCTACTCTATCTTCTCTCAAATATCTCATTCCAATCTGCACATTATTTGACATTCTTCACAAAACGCTTCTAATATCTTTCAGATAAAAATTACCCAATGATTATTTTATATTAAATTTTATAAAATACAATTAGTCTTGCAGAAAATAGCTACTTATTGCAGAAAATGACCAAAAACCATATTCGTCCCACCCCCACACAGTTCAATAGTCATCCGAGATTCCCGTTTTGTAAACGAGTTTCACATTTTGAAAGCGACCTGCAAATTTTGTACCCGACTTTCCACTTTTGTAATGACTTTCCCGTTTTTCCCTTGCTTTTATGATATAATCACCTTATGGCAGAGTATTTTTTTGCACAAAAACCGGACGTCAGTTTTGGCTTACAAATTTTGCAAGCCATAATTCACGTCTTCTGCTGTTCCTATTTCAGCCGGCGGTCTGTGCTTTATTCTGTCTTCTGGTTACTTTTTGAGAAGTCTTGCGGTGAGGTTGATGTCTTTGGCTGCAACCTCGTGGCATCTAAGCCTCTCCGCCAGGTCTTCTCCATAATAAAAGCTGAACGCTTCATACGGACTTTTTCCGTTCAGTTTCTTTCTCCGGTAGGAATTGATATGGTTCATCATCAGCTCTACGTCTGCCTGCGTCAGTTCATCAAAGCTTCTTCCTTTCGGCAGGATCCTGCGTATAAATTCATGTCCCACCTCGATCTCTGCTTTCTGGTACGGCGCACTTGGATTGCAGTAATAGATCCTCGTCCTTTGAAATCCTTTTCCATCCGGTCCGTTCTCTATACACTTGGGATTGGAAAACTCACTTCCGTTATCCGTCAGGATGACCGGAAACAGCTTCCTAAAATCCTGCCCTCCCAGCCGGTGGTACAGTTCATCATAAATATCTATCACTGACTTTGAGGTGTTCGCTTCCCGCAGGAACCCCAGCATCAGTGACACATTTACAAAATATATCGTCAGCAGGACTTTCCCTCCCTTGCTGCCGATCACGGAATCCATCTGCACCACTGCTGTGTCCGGATGCTGTTCCATATATACTTCGTAATCATGATAATTCCTTCCCACACGGCATCCACGGTCTACTTTCAGCTCCGGTTTTTTATATCTCGGACGGTACTTTACCTTTCTTGGCAGGTCTATGTTCCTGATATCAAACAGGCATCCATCCACGTAGTTGTAGAGGGTCTTTTCACTGCACATCAGTTCATCCTTATGTGTCAGGTAGATCTGATGGATAGACTGCCCCTGTTTTACCAACGGCACCAGGATTTCATTGAGTCTGGCGATTTCCCCTTCCGTAGCAAGGATCCCGCTTCGGGATTCCGATATCTTATCCGTTGCCCGCCTCTGGGCTCCCAGAGCATCGTAAACAGTTTTTGTCAGCGTACACTTCTTTACTTCACTGCATCCGTTGCATACATATGGCGGTTTAAAGCGATGGGTACATATTTCTTCTTCATAATGCTCGCAGTAACGGTTGCATATGAGTTCACACTGTTTACAGACAGCTACCAGTGGATGCCTGCAGTCATTTGTCCCACATACTTTTTTCCTCTTACATGCTTTTCTGTACTTGCAGGTATTATGCGGGTAACTTCCATAACCGGTGTCCTGTTCGATGGAATAGTTCCTGATCTCCTTTGTGATGGTAGTCCTGTCCCTTCCCAGTTTCTCTCCAAGCTCTGTGAAAGTCATATGCTCCTTTAGTCCGCTTTCTATCTCCAGCCGGTCCTCATAATTTAAGAACTTTGCCATACTGTCTCCTTTCCCCGCCAGCTGCTGAAGTTCTGTTAAAAAACAGGAAGAACATTTCTGCTCTTCCTGCATTTGTATCGTCACTTTCACTGCTGTAATTTATTCTGTTTGTAATCAACTTTCCCCCTCACACGGGAATTTCAAAAAACTATTGAGGGCAACATTTTTCTATATAGATACAATAATACAAGGACTAATTTTAGTCCACATTCTTCCTTTTATCCAAAATCAATGATATAATGCTAATAGTTTTATTTATACAGATAAAGGAGTCAAAACAATGGATACCCAAATTGAGCAGCTTAATCTTTCTTCTATTACCAAATTTGCATTAGCATATGCCGGAATTACTACTGTTTCCGAACTTAAGGAATATAATTATATCTCTTTAGCAAATGTTCTTCCTCGTAATTGTTCTCTCAATCCCATTATGAAAGAGCTAAACACATACGGTTACATATTTCCTCCTGAAAATGAAATTCCTATTAGCAGCATTCCTATGTCTAAACGCCTTTATAATATTCTTGATCGTAATAACATACTGTATATCTCCCAGCTAACACATTATGCACGGGAGGAAATCATGCAGTTCCGCAATCTCGGAAGTACTACATTAATTGAACTTGACGCTCTGTGCCAAAAATATCACGTAAAAATAAATTCTCTTTCCATTGTAAAGGAAAGTCTCCAACAATTTAATTTTCCTTCTAAATTATATATTTATCTCTTTAGGAACAATATCCACCACATCAATGACTTTAACGACAAAACCGTATATGACCTCTATTGTATATGTAATAAGGACTACCTCCTTACCATGAAAACATACCGTATATTAAGAAAGCATGGGAACACACCTAAAAGCTGGCATGACAAATTTCTATTTGAAATTACGTCTGAGCCAAAATCTATTACTCTTTTTAAAAAGAATAAACTTACTACCTTGTCTCAGTTTTCAAATTTAACTGAAGCGGATAAAAAAAGAATAACTCCTGCCTTGCTCAAAGATATTTTAAATTATCAGCACAAGAGCTAATTTGATTATCCTAATTTCTACATAAAAAGACAGTCAATTCCACATTATATGAAACTTGACTGTCTTTTTCATTCTCTATTTTAATAACTCATCATAAGTAGTCTCTAATACATTTTTTATTGCCCGGAGCTGCGTTGCCTGAATATGCTGGATTCCACGTTCTATCTTTACCAGAGCTTCTCTTGTAATCATTACATTCTCCAACTGCAACAATGCAACCATTTCCGTCTGCCTGATTCCTTTTTCTTTCCTTATACGCCGGATATTCTTACCAATAAATATCTCATCTTGCTTTATTTTCTGTTCCATCCATTTTCACCATGCCCATGAACCCATTTTGGTTCTTTTTGCATTATTTTATGCAATACGCATGGTGAAAATGGACTTGTTTTAGTCCATGTCACGAAATAAGTGAAAACTTCCGCAATAAAAACTCTATTAATGTATAATGCTCTTACTTATATAAGAATATATAAAATTCCCTTGAGCTGAACCACACTTTCTAGTCCACCTCAAGGGAATCCCTTATTATTCTTCAACTTTTTTACCAAACTTATAATTACTCGGATACTCTATATTATAAATATCCTCTCCGTATGGTATGTCCAATGTATGAGATTCACTTAAAACATATTCCTTATTACCAATCTTAAAAATATCTCCAGCTTCATATTCGTCAAGCAAAATACCACCCGAAGTCAAATTCTTATATCTTGCATCATATCGTTCCTTAGACTGAATTGGACTTGTTGTTTTAGTGGCAGAATAAAATTGTGTTGCTTCCCTATCTCCCATTTTTACTGTGAAAAAGCCATTTTTTATCCCTGCATTTTCCATATATCCTCTTATTTCTTCATCTGAATAAGACAACTGAACATATACAGGGTCTTTTGTCATCATATAATTCCAAAAGCTCGCATACCTTTCCAACACCGGATCATAAGGCTCGCCACGCATAATCTCGGAAACAATAGCGCCTATCCCCTTATTATCTGTGTATAAACAATGCTCCTGTCCGTCACGGGAGACATATTTAAAATACTTATTCTTCCCAAAGTCAATGATATTATCTTCCGCTTTAATTTCATTCAAAGAAGTTCCACTGATTTTAGGTATCTGCTCCGCTGTAAAAAATGTTCCTTCGCATTCGTATATATCGCCTTGTTTTCGTACCTTAGAAATATCATTATTCATAGCAGATAATATACTGTTTGAAATCATTTTATTTCTTTTTCCTGCTGAAGCTGTATAAATTCCTGTATCATACATTGTATTTCTAACAAATAAATCTTTTTTCCTACTTTGAGTAACACTTTGCTGATTGCACATAATATTTGCCAAACTCTGTCTACGACCTAGAATTTGAAGTGAATTACTAAAAGGAAAAAAATTAACATTCATAGCATCACTCTTTCTAAAATTATTGTATAATCACAACATCATCCTCAACATATGTTGATGTAACCGGATATGCATAATACAAAGAAATAGTAGGAGTGAAAGATATATCCTTACTATAGCCATACGTTATTGACCATCTGCCTTTTAATGGCATGTTTAAAGATACTAACCCCGATTTATCCCACGTATATGTAGATAAGTTAACTGTATTATTGCTACTAAGATTTCTAACTGAAATACTATCTACCGCAGTAGTTCTTATTCCACTCATTGAAAGCATATATACTACAGCATCTTCTGGCAGAGCATCCTCAAATCGTAAATCTATAGATGATGAACTATCGCTGCCATTTGCCATGTTTACAGTAGGCATTTCCACTTTACAACTTGCAACAGAATAGGTTGGACCACCTACTAGCAATATATAGTCTGAAGATGATGATGTAATTCCTTTAATTTTTACATAATAAAATCCATCTGTTGATGCCACAAACGGATATGCTGTTGAACCAAATCCTATCTTTGTATATATTTCATCTAAAACAAGACTGCCGTTTGGATCATAAACCTCAAATTCAAAAGGATCATCGTTACAAGTAACATACTGCGTTCCGGCTGACAAATATACCTTAAACCAATCCTCGTCAGTATTACTTGTACTTCCTGTAACTACATGCTGGCTAGGACGACTACCACTGACTGCCTGTGCAGCGGTTTCATGATTTGCCATAATCGTTTCAGCGGTTTCCATAGTATTATTAGGCTCTGTTTCTCTCACACTTTCTGCATGTACAGTCATGCTTGCAGTACCAATAATAAATACAGACATTAAACAGGTTGTCAACATTTTTGCTAATTTTTTTTTGATCATAAAACCATACCTCCTAAGATTTTTGTTTTTCTCAATAATTGAGTACCTAAACTACACTTCTAACATAAACCCGATTCAAACATTTTTACAACTACCTGTGCAGAAAGTGACCTTTTATTGCAGAAAATGACACTCAAAATATAAAAATCCCCTTGAATCAAACCTTAATTCAATTCAAGAGGACTTTTCTCTATCGGCTTTTTCCGCTCTTTGCAGGCTCATTCTTTGTTGCATTATCCTTAATCATTGTTTTCTCTGCTTGCTGAAAATACAAATGTCAAAAAAATATTGCTTGAATATAAAAACATATATTCATCAGAAATCAATCTAATCATTTTTTTGTAAACCCGTCAGGCACTCCTTTGTCAGATCAAACAGTACGGAGAATGATTAACAAATACACTTCTCTTGCTGCTATTGAACAGCATATTACACCTCATATGTTCCGTCGTACATTTGCAAGCTCACTGTTAGATGCAGATGTTGACATTCGATATATTCAGGAAATGCTTGGTCATAGTTCTATCAATACAACTCAGATTTACACTCATGTCACTATGGCAAAGCAAAAAAACATATTAACAACAAAACATTCACGAAATAAGTTTAATTTTTAACCTCTGGTCTACCTTAGCTGACTGATAATACCTGATTATCAGTCAGTTGTCTTTAAATCAAATTCTAATATCAAAAAATAACAATTGATGGAAATAAGTATCAGGTTAATCGTGGAATACGCAGAGCCTTCACGCTCCAATAGCTCCCTGTACTGTATAACCAGCTCCTTTGTTATCTCATTTCCATCCACATATTTCAAAAATTTTTTGACATATCTGGTATAGCTTTCAATCGTTGATTTCGATTTTTCTTTATCTGTCAGGTATCCCACAAATGCTGCTAGGTGCTCATTCATTTTTATCTACTCCCCTCGCACAATTATATTATTACGCAATTACGTGTGTCATTTATTATAAAATGCCACATGTATATAACCAATCTGCCGTAGCGATGACAATAGTGTAGAATCAATAAAATAGGGACGCAGGATATTCTCCCACGCCCCAATTACTATCTGGCTTTATCTTCTCTTACCTTCGATACTTTCTCTGCTGTCCCCACTTTCACATCGGCACCACCTCTAGCCTCAAATGCATCGGCATTATACTGATACTCATGTGCTTCAGCCACCATTGGAGTATACACAATCTCAGCATTGACTCTCTCCGGCTCTGCTTCTGCCCTGTCAGGTACATTCTGCTTCTCACTCTTCGTATTCTCCACACGCTTTTCCTTATCTATCTGCACATTCATCGCCAGATTATCCAGCTTATCAATCGAAGCGTCCAGATGCAGCTCCATTGATACAAGCAGTTTTCTCACTGCTTTCATAGGGGTAAGTACCGCCTTTGTGAGAGGGTGTTTCTGTTCCTTCTGCGAATAATCCACCTCCGGCTTATCTGCAAAAGTACGGAATGCATTAGCTGCTGTCTGACCAGCTTCACGAAATCCTTTTGCAAGAAGTGCTGTCTTTGCTATATCCGTATCCGTGGTCTTTATTGCACCTCTTACATTCTCTCGGATATCAAGAAGCCTTTTCTTAATTCCTAAGAACTCCGACACTCTGTATAATGCAGCTCTTCCCTTTACCTTTGCCTCATCAACTATGCTCTTTGCTGTAGATTTGACCTGTGCTTTCACTTCCAATACCTGCGACTTTATCTGCTCACATCTGGCATTAAGTCGCTCCTTTGCTTCCGACAATGCCTTTTTAGCATTATTGACAAGTGTATCTTCCTGCATTTCCTTAATCTGGTTCTGCATATTGGTGAGTTCTTCCGTCATGGAATCAATCTTTTTCTCCAGTCCATCCACATAGCTGCATATCTCAAATACATCATTTGCCTGCTCTTTCATGGCATTCTTCTTTAATAATTCGAGAAGTTCTCTTATGACCTCCTCGTTGGTAAGTGTTTTTCCTGCTTCTATATCCATTCTGTTTCCTCCATTCTGTAAATGGGGCAGCCTTGGCCGCCCCTGTAACATGATTACTAATTATCGAAAGGGCGTTGCCTCTTTGTCCTTCTCTTTATCGGGATTGCCATGATGTTTCTCGGCACTCTCCCTCGCCTTTTCGTTGCTCTTATCCTTTGCTTTCTCATATTCAGAGATAATCTCATTATAGAGTTTTTCCCTGAAATCCTTTGTGACCGGATAGCAGACATCCTGGTAGATAGGCTTGCCCTGCTCGTCCACCTGCTTTGTCTTATAAGAAGGCATTGATACAAAGATTTTCTCTTTGCCCTGCACGATATTGATGTTATTTACGATGAAACTGTTTTCAAAGTAAATACGGGCAAGTCCTTTGATGTTACTGCCTTCCCTCTCATAAGGTGTCACAGTTACGGAAAACTCAGGCATTTCACGTGTTCTGTCCTGCTTCTGTGTCTCCTCTTTCTCCGGTTCCCTGATTCTTGCATAGGCATCAAGGATATTGGTATAGAGTTCCTCACGAAACTCTGCTGTGATAGGATTGCACACATCCTTATAGATCACACCATTGCTTTCATCACGCTCATTGGAGCGGTATCTAGGCATTGAAACAAAAAGCTCTCCCTTGTCCTTATTCTCAAGGATTGCAATATTGGTGATCTTAAATGAATCACCAAATACTACTGTTGCAAATCCCTTGATGTTGCTGCCCTCTTTTGCCCTTACTTCGTTTACTTTAATTGAATACTTCATATGCTATTCCTCGCTTTCTTTTTGTTCTTTGTTTTGCTCCGGTATGATAAGCTCACACCAAAGCTGTTCTATCTGTTCACAAGACAATCTGCCATTAAGCCAGTTGCCAAGTGTAACGACCATTCCGTCCTGCTCGTAGTAGAGCCACTCCTGTGTTTCAATGTTCCCCTCATACACGATAGTCACATCAAAATCAGGCATAAATAATCCTTCCTCTGCATCCCATACACAGGCTATTCCCTGTCTGAGTGTCAGATTCAGACTTTCGACATACACAGACCAGCCGCTTACAACTATCTGAAAGTCATCATTAATCTCTGCAATATCATCCTCGATGTCAATTAACTCTTCCATTTCCGATACTGCCTCTTCTATCTCAGCTAACCGGTATCTCTTATTCATCCATAACCGCCTCCTTATAAATGCACCTGACCACAAAACGCATGGTTCCTTTCTGGGAACAGGTAAAAAGAGTTAATTCTTTTTCATCTCCCTGTGTCTTGATGCTGTTATCATACGGATTTACTACCTCTGTCTCTGTTACCTCATAGATATGCTCCTGTCCCTTTTTGTCGGTTATCATCACTTCATCACCTATGGATATCTGACTTAGTGGTGTAAAAAATGTGCCATATCTGCTGCCATTGTGACCGCACAATAC